>JBBRHM010000029.1:0-29659 GCA_038222655.1 Chitinophagales bacterium | reverse complement strand
TTCAGGGGAGGTATCGGTGACGGATCATTATCAAAAAATATATCCACCGGAGGTGACAGACAGGCGGAACACGATCCTTCCCAAAAATTTTCAGGATCAGCCGATGAGGTTTCAGTATACCCAGGTTTTTGAAGACAGGATCGGGTTCCAACCTAACCTCTCTATTCTTGATTTTTTGTTCTGTTATGGACCTGGTATAAAAGATCAAATAAAAGACAACAAATTAACTTTTTAATGGCTCTATTAAGTGGCTGGTATGTAGAGAAGTCTTAATTTTAAACCTTGTGTTCTAACGGATTGCGAATTGCTAACCCCCACGATGGCCCCATGAAGTGTACGAGATTTGTGTTTATTTTTCTATTGCTGTGGATGCAGTATTTGGGTTATGGGCAGGACTTTTCTAATAAGGGGAAAGATTTCTGGGTTGGGTATGGCTACCATATTAATATGGCCGGCAATGCATCCAATGGAGGTTCGCAGGATATGGTGCTTTATTTTACCTCAGACAAAAATGCTTCGGTAACGGTTGAAATACCTGGTGTAGTAGGATATAAGCAAACCTATGCTGTTATTGCCAATCAGGTAACCACTTCAAATCCCATCCCTAAAACTGGAATTCAGGATGCAAGGATTTCGACTCCCGGTTTATTTGACAGAGGGATACATATTACCAGTGATGTAAGTATTGTAGCGTATGCGCACATTTATAATGCTAATGTTTCAGGAGCGTCTCTTTTATTTCCAACAAATACTTTAGGAAGGGATTATTACTCTGTAAATTTTACGCAGTCTTCAAATGCGGCAAATTCCAATTCTTTTTTCTTTGTGGTAGCCACCGAAGACAATACATCTGTAGAAATTACCCCCTCCGCTGCTAACCTTAATGGAAAAGCTGCAGGAACACCTTTTACTGTTTCTTTAAATGCAGGTCAAATATATAATGTTATGGGTACCACAACCGGAAATCAGGGAACTGATCTTACCGGTTCACGTATCAGATCGATCAGTTCCAATGGGAGTGGGGGTTGTAAAAAGATTGCTGTCTTTTCAGGAGCCGGCAAAATAAGTATTGGTGGAGCAGGAAATGCAGGTGGAAGTGCGGATAATATTTTTGCGCAGGCTTTCCCGTCTGTGGCATGGGGTAAAAAATACCTTACAGTACCAACCGGTTCTCAACCCAATAATTTTTATCGGGTTTGTGTAACAGATCCTACAACCGTTGTAAAGCTCAATGGTAATATTTTACCATCTTCTTCCTTAGTCAATGGATTTTATTATCAATTTAAAAATGCCAATGCTTCTGGAACTAACCCACCTGTGCCTAATCTGATTGAATCAGATAAACCTATTATGGTTGCTCAATATTGTACTACGCAGGGACAGGAGGGTAACCCAAATACAACTCCATTCGGTGATCCTGAAATGATCTACTTAAGTCCGGTTGAACAAACCATAAATAATATAACCCTGTATTCTGCATCCAAATTTCTGATCTTACAGAGTTATATCAATATAGTTCTCAAAAAAGGTGGTGTCACAAGTTTCACAATTGATGGGATTTCAAAGTCAGCGAGTTTTCAGGCACATCCACAGGATACGAATTATTCTTATGCTATTTTACCTGTTAATGCCGGATCACATAGTTTGTATTCTGATACAGGCTTTAATGCCATAGCTTATGGTTTTGGAAGCGCTGAAAGTTATGGTTACAATGCCGGAACCAATATCAGAGATTTCACACCTGTTGCAAGTTTCCAGAATCAATTTGCCCGGATCGATTCAGCTGTAACCTGTGCAAATTCTCCTCTTCAATTTTCTGTTCCCTTAAGTTTTCAGCCCACTACTATTAAATGGGATTTTTCAGCGGCACCAAATATTATACCCAATGCCACCATAGGACCGGTAACAGGTCAACAGCCCGACAGTACTACTTCCAGAAATGGATTAACACTTAACTATTATAGTCCCAAAACCTCTTTTAGTTTTTCGCGAGCCAATACTGCTGCTTTAAGGGACACGATTAAATTGTATACCACATCAGGAACGCCAGATGGATGTGGAAGTACTGATCAGATTTTTACCATACCTGTTGCAGTTAATGAAGCGCCTGTGGCCAATTTTGTAACCGGTAATGGCGGTTGTTTATCAGACCCTGTTCAATTAACGGATCAAAGTTCAGGCTCCAATAGTACACTTATCAGATGGTTGTGGGATTTTTCAGATGGCACAACTGCTGATCTTACAACCGCAACAATTGCACCTAAATTGTACAGCTCGGCTGGTACCGGCAGTTATGATATTAAACTAAAAGTGGTATCTGCTATCGGTTGTGTTTCTGCAGAAAAAATTCAGGCTATAAAAATATCTAACAAGCCCGTTGCCAAATATATATTGCCACCTACCGCCTGTGTAAATGAAACGGTCAGTTTTACAGATGCTTCTACTTTACAAACGCCTGGTACCATTGCCAAATGGATATGGGATCTGGATAATGGCGCGGGGCCAATCATATCAACCACCAATGCTCCCCAATCTACCAAATATGCTACGTACGGACCTAAGGATGTAAAACTGGTGGTTGAATCTTTTTCAGGTTGCCAGAGTGATACTTTCAGAATTAGTCCCCAGTTTAAAGTTACCGCCATACCGGAACCGGGTTTTATTGTTCCCGAGGTTTGTTTGAATGATGCGAATGCTTTGTTTACCGATACAACTAAAAGTGCAGACGGGGCAACCAATTTTACTTATCTCTGGGACATGAATGCCGGCTCGCCTGCTGTAACACCAGGTCCCAATCCAAAAAACAGCACAGCCAAAAATCCTTCTATTAAATATAATAAGGCGGCTAACTATAAAGTATCTGTTACAGTAACTTCCCAGGGATGCGTGGCATCACTTGTAAGAGACTTTACAGTGAATGGCGCAAATCCTATAGCCGCTTTTGAAGTGCAGAAACCTACCGGTTTGTGCAGTAATGATTCTGTACGTATCAAAAATAAATCAACGGTTGACTTTGGTAATGTTACCCGTCTTGAAATATTCTGGGATGCCAATGACCTTACCAAAAAAACGGTGGACGAAGATCCTTTTCCTAATAAAATTTATGGTTACCGTTATCCGGACTTTCAAACACCGGCTTCTAAAAATTACACTATTAAACTGGTAGCTTATTCAGGTAATGCTGCGTCCTGTTCAAGCCCTGTAAGCCAGACGATTACTGTTAATGCAAGTCCGAAAGTATCTTTTGTAACCATTGCCGGTATCTGTAATGAGGCGTCTTCACGGCAAATTACCCAGGCCAAATTTGATCCACAGGTACCCGGATCTTTTACCTATACAGGAAACGGTGTAAGCAGTACGGGCCTATTCAATGCACAGACGGCGGGTGTAGGGACCTTTGCTATTAAATATCTGTATACCTCCACCAAAAATTGTATGGATTCAGCCTCACGGAATATTACAGTCTGGCCAAGTCCTCTCGCAAAATGGACCATCAGTAATCCTGTTTGCCAGAAAAATGATTTGGTATTTACGGACAGTTCAGTGGCGAATTACAGTAACATAATACAACGAAATTGGAACTATGATGATGGAACAGCGGTTGTGACGAGAACAAATAACAATAGTTACATCAGGCAGTTTGCTATGGCGAAAACATATAGTATCAGCCTGCAGGTTATTACGGACAGTGGCTGCAGAAGTACTGTAAATGTTCAACCCATTAAAGTAAATTACCTGCCAAAACCTACGTTTACTCTGCCGGGAATCTGTTTACCGGATGGGAAAGGACAGTTTACCAATCAATCTACTATTGAGGATGGGTCTGAATCACTGTTTAGTTATTTATGGCAGTTCAATGATCCGAATGATCCCAGTTCATCAACATTAAAAGAACCCATTCATAAATATTCAGCCCTGGGTCCGTATAATGTTTCGTTGCAAATAACTACCAAAGACGGATGTAAGGATTCGCTTACTAAATCCTTAACCACTATTTATCCGCAACCCAAAGCCAGTTTTACAGCTACCCCTTCTGAAGTTTGTGTAGGTGATAGCATCGTTTTCAAAGATACAGGCAATGGAATGAGCAGCGCAGCCGCCATTTGGGCATGGGATCTGGCCAATGGTACTATTTCTACGCTACAGAATCCGACTAAAAAATTTACAGATTCGGGAACTTTCACTGTGAGTTATTATTTTTTCAATGGGCAGGGTTGTGTGAGTGACACAACCAGTAAAATGATCACCGTATATCCTTATCCAAAATTAGTGATGGGCCCTAACCTAAAATTATTGCAGGGTGGAGTCATTACGATCAAACCTAAATTTGTATATGGTAGTGAGCTGCACTATCAATGGTATCCGTCTTTATATTTAAATAGTGATACGGCTGCAACACCAAAATCAACACCGGCAGATGATATTACTTACAAACTTATTCTTACCGGAAAAGGGGGATGTTCCGTGAGTGATACTATCTTTATAGAGGTGTTAAAAGCGCCCGTGGTTCCAAATGTATTTTCTCCAAATGGTGATGGTATTAATGACACCTGGCGGATTAAATACCTGGAAAGTTATCCTGGTGCTGAGATAGATGTATATAACCGGTATGGACAGGTTGTGTTTCATTCTACCGGATATGATGTGGACTGGGATGGAACCTATAATGGAAAGCCATTGTCAATTGGCACCTATTATTATATCATCAATCCCAAAAACGGAAGAGAAATTATTAAAGGGGCTGTAACCATAATTAAGTAGCCATTATGCATGTGAAGAGAATCATTGTTATTATTGGGTTGTTTATCTGTTTCAAGGCTTCCGCACAACAGCGTCCTTACTATACCCAGTATATCATGAACAATTATATTATCAATCCTGCTGTGGCAGGTATTGAGAATTACTGGGATGTAAAAGCCAGTCACCGTTTACAATGGGTGGGGCTTCAGGATGCACCAGTTACTACGTATCTTACCATACATGGACCCTTAAAAAAAAGTGCTTACGACCGGGAATCGGCTACCAGTTTTCATGCCAGCGGTTCTAACCCAAGAGGTGAGGCCTATTGGAGAGATTATACTTCTGCAGAGCCGCATCATGGTGTAGGCTTTACTATTTTAAATGATAGGACCGGTCCATTGAACAGGTTTGCTGCCTACGGAACCTATGCGTATCATATTGGTATCGGGCCAGGCACGAGTCTCTCTGCAGGCATCTCAGTGGGCATGACTAATGTGAGCCTTGATGCAAGTAAACTCAATTTTGGTAACACCACTGTGGATCCTGCCGTTGCCGGAAGCGGTGTGATCAATAGATTAAAGCCTGATATCAGCGCGGGACTATGGTTGTATTCGCGAAATTATTTTGTGGGATTATCTGCGCAGCAAATCATTCCACAACAACTCGCATTTTCTGATAATACCGTATACCTGCAGAATGGAAAATTAATACCGCATATTTTTTTAAGTGCCGGTTACCGGATTCAATTATCGGATGATGTAAGTTTTCTGCCCTCTGCGCTGCTACGGTATATTAATCCCTTACCGGTGGGTGTAGACGTGAATGCAAAGTTTCAGTACCAGGATCTGATCTGGGCCGGTGCTTCTTACCGTTACAAGGATGGTTTTGCGGCGATGGTAGGATTGAGTATTAATAATAATATCAACATTGGCTATTCTTATGATTTGCAGACCTCTAATTTAAATACCGTTAGTAAAGGGACGCATGAAATATTGATCGGGTTTTTACTGGGTAATAGATATGGAGACTGGTGCCCAAGAAATTTGTGGTAACCCGTTATTGAAGCCGGATAATGAATTGTTTCTCCGTGGTTCTTTTTTCTTTAGAAACCGTTGCTATTATTTTAAGCTGCGCATGATCGATGGATTTCTTTATCAGGGCCAGTTTCATCCTGATAAAGGTTAGCAATTCAGGACTCACTTTATCACCAGACAGTATGGAAGAGAGGTTGATGCGAATGTCTGGTACTACTATATTATCTAATGATCGATCTTCCGTTTCTTCTGTTATTTTTGGCAATATAATTTCTTTTTCACTTCCGTCAACTTCTTCCGTTTGAGGGATGGGCTTTATTTCCGCTTGCTTTCTTTTAAAAAATATTTTTGGTATCGGCCTGTCATTTTTATCTTTTTCAAACAGTATGCCCGGTAGGGTAAGCGCATTCAATACCAGTTTATCGAGAGGACCTATTTTTTTAAGTTCTTCCATCGCTTTCTGTATATCTCTTCTGGCTTTTTCTCTTTCAGCACTGAAATTGATTTTTACATCAGAAACTTTTTTCATTTCTTTTTTCATTTTCAATATGTCAGCATTGATGAATTCCAATGAACTTTCAATATCTTTTGAAGCCAGTGGGACAAAACCTTTTAGAAAGAATAAGCTATCCATTCGAAAATTCTTTTCCATATTGATTTTCGCAAACTCCATTTTTTCAAGTTCCTTATTCCAGTTCGTGGATTTTTCAGTCATTTCAAAAGAAGCCTGTTCCAAAGCATTGGCTACAATAGCGGGGATGGATTTAATCAATCCCATATCCTTTCTATCTCCACTGTGAGATGGAATAGCATTGATTTCTTTTTCTGCTATCACCAGGTTTTTTTTCATTTCAGCCTTTAAGGGGGCAGATAAAAAGAAAACAGGATTGAACAAAGGGTTGTCTACCCGTATGGCCATTGGTTCTACAGCATAGGCAGGTATTTTTATTTTTTGAATTGCGTTATGGTTATTTACAACAACAGCATTTTTTGGTAAGGTTCTAAGGGGAGTAAGCCATGCAATAGAAGCCAGCATTCCTGTTATCATAAAGAAAGCCAGTAATTGTTTGCGATAGTTGAAACGGTTTTCTTGCTGACCCATCATTCTTTTTACACGCAGGAGCAGGTCATTCTTTTTATGGGTTGCCGCCATGGCAAAAGCAGGACAGGCCTGGAGAGACGCAATGCGCAGTAATGCTTCCGCATATGCCGGTGCATTGTATTGAAACTGCAAAACCCAGTCATCGCAACTGTTCTCTCTTTCTTTACAGATAGTTTTATGCAATAATTGTGTAAATGGATTAAAGAACAGGCTTATCTCAATAACGGAGATGATCATGTTTACCAGGTAATCATATCTTTTAATATGTGCGAGTTCGTGTAGCATCACAGCTTCCAGTTGATCTGTAGTAAGGTGATTGATACTTGCTACGGGTATCAGGATAATGGGTGTAAGAAAACCAATGGTTAGGGGCGTGGTAACTTTTTCAGATAAAAAGATTCGGATCTCTTTTTTAATACCTAACTGTGACGCGGTTTTTTTAATAAAGAGCCGCCAGTCAACAGCTATCTTTTGTAACCCGTTCTTCCTTACCTGTTGTGTATGGCTGTAGCTGATGATCCATCTGGCAAGCAATAGTAACATCAATACCAGATAGGCCATGGAAACATAGGGCAATGCCTGTTCAGCCATCGCCATGTAATAAATAATTTGAGAAGTACTACCGGAAATAAAAGACGGAGCATTTTGTGAACCCACTAAAGAAGCATATTTCCCTGCATCATTATATTGGGTATAATAAAACTGAAGGGTGATAATAAACCAACTAAAACTGGTGAATTGTGCGGCTATGGCCAGACGGTATTTTGCCGCAGCAGAGAAGGGTAGAAAATTACTTATCGTTAGATATAGTACCCAAATTAAAGCGGTTTGCCATACACTATTGGCTATGGCAAAACCCAATGCCTGCAGAAAAGGGGATTGAAAAAAATGCTGCATAACGCTACTGTTTTTTCAGGTTATCCAATAGTTTCTGAATCTCTTCTAATTCGGCTTTGTTAGGAGCATGGTTACCCAATGCCTGCATTACCAGTTGCATGGAAGAACCGCCAAATAAAGAATGAATCATTTTTCCTACAATCTGCTGCTGTGTGTTTTCTTTTGTGATATTGGCGCGGTAGATATGTGTTTTACTACTGTCATCACGTTTTACTATCCCTTTTTCAAACATAATCTGCATAAGTTTGAGTGTGGTGGTATAGCCCGCATCTTTAAACTCTGCCAGTATTTCGTGTACTTCCCTAACTGTGGCGGTACCTTTATCCCATAATACCCGTAATATTTCCAACTCACTCTCTGTGGGTTTTATATGCTTTGCGGCGGCCATTGGTACGATTTTATTCGTAAGCAATTTACGATTGTATTCGTAAACAAAAAAAATAAATTTTACTTATGAAGACAAATTGAGACACGTTGAGATTTTTAATAAGATTTGGTTCAATCCCAATTCAAAGGCGTACTTCAACTGTTTTAATTAAGTGATGCTAAATTAACTTCTGGTTTTTATTCGGTATTTTTGGCTAATCATTATATAGAAAATATACGTATATGAATAAACTGCTTTTGATCTTAGTGATTTTAATGCCAATAGTTGCCCTAACTCAGAAAACAATAACCGGAAAAGTTTTTGATGCTTTAAATAGTCAGGCTCTTTCGCAGGCAAGTATTATTGTAAAAAATGGCGGTGCAGGGGCATCCGCAGGTAGTGATGGTCGTTTTAGCCTGTCTATTCCGGCAAACGCTAAAGCTATTGTAGTTAGCTATGTAGGCTACGAAAGCCGCACCATTAGTCTTGACGGTATTCAATCTGATTTTTCTATTGGGTTACAGCCCGTGCAGGATCTGGCTCAGATTACAGTGATCGGTTCCCGCAATGTATCCCGAACAAAAGTACAAACACCGGTACCGGTAGATGTTATACCTGTGGCAACATTAGCCAAGGAAGTGGGTCAGACAGATTTAAATCAACTACTCACTTTTGTCGCTCCCTCATTTCAGTCAACCAGACAAACGGTTGCCGATGGTACAGACCACGTGGACCCGGCGCAGCTAAGAGGATTGGGAACTGATCAGATTCTTGTTCTGGTTAATGGTAAAAGAAGGCACCAGTCTGCCCTCGTAAATGTGAATGGTACCGTAAACCGTGGACAGGTAGGTACTGATCTTAATACCATTCCCTTATCAGCCATTGAAAGAGTGGAAGTATTAAGAGATGGTGCAGCGGCGCAATATGGTTCCGATGCTATTGCCGGTGTAATCAATATCGTGTTAAAGAAAACTACGAATGTGCTGAGTGGTTCTGTATCCTACGGTGAAAACACTACCCGTTATCCCAAAAATTATGCTTTGGGAAAACTGAATAACAAATCTTATAATGATGTGAAGGTAAATGATGGGGGAGTGTTTCAGGCCGCCTTGAATTACGGTATCGATCTTAATAAAAAAGGATACCTGAATATTACCGGCGACTATTCATTAAGACAGGAATCTAACAGGGCGGGTACCTATAGCGGCGCAGTATATGCCAATGTAAACGGTGCTAACAGGGATGATTCTATTTTAAACGCGAGGGGTTTGACACGAGATAATTTTGATATGCGCATTGGTAATTCCAGGATTTCCAGTGGCGCCGTTTTGATTAATGCCGGCTACTCTCTTGGTCAAACTTGGAAATTAAATGTGTTTGGTGGCTATAGTAAAAAGAACGGTACCGCCGCAGGATTTTTCCGTTACCCCTCCTCCATCAGTTCGGGTGCAGGCATTTATGCCAATCAGGCTTTATCACTATATCCCAATGGATTTTTGCCTTTGATTAAAACGGATATTAAAGATTATTCTTTTTCTATTGGCGCTGATGGCAAGATTGGTAAATGGTATGCTAGTTTATCCAATACGTTCGGAGTAAACAATTTTGATTTTACGGTTGATAATTCTGTCAATTATACACAATATGCTACTACGGCTAATGTGCAAACAAATTTTAATGCTGGTGGGTTGAAGTTTTTACAAAATACCATCAACGCGGATATGACCCGCAACTTTCCTGTACTGTCAGGACTCAATGTGGCGTATGGTGCAGAGTTTCGTATAGATCAGTATTCACAGCGTGCCGGGGAAGAAGCTTCCTATAAAAATTATAACACAACTTCCGGTGCTGCTTCAGGCGCCCAGGTATTTGCTGGGTTTGTTCCAGATTATGCAAAGAAAAATTCACGCAATAACATTGGTTTGTATCTTGATCTTGAACAGGATTTTAGCAAACAGTTTTTAGTTGAGTTTGCTTTGCGTTATGAAAATTATTCAGATTTCGGCGGCACACTTAATTATAAAGTAGCTACCCGTTATAAGGTAAGTGATCATTTTACGTTACGCGCCGCTGCCTCCAGTGGTTTCCGCGCACCATCTATGCAGCAAAGATTTTATGCGAAAACCAATACGTTATTTGTATCGTCCCCTTCAGGATTGGTACCCGTTGAAAGTGGTACTTTTACCAACGACAGTAAGCCTGCACAAATTTTAGGCATCCCGCAATTGAAAGAAGAAACCTCACAGAATTATTCGGTAGGATTTACGGCAACACCCGCGAAAGGATTGGAGTTAACGGTAGATGGTTACCTGATTAACATTAAGAACCGGATTGTGTTAACCAATAATTTTACCGGAGGAAGTGATGCAACCTTAACGCAGTTATTGAAAGATAATGGTGCAACGGCGGCCAACTTCTTTACCAATGCCATTGATACCAAAGCCAAAGGGCTTGAAGCAGTATTAAGTTATCGTACCAGTTTTGCTTCAGTAAATAAATTGAGATTTACCCTTGCTGCCACTTTTATAAAAAATGAAGTGAAAAAAGATGCTAATGATAAGCCCATCATTAAGGCCTCACCCGTTCTGGTTAACTCGGGACAATTAGGCAACTATTTCAATAGGGAAGACCAGAGCAGAATTGAAGTAGCGAATCCTACTTCTAAGGGAAATTTTACAATTAACTATAATCACAGCAAAGTGGGTGTTATGTTACGTTTCGCTTACTTTGGTAAAGTTTCTTACCTCGACCCAAGCATTAATCCAACTAATCCCGGAGCCTTTCCGGTAAATACTTTTACGGGCCAGAGAGAAACGCTTGACCAGGAATTTGCAGGAAAGACTGTAACAGATCTTTCGCTTAGCTATGATATCACTAAATCTCTTGCCTTTACCATTGGCACCAATAATCTTTTTGATGTTTACCAGGACAAACATAACCATAGTGGCAACGTATCATCGGGCAGGTTTATTTATAGCCGCCGTGTGCAGCAAATGGGCTTTAACGGTAGGTATGTATTTGCAAGGATTTCTTTCAATATAAATACAAAATAAATAATTGTATAGCTTAGATAAAAAAATCCCGGTCAGCTATGACCGGGATTTTTTATGACTATCTTTATAATGGTTTTTATTCTTTAATCTTAATGGTAAAGTTTTTCTGGCCATTAAAATAAGGTTCGTATTTGTTAACAACACTGGCAGGTTGATCTTTACCATTGATAGTTAGGATTCCGTTTTTCCATTCGATAGTTGTTTTACTACCGGAAGCAAGACCATCTTTTTTTACGGCCTCTATTAAATCTTTAAATCCTGCATCCTCTTTATTAAACGACTTTGCATGAACGGTATTGCGGATCGTATCACCATTCAGCACTTTTACTTCCATTGTTTTTTCTATCAGGGGTTGTGCCACAATATCCGAATGGTGTATCTGTGCAAGTGTAGGCGCAATAACCAGTGATACAATTGACATAAGTTTAATCAGGATATTCATAGAAGGTCCTGATGTATCTTTAAACGGATCACCTACGGTATCACCTGTAACAGACGCTTTGTGCGGTTCAGATTTTTTATAATACATCTGCCCGTTGATCTCAACGCCTTTCTCGAATGATTTTTTAGCATTGTCCCATGCACCGCCTGCATTATTCTGGAACATACCCATCAACACTCCACATACGGTAGCCCCGGCAAGAAAACCGCCTAAAGCTTCAGGTCCCAGTAAAAATCCTATGATCAATGGAGAAACAATGGCAATCGCACCAGGCAACATCATTTTTCTGATAGAGGCCTCTGTTGATATCGCAACACATTTATCATATTCTGGTTTACCTGTTCCTTCCATTATACCGGGAATGGTTCGAAACTGACGGCGCACTTCTTCCACCATGGCCATAGCAGCTTCGCCCACCGCGCGGATAGCGAGAGAGGAGAAGATAAAAGGTATCATACCCCCTACAAATAAAGAGGCCAGTACTTTTGCTTTATAAATATCAATACCCTGTATGCCTGCCACACCTACAAATGCTGCAAATAAAGCAAGCGCCGTTAACGCAGCAGAAGCAATTGCAAACCCTTTACCGCTGGCTGCAGTTGTATTACCTACGGCATCCAGAACGTCTGTTTTTTCACGCACTTCTTTTGGCAGTTCACTCATTTCAGCGATGCCACCTGCATTATCTGCAATAGGACCAAAAGCATCAATGGCTAACTGCATAGCAGTGGTGGCCATCATACCGGCAGCTGCAATGGCAACACCATATAAACCGGCACATTCATAAGAACCCCAGATACCCCCTGCCAATACTAATATAGGAAGACAGGTAGATTCCATGCCTACCGCCAAACCACCGATAACATTGGTTGCATGACCTGTTGACGACTGCTTAATAATAGACATTACCGGGCGTTTACCCATGGCAGTATAGTATTCTGTAATGAGGCTCATTAAAGTGCCCACTACCAAACCCACCACGATTGCGCCCATTACACCATTGCGAGTAAATTCCAAACCGCGTAGTGTCATCACTTCGGGTAATATATAGTATACCAGACCTGCACAGGCAAATGCGGTTAATACGATAGAACCCCAGTTGCCCATATTAAGGGCTCTCTGTACAGTAGAAGTGTTTACGCCTGCGGTATCACTGATCCGTACAAAAAAAGTGGCTACGATAGAAAACAATATACCTACCCCTGCAATTAACATGGGTAAAAGGATCGGCGCATAACCGCCAAAATTATCTATGGAAATGGTTTCCTGTCCGAGTACCATAGTAGCAAGAACGGTGGCTACATAAGAACCGAAAAGATCGGCGCCCATACCGGCCACATCACCCACATTATCACCCACATTATCGGCGATAGTTGCAGGGTTACGGGGATCATCTTCCGGTATACCCGCTTCTACTTTTCCTACCAGGTCAGCGCCAACGTCGGCAGCTTTGGTATAAATACCGCCACCCACCCTGGCAAACAGGGCAATGGATTCAGCACCTAAAGAAAACCCGGTTAATACTTCAATCGTTCGCAGCATCTCATCCGAATTGGCAGGTGCACCCGGTGCAAAAACCTGCTTTAAAATAAGGTATACAGAACCCAGTCCTAATACGGCGAGACCGGCAACACCCAATCCCATTACGGCACCGCCGGTAAAAGAAACCTGTAGGGCTTTCGCTAAACTTGTTCTTGCTGCCTGTGCAGTACGCACATTCGCTTTGGTAGCTGCCCGCATACCTATGTAACCGGCCACAGCGCTGCAGACTGCACCTAGTATAAATGCCAGGGAAATGGCCCAGTGTGAATGAGGGTTGGTTTTGGCCATGATGCCTAACAATAAAGCAACGATTGCCACGAAATACGTCAGGATTTTCCATTCAGCTTTCAGAAAAGCCATAGCACCTTCTGCTATGTAGGTACTAATTTCCTTCATCCGTTCATTACCGGCATCCTGTTTTGAGACCCAGTTATACTTAATAAAAGTGTACAGCAGGCCTACAACTCCCATTGCCGGAACAGCTAAAAACAAAATTTTCTCCATAAATCAATTTGAATCTGGTCGTTTATTTATTAGAAAGTCAGCAAAAATAGGGGTAAAAGAGTAAAATCGCTGACCATACTCGTTTTTCTGTGCAACGGTGTATAAAATGATAATTCCATGATAGGTTTTCACCGAATCCAGGGTGGGAGATTGAACCTTTTGTTTTGCCACAGATGCACAGATTAGCTGGTATAAAATACAAGTGTATCTATGCTGGTTCCTCCTGAAAAAGTATCAAAAAAGAAAAGCAATCTGGAATTATTCGTCTATCGGTTCCATTTTTGAGCTATCGGCATGACCCGTAAATACAGAACTCATTTTACCTGCTGTCCAGATGTTACGGTTAAACTTATTACCCAGTATAATAACGGTAGCTGAATCAGCAATTAATCTTCTGAAAACTGCATTGTTACCATGCCACCATCCATTATGGTACACAATGGTAGGCTCGGGTGGTTTGATAAAAAGATGCCATCCCAATCCATAATTTTTAAAACCCCTGCTTTCATGACTGTAAGGCTGGTAAGCCATATCCATGGTTTTGCTGCTTACAAAATTTCCCTGATACAGGGCTTTATCCCAAAGCAAAAGATCTCTGACGGTGGTATACACATTTTTATCCCCATAAATACAATCCAATTTTTCCAGTTTAAAGGGGGCCTTATTATAATTATAGGAAGGAACATAGTTAGCGGTGTCTTTAAGACTGAATATATATGTATTGTTCATGCCCAATGGTCTGAACACATTAGCCAGCATATATTCCGGAAAAGGGGTGGCGGTTATCTTTTCAATGATCATTGCCAGTAACGCAAAATTAGTATTACAGTAGCTATAGCGTCTGTTGGGGGATGCTTCGAGCGGAGGATGATTATTGATCATGTATTGAAGCATATCCTGATTAGAGGCCAGACCGGTGAATTGCAAAGGTGTTTTCACCGTAACACGTCTTTTTACCAACCTGCCTCTTTTGTTCTTCACCATGGTTACAATGGTTTGGGTTGATTCCATAAAGTGATCATATTTCGGAAGCCCGCTTCTATGGGTAAGCAGGTCTTTAATTGAAATATTTTCATAAGGAAAAGAAGGAAGGTATTTTTTAACATTATCATCCAGTGCAAGCTTACCTTCTTCCATCAACTTTAAAATAACAGTTGCGGTAAATGTTTTTGAAATAGACGCCACATGAAGAGGGGTAGTAGCCGTTATAGGTTCCTTGGTTTTGAAATTGATTAATCCGCGGTAGTCCTCAAATACAATCTCACCATTTTTTGCCAGCAATATGCTGCCATTAAATCCACTTTTCAATAAAAGAGATTGATAAAGGGGTTCTATTGCATTGGCATAATAGGTTTTTTCGCCGGGGGTAAGCGTAGAAAAAGTAACTGGCTTACTAACAGAAACGGGAGTATCTTTTTTTTCCTGAGTGGTAGCTGATCCACAGGATATGATCAAAAAACTTACTATAGAAATCATCATCAGTCTAAACATTAGGGCTATTTTATACACCAACAGCAAATATAGGACCTCAATACAGCGCAGCCAACTACGTGGAAAACTATCCACATTGTGCTACAATAAATAACATTTATTTTCGCATTTATGAGCAAGCAGGCAACCACAAGCTATCCGAAAGAAAGAATCAACATTCTTTTTCTTGAAAATATCAGCGACAAAGCTGTTCAACAGTTTAAACAAAATGGGTATGTGAACGTGCGCAAACTTAATGGTGCACTGAGTGAGGAAGAACTTATCAAGGAGATTAAAGATGTTCATTTGCTCGGTATCAGATCCAAAACACATATTTCTGCTAAAGTACTTGCGGCCGCCTCTAAATTACAGGCCATCGGTTGTTTTTGCATAGGAGTGAACCAGGTTGATCTGAAAGCTGCTACCAAAGCAGGTATAGTGGTATTTAATGCGCCGTATAGTAATACACGCAGTGTGGCCGAACTGGTAATCGGTGCGAGTATATTACTGATAAGACGAATACCTGATAAGAATACTGCAGCACATAAAGGAGTATGGATGAAAGAGGCAAAAGGGAGTTATGAACTGCGTGGTAAAACACTGGGTATTATTGGCTATGGTAATATTGGCTCACAGGTAAGTGTATTGGCAGAAGGATTGGGAATGAAGGTATTATTCTATGATACCGAAACTAAACTTCCATTGGGTAATGCTTCATCAGCGAGAAATTTAAAAGAACTGGTATTACAGTCAGACATTATCACTTTGCATGTACCGGAAACGGCACAGACAAAAAATCTTATTAATAAAACTATTCTGAAATCTTTTAAAAAAGGTTCGATACTACTTAATTATGCAAGGGGAGAAGTGGTTGACCTGAAAGCATTGGCAACAGCCATACAGGAAGGTCATTTGAATGGAGCGGGTATTGATGTGTATCCCTGGGAACCAGAAAAAAACGGCGATCGTTTTGAATCGCCTTTGCAGGGTGTGCCCAATGTATTACTCACACCGCATATTGGCGGATCAACAGAAGAGGCACAACAGAATATTGGAGAAGATGTAAGTATTAAATTATTCCAATATCTTGAAAGAGGCATCACCAATGGATCGCACACGGTTCCGGCTATCGGACTGCCGCCTGTTGAGAATGCCCACCGCATATTACATATTCACCATAATGTGCCCGGTGTATTAAGTGCCATCAATACTGCGTTGTCTAAAAACAATATTAATATCGTGGGTCAGTATTTAAAAACCAATGATGATATCGGTTATGCAGTTTTGGATGTAGATAAAAAATTATCCACCCAGGCTGTAGCCTTATTGAAAGAAGTAAAGTCGGCCATTAAAGTGCGGGTGTTATACTAAGAGATAAAGGAAGTTCACAGAGTAAACTATACCAGTTGGGATTTCATTTTTTTAATTTCATCACTGTCAACAGAAATATTGTCAAGAGATTCCTCCATGGAATGTTGGTAATACGACATGCCGGTAGGAACTGTTTTCCTGGCAGAAGAATGAACTTCCATGGCACCGGTATAATCTATCAAGGCTTTGATATTTTCACTTCGCACACCACTGCCCGGCATAATGAGTACTCTGTTATCCGCTTTTTCAATTAATTTTCGTATCAGTTCCTTGCCATCAAAAGCATTTGGTACCTGACCACTGGTGAGGATGCGGTGACACCCGCAATCAATAATATCTTCCAGTGCCTGCAACGGTGCTTTGCACCTGTCGAATGCCCGGTGAAAAGTAATTTCCATGGGGTAAGCAAGTGCTGCGAGCTGCGCAGTTCGTTTACGGTCTATACTGCCATCAGCAAGTAATAAACCTATCACCACTCCTTCAAATTGCAGTTCTTTACACAAGGCAATATCTTTTCGCATGGCTTCAAATTCATCATCACTGAATAAAAAATCACCACCACGCGGACGGATAATCGGGAACACCGGAATATTTATTTTTTCTTTTACGGTCTTCAATGTTCCATAAGAAGGGGTAGTACCGCCTTCTTCCGGGTTCTCACACAATTCCAACCTATCAGCACCCGCTTGCGCAGCTAGCAACGCAGAACCCACATTAAAAACCGCAATTTCTAAACCCATTATTTTTATTGAATAAAAATTTCATGTAACCACTAACAAACAACCCTAAACCAAAAACACCAAACTACAAACTGTACTTCCCATCTACCATAAAATTTTTATCATCTGCATAACACACCGCAAAGTTGAATCCTTTCTGGATGCAGTAGCCGCCGTATTCTCCCTGTTTATTGATAGCAATAAAGCCTACCTGGATCTCTCTGGATTTTTCGCCTTTTATTTTAATAATTCTCTCCACTGCTTTTTTGCATGCGGCTTCCGGGGCATATCCCTGACGCATTAATTCTACTACCAGATGCGAACCGCAGATGCGTATCACATCTTCTCCCTGACCCGTGGCAGTGGCAGCGCCTACTTCATTATCAACAAATAAGCCGGCGCCGATAATAGGGGAGTCGCCTAACCTTCCGCGCATTTTAAAACCCATACCACTGGTGGTACAGCTGCCGCTGAGGTTACCATTCGCATCCATAGCTATCATGCCAATGGTATCATGGTTCCATTCGCCATTATCAAATTTATTGGGAGCAAAAGCCAGTTGATTTTTTTTTGAATTTTCAATATTGATCACCGGTTTATAGTCACTCTTCTTCAGCCAGTTACGGTAATTTTTTTCTGCATCAGGCGATAAAGTGGCGGGCTCTAATGTAAACCCTTCCTGCAAGGCAAATTGCTGTGCGCCCGATCCTACAAGCATTACATGCGGTGTTTTTTCCATCACTTTTCTGGCCACAGATACCGGATGTTTAATGCGTTCCAGGAAAGCCACACTGCCACAATTGGCATGTTCATCCATTATGCATGAATCAAGGGTTACAAAGCCATCCCTGTCAGGATTAGCACCCAGGCCCACACAGCAGTTCTGCGAAGCTTCCGTTACCATTACTCCCTGCTCCACTGCATCTAATGCGCGTCCGCCGTTACGCAAAATTTTCCAGGCGGCTTTGTTGGCATCAATACCTGCATCCCAGGTTGAAATAACGATGGGTTTATGCATAATTTTTTTACCTGCACTGAAGCCGGTAAAAGAAAAAGAACCCAAACCTAATGAACCTAATTGCAGGAAACGTCTCCGGTGCAGCATATGTATTGGTTTACAAAAATCAAGATAAAAAAAGTAACTGTTATTCGTGTACAACGAGTTTTTGTATCATCTCATCATCCATGGCATCGCTGTAAGTGCCATAGGCATTAATGAGGATACCTTTCAAACTATCATCTTTTGCTTTGATAGCGTAAATAACACTCGAGTCTGAAGGATTGGTATCCTCTTCAAAACGATAATGCTCTACAATCTCAAATTCAGCAGGAGAGAGGTTTTTACCTGTTGCGGTACATTTGATAGAATCAAATGCAAGGTTAAAATCAGTGGTAAAGCCCCTTGCTTTCAGGTCTTTCAATGCTTCAATGAGATTATCGTATACAGGCATATGAATGTTTACATGAAGTTACGGATTGATGGCAGCTTCGTAAAAAAAACAAATCAGTATAATAAGCTCACCCGTTGCTTAGTAGTAAAATCCTTTTGCAGTAGTTAATTTTTCACAGGTACTTTTCATGGATGGATAAGGATACTAACGTACATTCAATAATGGACAATGCCAGACTGGATATAATATGTGGGGCTTATGGATGGTCTGATGTAAAATTAGAGCCGGTGCATTCCGGACTTATCAATACTACTTTTAAAGTATCTGCTGGTAGTCGTTCCTATTTATTGCAGCAGGTGAATACAAAAATTTTTAAACACCCTGAACAGATAGATGAAAACTTATCCTTGCTTGGCTCGCATTTGGCTGAAAAAGCGCCGGGGTATTTGTTTACTGTACCCATAAAAACCCGGGATGGACTAAGCCTGTTTAAGATCGAAGATGCCTGCTATCGTGTGTTTGATTGGATTGATGGTTCGCATACATTGGATGTGGTGCAAAATGGAGAACAGGCTTATGAAGCCGCCCGTCAGTTCGGGCTGTTTACTTCTTTATTAAAAGATTTTGATGCCAACAGGCTTCATAGCAGTTTACCTGATTTTCATAACCTTAGTTTACGGTACCGGCAATTTGAAACGGCTTTGCGAAACGGCAATACAGTGCGTGCCGATGAATCAAAAGATTGTATCAGCTATCTGCAATCGCTGCAAAAGATTGTGAACCGGTATGAAGCTTTCTGTAAAAACCTTGACGCTAAAAAGCGCGTTACGCATCATGATACGAAAATTAGCAATGTGCTGTTTGATGAGCGAGAAAGGGGAATTTGTGTAATTGATCTGGACACGGTAATGCCAGGTTATTTTCTTAGCGATGCCGGCGATATGTTCCGTACCTATGTTTGTCCGGTTTCTGAGGAGGAACAAAACCTTAACCGGATATGCGTTCGTAAAGATATCATGCGGTCCATTGAACATGGGTACTTGCTTTCCATGGGTGCCGAACTCAGCATTTTTGAAAAGGATCATTTATATTTTGCCGGCGAAATGCTTATTTATATGCAGGCGCTTCGGTTTCTTACTGATTACTTAAATAATGATATTTATTATGGCATCAGCTATCCAGCTAATAATCTGACCCGTGCAGTAAATCAATCAAGGTTACTAAGCCTGTTTGAGGAAGCTATTTAGAAAATATGATATGTTTAAAGAAGTATCGTTTAAATATTAGTGTATCGAATTGCCTATAATTAATATTATGTTAAATGGCGCACAGCGAAAAGATTTTAAAGAAAAATCCCACGCTTCTGTTTTTGTTTAGAGCGAGTATTCGTGAGAATATGGTTTCATGTAGTAACGCCTGCCTTCCCAACAACATTCCATCTCCGGATACCTCCTCTCTCTTTTTAAGAGTGCTATTACCTTCCATACATGAAATGTAAATTCTTATTTCCAATAATATTTGTCTTTGTATATTGGTGCATGCGAAAGTTTCTGCTTTTTTTGATTTGTGTACCCCTATTCGTTTTCTCACAGTCAATTACTCCCGAAAGAGTTACTAAAATCAAAACGGCCACGGTACGTGTTACGATTGAGGGAATCGCTGCAACAGGTTCTGCTTTTTTTATTTCTGCCAGTGGTGAACTCCTTACCTGCTGGCATGTAATTGAACCCGCCTTTTTGCGTGATTCGCTGGGTAATATGCGGAGCCTACGGAAAATTTATATTGAAGAGGCTAATGGTACTAAGAGTGAAGTGTCCATTCCGCTTAGCTTCTACCAGAAACTGTACCTGAATGCTCGCGGCATTGATTACTGTTTACTTGCCCCTGTTAAGCCGTTTGCAAAACCAAAGATTTTTTATAAACCGGGCGATTTCAACAAAGTGCCCGAAGGACAGGAATTATATAGCTGTGGCTATCCTGTGGGTATGGAGCAGCCCTTCCTGTTTAAAGGAGTATTATCTACCAGATATATTGACAGCAGCACGTATTATTTCAGTAAAGGTGTTCAGCAGAAGATATACAGGGATGTGGGCCTGTTGAACCTTTCACTAAACAAAGGTTGTTCAGGTGGTCCTATTATTAAGCCCGGTGCCACTATCAATGATGATGAAGTGGTTGGGATCGCCAATTTTATGATTAGTCCCTATGGCCAGTCATTAGAAGAAATGTACAGCCTTTCCAATGTGGCAACCGAGCCGAATACATCGCCTATGATAAACGTTATTAAATTATTTTCTGCAGTAGCTGCGAATGTTACCAATGGGATGAGCAGTTGTTTATCCATCAATCATTTCATCAATGATATCCAGCTGCTGCAAAAATAATGTAGTCGATAAGTGAATTCTACAGGCCAAAGGAAAACGGATGGGCACGATAGGTACGGTAACCATTGCCGCTGTTACCAGAATTATTTTTCACCCTCATATCCAGCACCACATTCTTGTTCCGGTCAACTTCCATGAAACGTACACTGGGTGTACCTTTATTAATCTGAGATGCATTCCCATTGGCATCTTTCACTATCAGTGGAAAACAGATAAACAGGTCCTGGTTCACATAATCCACGTTACCCAGGGCCGGGGAATAATTTTCTGATCCCATTTCTTTACCAAAATCAAATGACTGGGAAACCGAATGGGTTTTTTGATCAATGGTAAATTCAACCAGGCGGGAGTATGAATTAGCAGCACTCATGGGATTGGTATAACTCCTCGCATTCCCGTTATCGAATACAATCATTTTATTGTGATCAGTTGGGTTGAGTACTACTGAATGCTGGCCCCATGCATATTCAAAATTATTGGTGGTTGGCTGGAGGAGATAATTTGACCACGGATTTTTCCAGTTGGCCGGATCTGAAATAATCCATCTTAACTGGTTGGTAGCATAATCAATTTTACAAATGGCACTCTGGTGTCTTCCGGTAATAACAATGGAATTATCTACGGCATCATAAGCAAGACTGTTAAGATGAAACCAATCGCCCGGTGCATTGGCAATAAAGGGTTGTTGTGGTCTTGTGGGATCCAGAATATCATAGAGATTGATCATTTTTACTACAGAGCCAGTACGATAATCTATCTCGTAAATCTTATCCTCATCCGTATTGTTTATTGACGGATCAAGGCCACAATACAAAATATTCCCATTAGGCAACAGGGCAAAATCATGGTGCCCATTTTCGGCAACGAATTCTTTATAAATATTACCTAACAGATCAATTTCTTTAAAGGCATAATTGTAATAATACACCATGAAATGCCCATTGGGCATAGGTTTCATGTCCATTGCAAAAGGTACAGTCATGTACCAACGCACTTTACCATGATTGTCAAGAACAATAGGGGAAGCCATATTACCCGGGTTATTAAAGGGCATCCCCCCTATTGTTTTATACGGATAATACATGATAAATTTTGTTTGGACATTGGCTGCATCCAGTTTGTTTAGGGTTATATCTGAACTATCTGGAAACTCTGGTGGTAAAGTGCCGGTTGTTATTACCATATCTTTATTGGCAGTACTGCCTTCTGCATTAGTAATAATTACTTTTACCTTATTATCCGTATTCGGATATAAGCCGAATAAATTGATCCTGTTGTTCTGCGAAAAATTGGTATTCTGGTTTACAAAATCCTCGCCATCCTGCCCTTTTACGATATAACTAATGGATACCTGTTCAGAAGAAGAAACGGTGAGTATGCCGGCTAGTGGCGTAAGGTTATTAGGATTAAGATTCAGATCCAGGCTGTTAAAGTCTGGATCAGGCATTTTATTTTCATTAAGGCTCAATAGATATTCAGAAACAAAGTCCCCTTGAGATAATCTGAAGCTGATGGGGTTGGTATAATCGAGGTTTACAGTAACAGAGCTGTTATCGGCACTCAGTAAAAAAACCTGGTATTTGTTTGTACTTATACTTCCTTGCTGTCCTATTTCTAATTTGGTTGCATGTAAAGTATGTATACGCAATTTTACCTGCGATAGCAAAGTATGGTATGGAAGATTAACCGGGTTATACAAATGGTAAGGGATTGTATCCGTTTTTATTTTACACTCAATGCCGGGAAAGTCTACTAAAGTAATTGAGTCAATAAGGGCAGGTAAATTCTGCTGTTGATGAGATACATCCGTTTTTTTACAGGATACTACTATTAAAATGGCAAAGCACCCCCCAATAATTTTGGTTCTCATCGTTTTGGTTGCTTAAGTAAACAATAGGGCATTTCAGTCCAAGGGGGGGTGGATCGAAGCTTGCCGTAAAACCTAGAGGAGCTAAAAACAGAAAACGTTGCCTATAAAAGCAACGTTTTCTATTTTTAATCGTTTTTTAATATTTCTAATGCTTTTTAGGCATTTAATACTTTGCGTGTAGGGCATCATATTCTTTAAACTTGGCATCGTAGGCATCAAATGCTTTTGCATCTTTGCCTCTAACTCTGTCTCGCTTATAGGTGTATAGGTTAGCGAGAAAATCTACTGTTTTATTAATCACACTCTTTTCAGTATTCGTTCTGGCTGATTTATTTTTTAATATGGTGTACGATTTTTCCAGCCATTCAACAGACATATCAAGATTATCCATTAAAGGTTTTTCTATGGCCATATTTGCATTTTTCTGGTCAGTCAGCTTCAAATCTATTGCTGCTTTTTTCTTGGGATCTTTTTCAGCTGTCTTACTGCTATTCAATCCCTGCATGGTACGGATATTAGCGGCGTACCTGTCGTCATACTCACCAAAAATATTATAGTAAATAACGCCTACATTGAAGGCGGCAATTGCATTCTGGTTATTTTTCGCAAAGGCTTTCTTAAAAGCATCAACTGCTTTTAAGGTATATGACAGGCTTTTAGTACTGTCCATTCCTTTGTCTTTATTTTTTACGTTTACAAATACATCACCAAACTGGAGATATTTGATTTCACTCAGACTTCCGGCTGCATCTTCTTTATCGTACACGCTTGTTTTTTGATCAAGAGAAAGATTTTTATCCATATAATCAATCTCATATTCATCCCAGGCTTCTTTGGGGTAGAGTTCTCTTCCAATAGCGAGGTATTTTTTAAACTGTGCCTCGTCTTTTTTATTGGTATTATACGTAGCGAGAAACTTATAGATGTCTATATAGTTTTCCCCGCCCACTTTATGATCGGCCAGAATTGCATAATACTTAGCAGCTTCGTCCATTTTCTGTGCGTTCTGGAAAGAATATGCTGCATAGAGAACGGATGTTGTATCAAAAGAAATATTGGCATTTGTCCACTTATTTTTTATGATATCATCGATATAAAAAATGCCTGTTGCAAAGAGCTGTGCGGCTTCATCCCATTTTTTGGTATTAAATACTTTAATGGCGGAGTTATACGAAGCTGAATACATATCAAAATATCCTTCTGCACCTTTTTCTTTAACCATAGCGAGTGTAGGATCCAGTTCTGCATATTTTTTAAATGCATCGTTGGCGTCTTTCATTATGGCAGGATATTTCAAACGCAAAACGGTATCTTTTGATATTCCAGCATATATTTTAGATTTCCAATACCAGGTTTCTGCTTTACCCTGTGCTTTTGGATCGGAAGCGACTTTGTCAATTTCTGTTTTGGCATCCTCATATTTGTTAAGCAGCAGATTGGTCTGAACTTTTTTATAGTCCTGTGCAACAGCCATCTGTACTGTTACGGCCATTATTGCCAGCAATAAAAATTTCTTCATAAAGGGGAGTTTATTGATTATCAGTATTTAAATCGTTGTTATCTTCTATTTTAATATCGGTTATTTCTGTATTATCTGGTTCAGTTTCATTGGTTTCGGCAGCCACGACTTCCTGTTCTTCTATCTGTGAGATGGCTGCGATTTCATCACCATCATCCAAACGTATCAGCGTAACACCTTGTGTGGCACGACCAGCTTCCCTGATGTCAAGGATACCCGTTCGTATGGTGATACCCGATTTGCAGGTAATAATCAGGTCTTCCGTTTCACGTACATACAAAATGCCTACCAAACTTCCGGTCTTCTCAGTTACATTAATAGTTTTAACACCTTTACCACCGCGGTTGGTGATTCTGTATTCATCTATGGCTGTTCTTTTGCCAAAGCCTTTATCACTTACAACCAGGATGGTGCGGGTTGTATCTTCCTTGTTAACACAGATCATACCTACTACTTCGTCGGTATTATCATCTACTTCAATACCCGTTACCCCAATGGCGCCGCGACCTGTGGGACGCACTTTGGATTCGGGGAAACGAATGGCGCGTCCGCTTTTCACAGCCATCATAATTTCCTTTTTGCCATCGGTCATTTCGGCGTACAGCAACTCATCCCCTTCCACAATAGTAATAGCATTTATGCCATTGGCTCTTGGCCTGCTGAAATCTTCAAGGGATGTTTTTTTAATGATCCCTTTCTTGGTACAAAGTACGATATAATGGTTTTGAACAAATTCTTTGTCGTCCAGTTTTTTTACATCGATAATGGCTTTTACTTTATCATCGCCTGGCAGCTGTATAAGGTTCTGGATGGCTCTTCCTTTACTTTGTTTTTCTCCTTCAGGTATTTCGTATACACGCATCCAGAAACAACGTCCTTTTTCGGTAAAGAACATCATGGTATCATGGGTGGACGCCACAAACAAATGTTCCACATAATCTTCTTCCCTTGTTTTAGAACCCACCGCTCCCCTGCCGCCGCGCCGCTGCTGGCGGTATTCGGTTGCAGAAGTTCTTTTGATATAACCCAGGTGGGAAATAGTAATCACCACGTCTTCATCCTCTATCAGATCTTCTATACGCATTTCATCGGCGAGATATTGTATTTCGCTTTTGCGTTCGTCGCCGAATTTTTCTTTTACTTCCAGCAGTTCTTTTGTAATGAGTTCAAAACGCAGCGGTTCACTGCCCAATAATTCATTCAGGTATTTGATGGTTGCTATGAGGCCATTGAATTCTTCAACAATCTTATCGCGCTCCATACCCGTTAAACGCTGCAAGCGCAGTTCAAGAATGGCTTTGGCCTGGGCTTCTGATAAACCCTGTTCCTGTCTGTAAAAATCATTTACGGCATCAGCAAAAATGGATTGGTTGAGGTACCATTTTTCTTCTTTGCTTTTATTGATCAATACTTCTTTGGCTTCGTCTGGTGTGCGGCTTGCGCGGATAAGGCGGATTACTTCATCCAGATGATCGAGTGCTTTTAAATAGCCTTCGAGTATATGGGCCCTGTCTTCTGCTTTGCGTAATTCGAATTTTGCTCTCCTGATCACAACTTCCATCCTGAATTCAATAAACTCTGAAATCAGGTCCTTCAGGTTCATAATACGTGGACGGCCCTTGCTTAAGGCAACATTATTGATTCCGAAACTTGTCTGGAGTTCTGTATACTTGTACAACTGGTTAATAATAACCTGTGCCACTGCATCGCGCTGCTTCAGTTCTATTACAATACGGGTTCCTTCTTTGTTACTTTCATTGTTTACGCCCGAAACGCCATCAATCGTTTTATCGTTTACCAATTGTCCTATGCGGTCCGTTAATGTATCGCGACTAACCTGGTAAGGTACTTCTGTAATAATAATCTGTTCGCGCCCATTGGGTTTGGTATCTACATGACATCTTCCCCTTACCACAACTCTTCCCCTACCTGTGAGCAATGCATCCTTCACTCCTTCCATACCGTAGATAATACCACCGGTTGGAAAATCAGGGGCTTTCACATGCGTCATCAGTTCTTCTATCGTAATATCCCTGTTGCCGATATAGGCTATACAGCCATCAACCACTTCACCAAGGTTATGCGGCATCATATTGGTGGCCATCCCTACTGCAATACCGGAAGAGCCGTTAACCAGCAACTGGGGTATGCGTGTGGGTAATACGGTGGGTTCCTTCAGGGAATCATCAAAGTTTAACTGGAAATCAACCGTTTCTTTTTCGATATCATCGAGCATCGCTTCTGCCAGCCTATGCAAACGTGCCTCTGTGTAACGCATGGCAGCCGGTGGATCACCATCCTGGTTTCCAAAGTTCCCCTGCCTGTCAACCAGCGTATACCGCATGGACCATTCCTGGGCCATTCTTACCAGGGTATCATAAATAGATTTATCGCCGTGCGGGTGATACTTACCCATTACTTCACCCACGATACGTGCAGATTTTTTAAAGGGTTTATTGCTATAATTACCCAGTTCACTCATGGCGTATAATACGCGGCGGTGAACGGGTTTAAAACCATCCCTCACATCCGGCAGGGCACGGCCAACGATAACCGACATCGAATAATCGATGTAAGCCGTTTTCATTTGTTCTTCAATATTTACCCGTATAATGCGATCATTATCGGCAGTTTGTTCAGGTAGCTGGTTTTCTTCCATGAGTGTGGTCCCGTATAAATTTAGGTTCAATGACAGGGTGCAAAAACACACCTGTTTTCAGGGATGGCGAAGATAGCTTTTTTACGAAGGAAAATGGCCTAAAACTGGGTGTTATTTAAGCAGTTTTATCCACAGTTGTGAATGTGAAAAATAAGTGATACTTGTATAGAAAAACAGGCAGGTAAACTGGATGGGCAAACACATGGCTTTATGGGCTGAAATCCTTTGATACTGCTGATTTATTTAATTTTCAGTTATCTTTTTTTATGCCGGGTCTATTGCTTTCCATTAAGGGGAATGAATGGGGGCCATTCTATTAAAAATCAGTTTCTTCTCTGGCAAGCTGATGCTTGTATGGGTTTATGGCCTGATCATTGTTATATTTAGCTTTCATTATTACAGATCTTTTTATGGATGCTTCCAAACATATTCTTCTTTTTGGTGCCGGTAAATCTGCTACCGTTTTGATCGAATACCTTAAAAAAACAGCAACTGAAAAAAAATGGCGCGTTACCATTGCTGATGCGGATTTGGCCATGGCACGGTTAAAAACCGGCGAGCATGAATGGGTGAAAGCTGTGCAGCTAATTATTGAAGATGAATTACCGCGACAAGCCCTGGTTGAAAGTGCAGATATTGTTATATCGTTGTTACCTCCGGCACTTCATTACCTGGTGGCGATGGATTGTTTGACTTACAGCAAACATTTACTTACTGCTTCTTATGTTGATGAACAGATAGCAGACATGGCAAAAGAAATCAATAAACAGGATGTTTTGTTTTTATATGAGATGGGACTTGATCCGGGCATTGACCATATGAGTGCTATGCAACTGATACATGGCATCAGGGAAAAGGGAGGCATTATCCATTCTTTTGTGTCTCATTGCGGCGGACTGGTGGCACCGGAAAGCGATAATAATCCCTGGCATTATAAAATAAGCTGGAACCCAAAAAATATTGTGCTTGCAGGAAAAACAGGTGCCAGTTTCTGTGAAGACCGTACAGTAAAAACGTTGAAGTATGAAGAGTTGTTTGCCAATTGCCATGAAATAACTGTTGAGGGTGTTGGGCCACTTGCCTATTATCCTAACCGTGATTCTCTCAGCTATATTACTGCCTACGGATTGGAAGAGGCTGCTACTTTTATACGAACCACTCTGCGGCACCCGGATTTTTGTAGAGGCTGGAAAACAATAGTAGACCTTGGATTGACGGAAGAAAAAAATACGTATGAGACCGACAGCCTATCCATATCGGGGTTTTTAAAATCACATTTTACTAAAAAAGGAGTATCGCCTGAATTGGATAGTGGTCCTTTACGAGAGCAGTTTATTTTTTTAGGGTTGAATGATGAAACGCTTATTAATAAAGGGCAGGCTTCTTCTGCGGATATATTGCAATGGCTGATAGAAAAAAAATGGGTGCTGCAACCGGAAGATAAGGATATGATTGTGATGCTGCATGAAGTTGCGTACGAAGTGAACAGTGAAAATTTAACAATGAAAAGTGAGTTAGTAGTAAAGGGGGAAGACAGCCTGCATACGGCGATGGCGAAAACAGTGGGATTGCCATTAGGCATTGCTGCCACTTTATTGCTGGAAGGAAAAATTCTGGAAAGAGGCCTACACACGCCAACCCTGCCGGGTATTTATGAGCCTGTACTGGAAAGGCTTGCTGAATTTGGTATAGTGTTTAAGGAAACATATGCCTAATCGTCATCGCGAAGAATGAAGTGAACTGTGTGTTGGATTATCTCATTTTTATTTTGAAAGGTTTTCAATACGCATATCTCTGAAGGTTTGAAACACAGGCTGCTTCGTTCCTCGCAGTGACGCGTCATCGCGAGGAACGAAGCGATCTGTGGGTTGGATTATCTCATTTTTATTTTGAAAGGTTTCCAATACGCATATCTCTGAAGGTTTGCAACACAGGCTGCTTCGTTCCTCGCAGGGACGCGTCATCGCGAGGAACGAAGCGATCTGTGGGTTGGATTATCGCAGTTTTATTTTGGAATGTTTTCAATACGCATATATCTGAAGGTTTGAAACACAGGCTGCTTCGTTCCTCGCAGTGACGCGTTATCGCGAGGAATGAAGTGAACTGTGGGTTGGATTATCGCAGTTTTATTTTGGAATGTTTTCAATACGCATGTCTCTAAAGGTTTGCAACACAGGCTGCTTCGTTCCTCGCAGTGACGCGTCATCGCGAGGGACGAAGCGGTCTGTGGGTCGCATTACCGCGGCTTTTTATTTTAGAACGTTTTGAAATACCCATATCTCTCTAAAGGTTTGCAACACAGGCTGCTTCGTTCCTCGCAGTGACGCGTTATCGCGAGGAACGAAGTGAACTGTGGGTTGGATTATCTCATTTTTATTTTGAAAGGTTTTCAATACGCATATCTCTGAAGGTTTGAAACACAGGCTGCTTCGTTCCTCGCAGTGACGCGGGGGATTATCGGGGCTTCTTCTTATCATTTTTAACTTTTGACTTTTCACTTTTCACTTCTTCCTCCCCATTCCCATTCATCACCCATTCATAATCCAGCTGTCTTTTTTCCAGGTTAGCTGATACTACGCGTATCCATACTTTATC
>JBBRHM010000028.1:0-30342 GCA_038222655.1 Chitinophagales bacterium | reverse complement strand
GCATAATTGTCTGAAAGTCTGGAATCATTATAGTTGTGTAAAATTTCGTTTAAGGTGACGCCCAACAATTAAAAGTACGCACCTTTTCCATAAAATTTATTCCTTCCTAAAATAATTTATTATTGAGTATTACACTTTTAGTCCCTTCGTTTTATAGGTAGCATACAATGTCCCCTTTTGAATGACATACTATTTTGCTATCCATTAAACGAAGAGTGCTACCCGCTAAACGTAGGGCTTACCAGTTGAGTTTATCTAATGGACTTTCAATTTTTTCAATACTCTTTTTACTTACATGCGTATATCGGATAGTGGTTTTAATACTATTATGCCCGAGCAGTTCCTGTATAATCCGAATATCAGTTCCGGCTTCCAGTAAATGGGTTGCATAACTGTGCCGTAAACTGTGTATACTGCCCTTTTTATGGATGCCCGCTTTTTGCTTTGCTTCCATTAATATGCTTTGCGCACTACGAGTGCTATAAGCGCCGCCATACTGGCCCTCAAATAAATAGGTAGTGGGCCTGTACTGTACATAATATTCACGAAGTGTTACCAGTAATTTTTTAGATAAAGGAACCATACGGTCTTTCTTACCCTTCGCGCCTCTTATATGTATGGTCATCCGTTTGCTGTCTATATCCTGTATCTGTAAGGTAACAATCTCGCTAACCCTTAGCCCTGCTGAATAACCAGTCATTATCATGATTCTGTGTTTAAGATTGGCAATCTTTTGGATAAGGGTAACAATCTCTTCTTCCGCCAGTATATCGGGTAACTTATATGGCTTTTTCGGTCGTGGCAAATCATAAAACTCTTTATCCCTGTTCATTAGTTTTTCAAAATAAAATTTTATGGCATTTACTACCGTATGTACCTGTGCCTCACTGCAACCCTTTTTTTCCAGTAGCCATAAAAGGTAAGAAAGAATATGTTTTTTCTCAAGACTGTTTACCGGCCGGTTACCCAGCAAACGAAACAGGTGATGTAGTTCATTGCAATAATTACGTATCGTATTGGGGCTGTATCCTTTTAATATCATCAGGTTTCTACAAGCAGATAAAGCAGCCAGGTTTTCTTCACACAATGGATGCAATAACATCATTTGTGCCTTGGCCTGTTTTACCGGTTGTGGTATAGCAGGTACCAGCACTTTTCTTTGTTGCAGGTATACTTTTAATGCATCAGTTTTTACTATGGCTGTATGAGTCATTAATTTTACCAGGGCATCATAAGATATCCTGTTACACGCAATGTGCCAGCAGCGTTTTGTCTGGCTCCATCGTATGCCCGGTACTTTTTTTATGAAACGGGTAACCGTTTTATCAGCAGTATAAAAAATGCCAATTCTTTCTTCTCCGCCATGGTAAAAGGGCTGAAGGGTAATCATTTTCATAACAACAGTAATTAAAGTTTGTGGGGGTTACTGTTGTGACTATAAACAAGCGAAAATGAAATTACAAAAAATGAGAGAAGAAACTATTAAAAATAAAAGGGTATTTTTTGGACAGTGTTTTTATAAGGCGTTGCCATTCGTTCCCGCTAAAGATTCCGTCAATCCATCTATCTTTTCTTCCACCCCATAAAATCCGGCCAGTTTGCGTATTACTTTTTCAACCACCGCATCCGGGCAACTGGCGCCACTGGTAATTAACATGCGCACAGGTTTTTTAGCGGGTAAGTAACCTGTTTGTGCAACCAGTTCTTTGGTAATCCAATTGCGGGTTTCTATCACATCATTACTAAGGAGCCTGTCGGCTGAATCAATAAAATACGTGGGTAGCTTTTCTTCACATAATTCTACCAGGTGCGAACTGTTGCTGCTGTTGTAACCACCCACCACCATCGCAAGGTCGGCTTTTGTTTGCAGCATGCCGTTTACTGCCGTCTGGTTATCAAGTGTTGCATAACATAAAGTATCTCTGGTATCTGCAAATCGATCTCCGGTATTTTCTGCAGTAAGCTGGTAGTGCGCTACCATCACCTTCTTCAGGTAATCGGATATGGCCTGCGTATCGCTTGCCAATTGCGTGGTCTGGTTTACCACACCCAGTTTTTGCAGGTGTTCGGTAATCATAAATCCATCTGAATAACGGCCCTCAAATTCTGTATAAAATTGTTCTGCCGGTTTTTCGCCGGTTATGTATTTGGCGAGTTCAAGGGTTTCTGCCATATCATTCACCACAACGGTGGGTGTATTTTTAGATGCATGTGAAAATGTGGCGCGTGTTTCTTCATGTTTGGGTTTACCATGTATCACAATGCTGTATCCTTTTTCTGCTATCTGCTCTCCACGGTTCCATACTTTTTCTACAAATGGGCAGGTGGTATTGTAACGGGCAATGGCAATTCCTTTTTTCTTCAGTATGGTTTCTATGTCCAGCGTGGTACCAAAAGCGGGTATGATCACTACATCATCTGCCTTCACCTCGTCAAAAGAAATTAACTGTTTGCCATAGGTATCCTGTAAAAATTGTACGCCTTTGGCCAACAGGTCTGCATTTACTTGCGGGTTGTGTATCATTTCACTGAGCAGAAAAATGTGTTTGCCGGCATTTTCTTCAATGGTTTTGAAAGCGATTTCAATAGCATTTTCCACGCCGTAACAAAAACCAAAATGACGGGCAAGATATACCTGTAGCGGTCCAAGATCCAGCAGGGTAGGCGTGAAATCTTTTTTTAATTTATCCTGTTCTTTCCGTTGCTGTTTTATAGCACTGATAAGCGAACTGCGGTAGGTATGGGGAACGTTGAACTGCTTCATGAGAAGGCAAAATTAATCAGTAATGGGTAATTAGCAATTACAAGCTGTTTGCGGTATTAATATAAAGCAAGTTATGAAGCATTTTTCGCCACAGATACACAGATTTTCATAGATTTTTTCTGCTAATCTCTGTATCTGTGGCAATGGGTTTAAAATATAATTAACGCAAACAGCTTGTAATTATTCATTACTAATTTAAAAATGGTATTTTCATTTCCTAAACCACTGCTATGAGAATTGTTCCGTTCCTGATATGCGGATTACTAACTGCGGGCCTGGTTATGGTATTAAACAGGCAGCTGCCGGCAGGCGCTTCTAAAACACCAAGGCTCGGTTATTTTCTTTCACCCCAACAGGGTTTCTGGCAAAATGCCGAACCTGCCAATACTAATTTTGACGGCAAGCTGAAACTTACCGGTCTCAAAGGCAAAGTGGATGTATATATTGACGATCGCCTGGTGCCGCATATTTATGCAGAGAACGACCTCGACGCTTATTATGTGCAGGGCTTCCTCCATGCCAGATTCCGTTTGTGGCAAATGGAATTTCAAACACATGTGGCCGCTGGAAGATTAAGTGAAATTGTAGGCGAGGAAAGAGTTCCAACCGATCAGTTTTTCCGCCGCCTGGGTATGGTATATGGTGCCGAACAAACGATGGTTGCTATGGATAAAAATCCGGAAATGAAAGCCACCGTTGATGCATATGCCGCTGGTGTAAATGCCTACATCCAATCGCTCAAACCCGAGCAAATCCCTTTTGAATATAAATTACTCGACTATACACCCGAAGCATGGACCCCTTTTAAAACCTACCTGTTTCTGATGTATATGTCTTACGATCTTACGGCCCGCGGTTCTACTGCGGATCTGCAGATGACCAATGCAAAAAATTATTTTGGGTATACCGATTTTAATAAATTGTTTCCTAATGTCCAGGATTCGCTTGACCCGATTATTCCCAAAGGAACCGAGTTTGGTAAACCTGCTATTGTGCCAAAACCCCCGGCTGGTATAGATTCTGCCTATCTCAACTTATCTGTTACTACCAATGCTGTTGCACCCGCCATGCCTGATAAAGACAACGGCAGTAATAACTGGGCTGTATCCGGCAGCAAAACAAAAAGTGGTAGCCCTATTTTATGTAATGATCCGCACCTCGGTTTAAATCTGCCCTCACTCTGGTATGAAGTGCAGATTACTACACCCACCCATAATACCTATGGGGCAAGTTTTCCCGGCTCACCCGCGGTGATCATCGGTTTTAATGAAAGCATAGCCTGGGGTGTTACCAATGCAGGAAGAGATGTGATTGATTATTACGATATCAAATTCAAAGATTCCACTTTAGCTGAATACTGGTTTAATGGCGCATGGATAAAAGCAGAGCATCGCAAAGAAGTAATTAAAGTAAAAGGTAAACCAGACCAGGTTGAAAATATGGCCATGACGGTTTTTGGCCCTGTGATGTACGACCAGTCATATAAATCCAGCAGCACCAAAGGAAAATATTTAGCCATTCACTGGACTGCGCATGAAGCCAGTAATGGGTTACAAACTTTTTATCAATTAAACCGGGCGAGAAATTTTAATGAATACTTATCGGCCATCTCTACCTGGCGTTGCCCCGGTCAGAATTTTGTATTTGCTTCCAAAGGAGGCGATATTGCTATTAAACAGCAGGGCGCTTTTGTAGCACGCTGGAAAAGGCAGGGCGACTTTGTAATGCCCGGTACCGACAGCAGCTATATGTGGCAGGGTATTATTCCGGAAACGGAAAACCCAATGATAAAAAATCCGGTAAGGGGTTTTGTGAGCAGCGCTAACCAGATGTCTACCGATTCTACCTATCCCTATTATTTGGGTGCAGCGAATAGTTTTCCATTATACCGTGGCATTATGATTAACCGGAAACTTTCGGCTATGACTAATATTACACCGGAAGATATGCAGCAGCTGCAGATGGAGAACTATAATGTATTTGCCGAAACTGCACGTCCCATTATACTGAGTTATGTAGATGAATCCGCATTAAATGCAGATGAAAAAAAATATATAAATATTTTGCAGGACTGGAACCTTCGCGGCGATATTTCTGAAAAAGGGGCCACTGTTTTTAAATGTATCTGGGATAGCCTTGAAGCAGAAGTGTGGGGTGATGAATATAGTAAGAGTAAGTTACCCATGACATGGCCCGATCCCTCCACACTTGCGGAAAGTTTATTAAAGGATTCTGCCTACCGTTTTACCGATAATATACTTACACCCGATAAAATAGAAACTATTCACGATGATGTAATGGCTGCTGTAAAGAAAGCCTCGCGAACGCTGCAAAAATTAGAAAATAGTCAGTCTCTTGAATGGGGAAAGAGTAAAGACACCAGGGTAAATCATTTATTGAAAATACCTGCCCTGAGCCGGTTACACTTACCTATCGGCGGCGGTACAAATATGGTGAATGCTACTAAAGAAATGCATGGTCCCAGCTGGCGCATGATTGTTCATTTAACGGATGAGATAGAAGCCTATGGTGTATATCCCGGCGGGCAGAGTGGCAATCCCGGCAGTAAATACTATGATATGTTTGTAGACAGTTGGGCCGCAGGAAAATATTACCGTATTGTATTTGTTAAAAAAGAAGCGGCTTCCACCAACGGAAAAATGAAATGGCACATGGTATTCGCAAACAGCTAAAAAAAATGTATGAAAATAATTACAGCAATTATATTAACAGGGTTCCTTGCTTTTGTAGCCGGTATATATAGCAGTTTACCATGGTGGACGTTTGTATTTACCTCGCTGATTGTTTCCATAGCCATACACCAGAGACCGGGTAAATCTTTCCTCTGTGGTTTTGCGGGTCTGTTCTTGCTTTGGTCCATATTGGCATTTATAAAAGACGCAGCTAATGAACATCTTCTTTCAACTAAAGTGGCGCAAATACTGCCATTGGGTGGCTCTTACCTTTTGTTGATTTTAATAACGGGCATAATAGGTGGTCTTGTCAGCGGAATGGCCGCGTTAGCCGGCAGCTACCTACGCCGTTAATTTGTATAGATCAAACAAATCAGCTTAACAATACGTTAAATACCCATATCCTGCCGTAAAGCATAGGAAACCCAGCCACACGGTCTTATTTTCGTTGCAACCGAAAACTATGCGCCAGCTATTTTTTTTCCTTCTCTTATTATGCACCAGTTTTAGCGCATTTGCCGCCACCATTAGCGGAATGGTAAGCGACAAAAATGGTCAGGTGTTACCCTTTTCTTCTATCATTGTAAAAGGTACCACCCGGGGCGTTTCAGCCAACGCCAAAGGCATCTATATGATACAGCTTGATCCCGGTGAATATGTGCTTGTATGCCAGCGCATCGGTCATATAGCTAAAGAGAAAAAAATATCGGTAGACAAAACAGACCAGACCATAGATTTTGAACTGGCCGAACAACAATACAACCTCAAAGATGTAGTGGTATCCAGTGGCGGAGAAGACCCGGCTTATGCCATCATGCGCAAAACGATTGCCAAAAGAGCGGATCACCTGAAAGAGAACAGCCGTTTCCAGTGTGAAGTATACATCAAGGGCCAGTTGCAGTTACGCAGTTTCCCCAGAAGCGTGCTTGGCAGAAAAGTAGATTTTGAAGACGGGGATACCAGCAAACATAAAATGATATTGTTGTCCGAAACAGTTGCCCGTTATTCCGTGCTGGAGCCTGGCAAAGAAAAAGTGGAAGTGATCTCTACGAAGGTTAGCGGCAGGAGTAATGCATTTGGGTTGAGTGACCCGCAGATCATTTCATTTTATGAAAATAATATTTCCGTTGGCGAGGCGCTGAACCCGCGGGGTTTTATTTCACCCATAGCGGCCGGGGCACTCAATTATTATGCCTATAAGTTTGAAGGAACGTTTTATGAAAGCGGAAAAGAAGTGAGCCGCATCAAAGTAATTCCGCGCCGTAAATATGAGCCTTTGTTTGCCGGGTACATTAATATCATTGAAGATGAATGGCGCATACAAAGTGTGGATCTGATATTGGTAAGAACGCAACAGATGCAGCTACTGGACACCCTGCGCATACAGCAACTGTATGTGCCCTCAGGTAATGTCTGGTTAATCAAGAACCAGGTGATCTATCCCTCGGGTAATATTTTCGGATTTGATTTTTTTGGCAGCTTTGTACAAGTGTATGATAAGTTTATGATGAATCCTGTATTCAAACCTGGCTTTTTCGATCACACTGTACTTAAATTTTACGATAGTTCGAATAAAAGGCCGATGGCGTATTGGGATAGTATCCGCCCGCTGCCTTTACTGGCGGAAGAAGCCCGTGATTACAAAAAGAAAGACAGTCTCGAACGACGGCGCAAAGATCCGCGCTATCTCGATTCACTGGATGCAAAGCGCAATAAGGTTACTTTACGCGGGGTATTATTTACGGGGCAATCTTTCACTGTTAGCAAACGTAAAGAGCGTATTGGGTTTTCATCGTTACTGAGTACCCTCAATTACAATACGGTGGAAGGGGCGGTGGTTAATTTTTCTCCCTCTTACCGGCGGCGTTTTGAAGGGCGAAAATTTATTTTCATCACACCAGACATACGCTATGGGATTACCAACGGTCACCTGAATCCTTCCCTCAGCGCCACGTATGGATTTGGCAAAAAATATTTTCAAAATATTAGTATCAGCGTTGGAAGTAATGTGTTCCAGTTCAATAATGCAGGCTCCATCTCACCTCGTATCAATACATTGAGTACACTGCTGTACAGGGCCAATCATATGAAAATATATGAGGCGGGTTTTTTCCGCGCCGGCTATAATGCGGGGATAGGAAACGGACTTGGCATCAGCGCCCGTTTCGAGTTCCAGAACCGTTACCCACTTGAGAACCTGCTGGATCCGGTGAGCTGGAAAAAAACCTCTGAACGGAGTTTCAGTCCCAATTACCCCATTGATCTTACCAGCGCGAATATGCCGCCTAACCAGGCAAGTATGATAACCGTAGGTGTTACATGGAGGCCAGGTGCGGATTACATTGAATACCCGGAGGCAAAAGTGAGTATCGGTTCAAAATTTCCTACCATAACCGCTTCGGTTACAAAAGGTATCTATGGTTTTCTGGGAAGTGATGTTGACTATACCAAATGGAGAATTGGCATCAGCGACGAACTGGATCTGAAACTGGCAGGACAGTTTACATACAACGTCAACTTTGGTGGTTTTTTTAATGCTGCTAAAATTTTTATTCCGGATTATCAGCATTATACCGGTAACCAGACCATTATAGCATCAGGTGTCTTAAACAGTTTCCAGCTGGCTCCTTATTACAAATACAGTAACACGTCAAAATTCAATATAGAGGCACATGCAGAGTATCACCTAAACGGTTTACTAAGCAACAAGATACCCGTGTATAAAAAGCTCAACTGGTTTTTTGTTACCGGTGCCAATGCACTGCATATTGATAAAGGGGCTGATTATTATGAATGGTTGTTCGGTATAGAAAATATTATCAAAATTCTGCGGGTAGATTTTGTGCAGGGATTTGAATCGGGTGGCGGAAGGCCGAGCGGTATCAGGCTTACCATTCCTTTTTTTAAATAGAGAACCCTGTTTTTCGTAATCACGGTGGTTCCACTGCAAATAATTATCTTTGCCCTGAAAATTTTGGCTACCCTGCAAGTGGCTCTATTATGGAATGGAACATTCGTTTTGTACAGCCATGCGAATGTCTGAAATTAAAAAATATGCCTTTATTACACAACCGCGTTTCCAATGAGGAGCTTAAGCAGCGCCTGATGGAAGAAACCTTTTCAAGAACCACACTTAGCTTTTACCATTATTTTCCCATTCAGAATCCGCAGGCATTTCGTGACATGTTGTATAAAAATCTGTCAGCCTTTCAGGTCTTCGGGAGAATTTATGTGGCACAGGAAGGAATCAATGCACAGCTCAGCGTTCCCACGCAACATTTTGAGGCGTTCAAGAACTTTTTGTATGCTATGGAACCTCTTTCAGGTATAAGATTGAATATTGCCATAGATGATGAGGGCAAAGGTTTTTGGGTATTAAAAATTAAAGTGCGTGAAAAAATTGTGGCCGACGGCATTACGGACCCCGCTTTCAGCATGGAAAAAAAGGGAAGATATGTAAACGCTTCCCAAATGAATACACTACTCACAGATCCCGGCACCATCGTAATTGACATGCGTAATCATTACGAGTATGAAGTGGGACATTTTGTAAATGCAGTGGAACTTCCTTCAGATACTTTCCGCGAACAGTTACCCATGGCCGTGGATATGATGAAAGGAAAGGAAGAAAAAAATATCATCATGTACTGCACGGGTGGCATCCGTTGCGAGAAAGCCAGTGCCTATATGCTCCACAATGGATTTAAAAATGTATATCACCTGGAAGGGGGTATTATCAACTATGCGCGACAGGTTAAAGCGTCGCAAATGGGAAGTAAATTTATTGGTAAGAATTTTGTGTTTGACGACAGGCTGGGCGAAAGAATTACGGAAGATATTATTGCGCATTGCCATCAATGTGGAAAATCCTGCGATAACCACACCAATTGTAAGAACAATGGCTGCCATTTATTGTTCATACAGTGTGAAGACTGTGCAGCGGCATCTGAAGGATGCTGCAGTAAAGAATGTAAAGATACCATACATCTACCAGTTGAACGGCAGATTGAAATACGGCAGGGAATTGAGAATGGGCAGAATATTTTTAACAAAAGTAAAGTGAGACTTCGCCCAAAAATCAAACGTGTTATTGGGTAATACATTTTTATTGTAAAAAATTTGGGATAGTTTCACAGATAAACAGAGCAGATGAGAAAAATAATATGGCTGGGATTTTCTTGTATTTTGGCTATACAATTATCTGCGCAATCACCCTTCGTAAAATGTTTTGTGAAAGACCTGTATCTGGGTCAGGCCATACCGGGCGCGATGGTTGTAATAGATGCAAAAGATACGCTTCGTGCAGATGAGAATGGAAGTTTCGAACTTAAACTTTCAGAAGGCGAGCGAAAAAATATTTTTGTTTCAGCAAATGGTTATGCCTCCAAACACAGGATGATTACTAATAATCTGATGGCTGTTAACATTTTTCTTGACGCTGTTAATTACCAAATCAATTCTATACAGGTGCGCGGCCTTTACAACGGTAAAGATCTGTTCCATACCCCTGGGTCAATTGCCACACTGGTTAGCAAAGATTTTCAGCGTAATAACCAGAATGATCTGCAGAACAGTTTTAATCTTTTACCCGGTGTGCGTATTGAACTCCGTAACATTAATACCGGTGCAAGAATTATTCTTCGGGGATATGGCAACCAGAATAATATCAATGGTATTGGTTACAAAGCCTATTATAATGATATACCGCTTACTGAAGCAGATGGCACCACTAACCTCGATGATATTGACTTTGCCACGTTGGGGAGAATTGAAGTTTTTCGCGGACCGGTTTCCAGTATGTATGGAACAGGTATTGGTGGCGTGGTAAACCTCTTGTCAGAAAAAGCGCCGGATGGGCTAACGGTTCGTCAATCTTTGTTAACGGGCTCTAACGGTTTATTCCGTACCACTTCTTCGGTTGGCATTGGAAATGACAAAACCAATATTCTTTTTAATTACGGGCAGCAGAAAACAGATGGCTACCGCCTGAATAATAATTCTAAAAAAGATTTCTGGGATGTGAATGCGTCACTCTACAATTCACCTAAAAGTACCGTTACCGTTTTTGCCCAATATACCAAATCGAACGACCAGTTGTCGGGGCAGGTAGACAGCCTTGGATTGATTAACTATCCTGACACCTCAGAACTTAGCTACCTCAAAAATTTGTCACACAGTGAGCTGGAAAGCATACGACTCGGGCTTTCGCACGAGTATGCTTTTTCGCGTTTACTAAGTAATAAGACCACTTTTTTTATCGGTATACAGGAAATAGGCCAGGCGCTTTCTACGATTCTTACCAAAACCAATAAAAATACATTTGGTCTGCGCACAGCTTTTATATACCATCCATGGATAGGTAATGTGGCCACAAGATTTACCCTTGGTATGGAAGGAACCAAAAATATTATTTACCAGAAAAGCTATAATCTTTTCAATGGTGCATTGGGTTCTCTGCGAACGGACCAGGAACTAAAACCGATGCAATGGAATATTTTTGGAACCATTGAACTTACCCTGGCTAAGAATACACTTATGGTATTTAGTGGCAGCGCTAATTTTATTACCTATGATAATGAGGACCTGCGGGCTTCCGGATCGGGGTATATTAACCAATCGGGTTTCAGGGTGTTTAAACCTTTAATTGCACCGCGATGGGTGGTTAATCATCTGATCAGTAAAAATGTATCTGTGTATTCTAATTACAGTATGGGTTATGCGCAGCCGGGTACCAACCAATTTATTATTCCGCAAAATGGTAAAGTAAATAATGAAGTTTCTCCCGAGATAAGTAACACTTTTGAAGTAGGCACCAAAATGAGCCTGTTTAAACGGGCATTGAATGTTGATTTTGCTTTTTTTAATATGGATGTTACTAATAAGCTCATTACACAAACGTTTCCGGCAGTTAGCGGTCAACCCTCTTATACCTCATTTGTAAATTCAGGGGCAGTAAATTTTATTGGTATGGAACTGGTGATGAATTATGCCTATATACCTAAGCAAAAAAGCTTTCTTCAACTCATCAGGCCCTTTATTACCTACACGTATAATGGCAGCCGTAATTCTGAATTAAAAAGCGATAATAATAATAACACGGCAACTAAAGATTATTCTAACCTGCGTGTGAGCGGATTACCGCGTAATATTTTTAATGCAGGGCTGGATATAGAAGCAGGTAATGGTTTTTACCTGAATCTTACGGATATGTATACAGACAGGATGCCGATTACTTTAGACAATGCTGTATTTGCCGATTCTTATAACCTCGTAAATATAAAAACCGGTTTCCGCGCCTCTTTCGGAAAGAATCATATTCCAAAATTTACCATTGATATTTATGGTGCCAGTAATAATGTATTCAATACCCGGTACGCACAATTTGTGGTAATCAATCTGGTACCCTTTAGCGGCCAGGCGCCTAAATATTTTACACCCGGTCCTAAATCCACTTTGTATGGGGGAATCAGTGTGCGTTATCTGATTAAATGAATTGGGTAACCCAGCCGAAAATTACCTGTGGAAAAACTAGACAATTTCCTACCTTCCGTTCCCGAAACTACTGTGAAGAAACTATTTTCCATATTAATAGTAAGCTGTCTGCTGATTTATATTGGTGGATACCATCTGGTATATTCGGTATACCAGCATGGATTGCGAAAGGAAATGCGGACCTACCTCAAACACAATCCGGATCACCGTTATGGTACTTATTTATCATTCCACCTCTCTAATAATGTAATCACCGACCCTTCGGTTGAATGGGAAAAAGACAATGAGGAATTTCGATACAAAGGTGAATTATATGATATAGTAACTGTTCAACGCGACGCTGACAGTATCCGGATTTTCGCTCTGAAAGATGAAAGGGAAAATAAACTGGAGAAACAATTAGCCGAAATTCATCTTAAACACCCCTCTAGTTCTTCCTCAACCATTTCTGTTCTTAAATTCTTCTCCGTATTTTATATTCCCGATGGGGAAAATAAGGGTATACAGAAACTTTCCGCTGTTCAATATGCTTCCATAATGAATGCAGGCTTTTATCCTGCTCACCGCGAAGTGTATACACCCCCTCCCCGCTGTTAATAGTGCTTATCGTTTTTGCGAACACAAGGGTATTGCACAAGGGAAGTATCCACCAACAGTTTCGTTACAGCATTACACCTAACAAATCTGTGCTAATCTGTGTATCTGTGGCTAAAGATACCTACCTAAGTTCCTCCAGAATTCGTTGTAATAGGGCTTTTACACAGCCTCTTTTATTGTATTTATTTGTCAAACTAAAATCATCATGAAAAAATTAATATACATTCTATTAGGAGTATGTTTTGTAACCCATATATCTGCACAGGGCACCTTACAGGGAAGAGTAATCGATGCAACCACCAGGAGTCCGCTTGTGAGTGCCACCATAACTGTAGCAGGCAAAGCCATTACCACTACTGATAAAGACGGCAGGTTTTCAATTGCCTGTAAACCCTTAGCTGAAATATCCGTTTCCTATATCGGCTATGAAACAAAAAAACAAACGGTTAAAAATTGTGAGAATGAACTGCGTATTGCGTTAACAGCTTCCAATTACAATCTCGATGAAGTAGAAATCACGGCTACTTCCAACCGAAATAAACTTATTTTATTCCAACCTTCGTCTATTACCAAACTAAGTGAAGTAGAACTGAAACGCAGTACCGGTTTATTCCTGGATGATGCCATTAATGGAAATGTTCCGGGTGTAACCATGCAGCGAAGGGCTGTGTCTTCGGGCCAGCAATTTAATATCCGCGGTTATGGTAACGGAACTAGAGGCACCAACGGTATCAGCAGTAATTTTGACGGACAGGGCGCAAAAGTATACCTCAATGGTATTCCGATTACCGATGCAGAAGGCATTACTTTACTGGACGATATTGATTTTGGTTCCGTAGGAAACGTAGAAGTTACCAAAGGCCCTTCGGGAACCTTGTATGGTTTGGCCATTGCCGGTGTAGTAAATTTAAAAACAGTGAAACCTGAAAAAGGAAAAACTTCCATAGGGCAGGACGTACTAATCGGCAGTTATGATCTGCAACGGTATACCACACATTTTCAAATGGCTACTGAACATTCTTCGCTGCTGGTAAATTATGGAAGACAGCGAACCGATGGTTACATGAACCATACGGCTTCCAGAAAAGATTTCGTGAATATTGCTGCAGATTTTCAGCCAAATGAAAAACAAACAATCAATGCGTATTTTGGATACAGCAGCAGTTATGATGCAAGAGGCGGCGAATTAACATTAGCACAGTATGCTGGTTTTGATTATAGCGGCAATCCCGAATACATTAAACGTAACGCACATTCTGAGATCACCAGTTTCAGAACAGGTTTGGGACATATGTATCATTTTAATGAACATTTTTCAAACACTACAACAGTCTTTGCCTCAGGTGTTGCCAATAATGCCAGTTCTGCAGGCGGGTGGACAGATAAAAACCCTATCAACTATGGATTGAGATCGGTAGTGGATATGAAATTTGATCTGAAAAATGGCGTAGCATTAAGTGGTATCGCCGGTATTGAATCACAACGACAGAATGCACAAATTATCGGGTACAATATGGTGGCCAATCCTATAGATCCAACTGCATACTGGATTATCGGCGCCATGCGAAGCAACCAGAATACGATTACGGGTACTACTTCCTTATTTACTGAATGGACTTTGTCATTTCCGCATGATTTTTCTGTTACCGCAGGTATAGGGTCCAGTAATATGAGTATTGAATTAAACGACAGGTTTTATGTGGCCAACAATACCAATCCAACAAAATTCGCTACAAAATATAATGGTCTTGTATCCCCACACCTGGCCATCAATAAAGTATTTAGTAAACAATTCTCCGTGTATGCCTCTTACAGTAAAGGTTTCAAAGCGCCGGTAAGTTCTTATTTCTTTATACCTTCCACGGGTAAACTCAATACCGATTTGAAACCTGAAGTAGGTAACCAGTTTGAGATAGGTACAAAAGGTTCTTTGATCAATGACAGGCTCAGTTACCAGTTGTCTTTATTCAGTGCTAAATTTTCTGATAAAATGACAGCCATTGCCGTACCCTTGAATGGTTCAACTACCACCACTGCTTATTCCTATGTTGCCAATGGTGGTAAACAAAACGATAAAGGAATAGAATTGTTGGTGAAATATACAGCTTACCAGTCGCCCATTAATTTTATTAAATCTATTCGTCCATTTGCCAACTTAACGTATTCAGATTTCAAATATGAAGGCTTTAGTTTTCAAAGCCTGAATGCAACTCGCACCGCTGCTGTAGTTGCAGAATATGATGGAAAAGAAGTGGCCGGTGTGGCAAAACTGGTAGCTAATCTTGGCGTAGACATAAACACGCGGCCCGGTTTGTATGCCAACCTTGCGTATTTCTATAAAGATGGCATGCCCATTACTTCTGACGGACTTAACCGCGCAACCAGTTATAGTTTATTAAATACAAAACTTGGCTTTCAACGCAGTATTTCTGCTCATTGTGATTTGGATATTTTCTTCGGTATTAATAATATCACAGGCGTGCAATATCCATACATGGTATTTGTAAACCAGTTACCCGATGCCTATTTACCCGCCCCCTATAAAGCGAATTATTTTGGTGGAATAAATTTTAAATATAATTTTTAATGAAAGGAAGGTTACAGCTAAATTGAATTTCTAACTTTTAGCTTTTGATTTTTTCTTTCACCATTTATTCTCAAACAAGGATATGACCAAAACAAACATCACCCTAATAGCTATCGCCCTGTTTCTTTTCGGCTGCGCACGATTTAGCAGGAAGGAAATGGATGCAAAAAAAGATATCCGCATCGTTTCTGTTTCGAAACATCTAACGGAAATGTTATTTGCCCTTGGCAAGGGACATGATATTGTGGCCTGCGATCTTACCAGTAGTTATCCTGATAGCGCCAAACTGTTGCCCACCGTGGGTTACCATAGGGCATTAAACCCGGAGGGAATTATTTCGATGAGGCCTGATTTAGTAATTCACAGTAATGATATCGGGCCGTCCACGGTAATTCCGCAATTGGAAAAAGTTGGACTGACTATAAAAGTTTTCGGGGCGGCTAATACGCCCGATAGTGCTAAATTATTATTGGTTGAACTCGGAAAATATTTTGGTGAAGAAGCCAGGGCAGACGCTATCAATAAAAAAATAGATGCAGATATCCAAAAAGTAAAATCAGTTCAGGCATCTTTTAAAGACACGCCAACTGTAATGATCATTCATTATGGACAGGCCAATAATAATTTCTTTGTAATGAGTGGTCGCAATGGTCCCGGTGATAAAATGATTGCCATGGCCGGTGGTAAAACAGCCAGCTATGATGCCAAAGGTGCAAGACAGATCAGTGCCGAAGCGGTGGCCGCGGCAAATCCTGATATTATTATTGCTACTAATTTCGGGTTTGATAAAATGGGTGGTACGATAGATAAGTTTAAAGAAGTTCCCGGAGTAGCACTAACTAATGCTGCTAAAAATAACCGCATCTATCGTTTTGAAGAACATGACCTCGTATACTTTGGTCCGCGTACCGGTGAGAATGTAATGACATTGCTGAACCTGATCCATCCGCAAAAAAATGCAGCCAACAAATAAATATTTTTTTCCTCTACTCGTCACTTTACTGGTGGTAGTCATGTTATGTGCAATTGCATTTGGTGCAGTGTCTATTACAGGAGGAGATATATTGTCTTCCTTTACTCATTGGATGGCGGGAAAAAAATCTGCCAATATTTATGAGGCTGTATTTCTTCAGATACGTTTGCCACGTGTATTGTTATGTATGATTACCGGCGCAGTCTTATCTGTTTCCGGTGTGTTGATGCAGGGACTTTTCAGAAACCCTATTGTAGAACCCGGATTAATAGGAACCAGTGCGGGTGCGGCCTTTGGGGCATCTTTCGTATTTGTTTTATCTGCGGGGATGAATAAAGAGATACAGCAATTTGCAGGTCCTTTACTGGTTCCCCTGTTTGCTTTTGGCGGTGGTTTACTGGCAACTTATACCGTATATGTTTTAGCAAAAGGTACAAAGCGGATGGATGTAACAACCTTATTACTTATTGGCATTGCGGTTAATGCGGTTGGTCTCAGCGGTACAGGTTTTATGAGTTATATAGCCCGCGATCCGCAGGCAAGAAGCATCACTTTCTGGAACCTGGGAACTTTTTCCGGTGCTACCTGGATTCAGGTATGGATCACGGGCGCGGTGGCAGCATTTGTTTTTTGGATTTCACTCAGGTATGCAAAGCAATTGAATACACTAGTGCTGGGAGAAGAAGAAGCCAATTATGCCGGTGTTGATACTGAAAGATTAAAAAGAAAAATCATGCTGTACAATACGGCTATGGTTTCTGTGGCTACTGCCTTTGTTGGCGTAATCAGTTTTATGGGATTGATTGTTCCGCATGTGATGCGCTTACTGATTGGTAGTGATCATAAAAAATTATTACCGGCTTCCATGATCATGGGGGCTTTGTTATTAACCCTGGCAGATATGGGTGCAAGACTTATACTGGCACCTGCTGAAATACCCATAGGAATTATTACTTCTCTTGTAGGGGCACCGGTATTTATTATGCTCCTCAAGCGAACCAATATCCTGCATACAAAAGGAGGGGACGATGATTGATGTAAAACAGGTATCATTTTCAATTAAAAAAAGTGTTCTGGTAAAAGAAGTATCCATTCGGGTGTTGCCAGGCGAGTTTGTTGTGATCATGGGGGCCAATGGTGCAGGTAAATCAACCCTGTTAAAAATGATGGCAGGTTCATTGCATCCTTCTGAAGGGACAATATTATTTAAAGAAAAAAATATTAGTGGCTATAAAGTTGAAGAACTTGCCAAACAACGGGCGGTACTCTCACAACATTATCATATCAGCTTTCCTATGTCGGCCCGTGAAATGGTAATGATAGGGCGGTATCCTTATTTTACCAACCAGCCGCATGCGGCTGATGAAGCCATGGTAGATGATGCCATGCAAAGAATGCAGGTATCCACACTTTCAAACAGGCAGTACCACAGCTTATCCGGGGGCGAGGCGCAAAAGATACAGATGTGTAGGGTGCTCGCGCAGATGGGATATACTTCAGAAACGCAACAAAAATTATTATTGCTTGATGAGCCGGTTTCTCATCTCGATATAAAATATCAGCACCAGTTACTGAATGAAGCCAAAAGTCTTTGCCAAAAAAATGTAGCAGTTATAGCTGTGCTGCATGATATAAACCTTGCGCTCAAATATGCAGATAAAATATTTTTCATGAAACAGGGATCGGTGATCCATACACTTTCAAAGGAAGAAAAGATAACTATCGGTTTATTGAAAGATGTGTTTGATGTAGAAGCAAACGTTTTTAACATACCCGGACAGAGCGGAAACTTTGTCTCTTATTAAACCTCTCAACGAAATCCACTTCGTTTTTACACGGCTCCCAACCGTATCAATGCTTCATTGATTTGCTGTTCGAGAAGTGTATCAATTATTTTTTCAGGCATAAAACATTTCCCCGTAACTTTTTCAAATAATTCAATATATCTTTTACTAATCGTGTCAATCCATTCATCAGTCATGGCAGGAACGGTTTGTCCTTCTTTGCCCATGAAATTATTTTCAATCAGCCATTCACGTACAAATTCTTTGCTCAATTGTTTTTGTTTTTCACCTTTTGCCTGTCTTTCTTCAAAACCCTTCGAATAAAAATACCGGGAAGAGTCGGGTGTATGTACTTCATCCATGAGGTAAATAGTATCGCCGATCTTTCCGAATTCATATTTTGTATCGGCCAGTATCAGTCCCTGTTTTGCGGCAATCTCTTTTCCCCGTGCAAATAAACCGAGTGTATATTTTTCCAGTATGGCCCATTCTTCTTCTGTGGCCAGGCCCTGGGCAATAATGGCTTCTTTTGAAATATCTTCATCATGTCCTTCTTCAGCTTTGGTAGAAGGCGTGATAATTGGTGAAGGGAAAAAATCATTTTCGTGTAAACCTTCTGCCAATGGGGCACCGCATAATATTCTTTTACCACTGCTATACGTTCTCCAGGCGTGCCCAACCAGGTTACCTCTTACGACCATTTCAATTTTAAAGGGAATGCAACGTTTACCAATAGAAACATGGGGAGCGGGCGTATCTACTAACCAGTTGGGACAGATATCTCGGGTAGCTTCCAGCATATAAGCTGCAATCTGATTCAATACCTGGCCTTTAAAAGGGATGGGCCTCGGTAAAATCACATCAAAAGCAGAGATACGATCACTGGCGATCATTACCAGCCAGTTGTTTTTAATACTGTACACATCTCGTACTTTACCATGATAGATATTGGTCTGTGAAGGAAAGTGAAAGGATGGCATGCCTCAAAAATAGCCCGGCCATTCATAAATAAAGGCGGGGAGGCATAATTTTTCTCAACAAACCAACGTTATGTGTGGACAAATTAAATTTCGATAGAAAACTAACAAGTGCTATTTTTAAGAACATTTAACAAAACTTGCTTTTTATGAGAAGAATCCTAACCTATACGGGGTTGTTTGCTTTTGGCGCAGCTATATGCATTACTGTTCCCGCGCAACAATCTACTACCGTCTCCGGTAGCGTTACAAACGGTAAATCCAAAGAGGCTGTTTCTGCAGTTTCTGTTACAGTTAAAGGAGGTAGTACCGGAACTTTTACTGATGATAAGGGTAATTTCAAATTTTCTACCGTTCAAAAGCCACCTTTTACTTTAGTAATTTCTTCTGTTGGTTATGCAAACAAAGAAGTGAGTATTACCGGGAATAATCAAATAGTAAATGTTGAAGTGGAACCTACTTTTACTTTGGGTGATGAAGTAGTGGTTGCAGCATCAAGGGTGCCGGAACGTATTCTCGAGTCTCCTGTTTCCATTGAGAGAATAGGGTCTGCTGCCATTCGCAATTCACCAGCTACCAACTACTATGATATGATCACCAACCTGAAAGGGGTGGATGTGGTATCGGCAAGTTTAACCTTCCGTAGTGTGGGCACACGTGGATTCAACGTAAGCGGTAACGCCCGTCTCAACCAACTGGTAGATGGCATGGATAACCAGGCACCTGGTCTTAACTTCTCCGTGGGTAGCGTGGTGGGTTTAACAGAACTGGATGTTGAGAATATTGAATTACTGCCTGGTGCTTCTTCTGCATTGTATGGATCCGGCGGAATGAACGGTACTGTGCTTATCAGCAGCAAGAACCCATTCAAATACCAGGGATTAAGTTTCCAGATAAAACAGGGTGTAAACCATATAGACCATTACCAGCGGCCTACTTCTCCTTTCTTCGACTGGAGTGTACGTTGGGGTCAGAAAGTATCTGAAAAATTTGCTTTCAAAATCGGCGCCCAGTTTGTTCAGGCGCAGGACTGGCTTGCTAACTCAACAGAAAATTATTTACGCCCACCAACGCCAGGTGCCCCAACTCCCAATGGCGGTGTCACTTCCGGCTGGAGAGAGTCTGATCCTAACTATGATGGCGTAAATATATATGGAGATGAAACTTCACAAAACAGCAGCGCAATAGCCGGTCAGGTACTTAATGGCATTACGGCTGCGATAGGTGCCGGTAACGTGGCCGCTTTTAATGGATACCTGGCAGCTAATCCGGGTGCATCACTTGCACAGTTTAATGGCGTATTAACCGCTTTAGGTGCTGGTGCATTGGTAGGTGCCAATTCGGCCATCTTTTATGGTAATAATCGAAACTATTTTAACAACCAATATGTGAGCCGCACAGGGTATGGCGAAAAAGATGTGGTAGATCCTACCACTTTAAATTTCAAATTAACAGGAGGATTATATTATAAACTTTCCGACAAAGTAGAAGCGTCTTTTACAGCAAACTGGGGAACCGGTAACAGTGTTTACACCGGCAGCGACCGTTATTCACTGAAGGATCTGAAAATTGGTCAGTATAAACTGGAGCTGAAAAGCAAAAACTGGTTCCTTAGGGCATATACCACACATGAAAATTCAGGAAGTTCTTTTAATGCCACCATCACTACCCGTTTCTTCAATGAAGTATGGAAGCCAAGTAATATATGGTATCCTACCTACATGGCAACTTATGCCGGCGCACGTTCTGCGGGGCTTTCAAGTTTTGATGCACAAAATTTAGCGAGAACTGCTGCCGACCAGGGTAGGCCAACAGGGTATCTGGGTGCTAATCCCCAGTTCCAGAAAGTAGCTTCCACACCCATTTCACAAGGTGGCGGTTTATTCCTAGACAGGTCAAGGTTAAATGTTTTTGAAGGCCAATACAATCTTTCTGATGATCTCGGATTAACCCGTAGCGGAACAGATTTCCTCATCGGTGCGAGCACCAGGCGTTTTATATTAAACTCGCAGGGTACTTTGTTTGCAGATACATCGGGCGTGATTAACATTGATGAAGTAGGTGCTTATGCGCAGTTATCACAGAAATTACTGAATGATGTGCTTAAACTTTCTTTTTCCGGCCGTTATGATAAAAACACCAATTTCAAAGGTCGGTTCACCCCACGGGCTTCTGCTGTCATTAAACTTGCAAAAGATCATAACCTGCGTTTCTCATACCAGCAAGCTTACCGTTTTCCAACTACCCAAAACCAATGGATCAACCTGTTAGTGGGTGGTGGTACCCGTTTGATGGGGGGCTTGCCCCAGTTGAGAGACTTCTATAAATTCAGCAGCAATCCTGCTTATACAGTAGCGAGCGTGCAGGCATTTGGCGCCAGTGCAGCGGCCGGCGCACCCAACGTTGGACTTTTAAAGGAACAGCAATTTGGTGAGTTCAAACCCGAATCCTCAAGATCTTTTGAAGTAGGTTACAAGGGTTTGTTTGCTAAAAGATTCTTGATTGATGTATATGCCTACTGGGCTACCTACAAAGATTTTCTTAGCGGTGTAACCGCCATCCAGGCAAGGGTGCCTGTTTCTGCAGGAGGAAGTTTCTTTGATGTACTGGATGCCAACAAACGCATCGGTTATAGCATTTCCACAAACACACCCGGCGACGTTAAAACGAATGGCTGGGGCGCTTCAGTAGAATACCTGTTCCCGCACAATTACTCCGTAAGCGGTAATTTATATTCTGATGTAATTGGCGATCTACCTGCAGGTTTTGTATCGTATTTCAACACCCCTAAATACCGTGTAAACATGGCATTTAATAACACTGGTTTTGGAAAAGACAACAGGCTTGGTTTTAGCGTGGTGTACAGGTGGACAAATACCTTTAATTATGAAGGAACTTTTGCGGTTGGCCGTTTGCCCTATGTCCGCACGGTTGATGCCGTTGTCAGCTATAAGTTCCCAGCGATAAAATCATTGGTTAAGTTAGGTGGTACCAACATATTTAATAAATACTACCGTACAGGCTTTGGTGGTCCCGCTATGGGGGGATTATACTATATAAGTTTTGGATGGAACGTATTTTAAATCGGAATGCATAATGCGTAAAGCATAATGCAATAAGCTATTACCAAAAGCCGGAAACCTGCTGTTTCCGGCTTTTGCTTTTGTACAATTACAGGCTGTAAGCTTTGCCCTTTGCTTTTCTTCTGCTTTTTAAAGCTTTGTTCATACTTAATAATCTTATATTTTTGCTGCTCATTAATAAAACTGACACGATGCGTTCTATTGCTTTCAGAGAGGCTTTACGGGAAGCCATGAATGAAGAAATGCGAAGAGATGAAAAGGTCTTTTTGATGGGAGAAGAAGTGGCTGAATATAACGGCGCTTATAAAGTAAGCCAGGGAATGTTGGCCGAATTCGGCGAAAAAAGAGTAATTGATACGCCTATTTCTGAACTGGGTTTTACCGCCGTTGCAGTAGGTGCTGCCCAAAGTGGTCTTCGCCCGATCGTTGAATTCATGACCTGGAACTTTGCCGTGTTGGCGATGGACCAGATACTCAATACCGCTTCTAAAATGCTGGCTATGAGTGGCGGACAAATTGGTTGCCCCATTGTTTTTCGCGGTCCTAACGGCAGCGCCGGTCAGTTGGGTGCCCAGCATTCCACCGCTTTTGAAAGTTATTATGCCAATATCCCCGGTCTTAAAGTGATATCACCCTCCAATGGCTATGACGCGAAAGGCTTATTAAAACAGGCCATCCGATATGAACAGGATCCGGTGATCTTTATGGAAAGTGAAGTGATGTATGGTGAGAAGAGTGACGTGCCTGAGGAAGAATATTATATTCCCATTGGCAAAGCAGATGTTAAGAAGCAGGGCAGGGATGTAACCATCGTTTCTTACAATAAAATGATGAAAGTTGCTTTGGGTGCGGCCTCAGAACTGGAAAAAGAAGGGGTTAGCGCAGAAGTGATTGATCTGAGAAGCATTCGTCCCCTTGACTGGCGTACAATTCTTGAGAGTGTGAAAAAAACCAATCGTTTGGTGATCGTGGAAGAGCAATGGCCTTTTGCCTCGGTTTCATCAGAGATTAGTTACCGTATTCAGAAAGAAGGTTTTGATTATTTAGATGCACCCATCCGTCGCATTACCAGTGTGGATGCACCAATGCACTATGCCCCAAACTTAGCTGCATTAGCTATGCCTGATGTAGCCAGAACGGTAAAGCTGGTAAAGGAAGTCATGTACCAGAAAAAATAAATGCAACTGAAATAAATTATACAACAAGCCCGTGGCCCCCGCTCCGGGTTTTTGTTTTCTCCCTAACCTGATGCTGTTTTGTATAACCAGATGAAATATTTACTTTTTTTGACAGCCGCCCTCGTAATGACTAATGTATTGTTTTGCCAGCGAACCGACAGCACAAAACAAATTGCGGTAACAGATAGTATTCTGCAGGAAGTAACTGTGGAAGCCTTTAATGCACACATACAATGGAAAGCAGTGCCTGCAGCAATTGCTGTGATCAGTTCAAAAGAAATGAACCGTTATGCTCCTGTTTCATTGGTGCCCGTATTTAATACCATACCCGGTGTGCGGATGGAAGAAAGGTCGCCGGCAAGTTATCGTTTATCAGTGAGGGGAAGTTTGTTGCGTTCGCCATTTGGTGTTCGTAATATAAAAGTTTACTGGAACGGTATTCCCTTAACAGATGGTGGTGGCAACACTTACCTGAATCTTGTTGATATAAATGAACTGACAGGTGCAGAAATCATCAAAGGCCCTGCAGCTAGTGTTTATGGAGCAGGCACCGGCGGGGCTTTATTGCTGCGTTCTGCTTTGCCATTTTCAGCATCTTCCGGTAATCATTTTATGGCAGGCGTAACGGGCGGTTCTTATGGCCTTTTCAGTCAGCAGGCAGGTTGGAGTTATCATGCGAATCATTTTACTTCTTCCCTCCAGCAAGTGCATCAGCAGTCTGATGGATACCGCGAGCAATCAGCATCCCGAAAAGATGTTATCAAATGGCAATCTTCTCTGCGCTGGAAAAAGCAGCAGTTACAATTTCTTTTTTTCTATACCGATCTTTATTACCAGACACCTGGTGGTATTACACTGGCACAAATGATGGCCAACCCTAAATTGTCGCGGCAGCCTGCGGGTGCTTTGCCCGGTTCCATTCAACAGAAAACGGCTATCTATAATAAAACAATTTTCGGTGGCACCCATCATGAAGCGGCACTGGGTGAACAATTTATTGTACAATCATTCGTTACTGCCAATAACACTTCGTTTACAAATCCGTTCATTACCAATTATGAAAAAAGAAAGGAAGATAATTTTGGGATAGGCACCAAACTGGTATTCCGTTCAAAGAATTTTCAATGGATGAATGGTGCAGAATGGTTGTATAATCATTCCGAAATTAATAATTTCGGAAACCGTTCCGGTGTTGCCGATACGATTCAATTTAAAGACAATGTATTTGCCAATCAATGGTTCGCTTTTTCACAAATGCAATATCTTATAGGTGATACATGGAATTTTACGGCAGGTATGAGTATCAATAATCAATCCTATCGCTACAAACGTTTAACTGATCCCACTTCCCTTTACGTAGATAAACGCATTACAGCAGTTATTACACCCCGCTTTGCCATTCTTTACAGGATATCCCGAAACATATCCGCGTATATCGTTGCTGCCAAAGGGTTTTCACCGCCGGCCCTTGCAGAAGTGCGGCCCTCGGATGGAAATTTTTATGGTAACCTGCAGGCAGAATCAGGATGGAATTTCGAAGCAGGGATAAAAGGAGAATTACCGGATCAGCATGTACAATTTGATATAGCCGCCTATTTTTTTAAATTGCGTAATGCGATTGTAAGAAGGAATAATGCATCGGGTGCAGAATATTTTGTAAATGCCGGGGGCACGCAGCAAAAAGGGATAGAGGCAATCGTAAAATACCAGGCAATCAAAAAACAAAAATCATGGATAACCGGCCTGAATATCTGGAGTAGTATCAGTTATCAACCCTACCGTTTTGAAAACTATCAGCAAAGTAACAGTAATTATTCAGGCAATGAAATAACCGGCGTTCCACGCAATAGCTTGGTCATCGGTATTGATGCAGAAACACTGCAGGGATTTTACGTTAATGCATCCATCAACTGCACATCCTCATTACCCCTTACAGACGCTAATGATGCGTATGCAAATGCTTACCAGCTAATGCAGGTAAAAGTTGGCTATCACTGCCGGCAGAAACAAAACCAGCTGAATATTTTTGCAGGGGTTGATAATCTCTTTAATCAAAATTATAGTCTTGGAAATGATATCAATGCAGCAGGTAAAAGATACTATAACCCTGCTGCTGGCCGGAATGTGTATGCTGGCCTTCAATTCCATTTCTAATCATTAGCGGGATGCTGCTATTGTCAAATGCTTAACAGGTTAGCCTTATCTTGATCATGAGAACTTAGTTTATCTTAGCCTCAAATAAAAAATCGGTATGCCTAATATTTTGATCATCGATGATGAAAAAGCCATTCGCAATGTATTGAAAGAAATATTGACCAGTGAGGGCTTTGCGGTAGAGGAAGCACCTGATGGCGAAGAGGGCCTCAAAAAATTCAGTTCGGGTTCTTTTGATGTGGTGCTTTGTGATATTAAAATGCCCAAGCTTGATGGCATTGAGTTTCTGCAGAAAGTAACCGAAATGGGTTCAGAAGTACCGGTGATCATGATCAGCGGTCATGGCAATATTGAAACAGCAGTTGATGCTGTAAAAAAAGGGGCCTTTGATTATATAGCCAAACCGCCTGATCTTAACCGCCTCCTTATAACCATTCGCAATGCGCTTGATAAAACCATCCTGGTAAAAGAAACCAAAGTACTGAAGAAAAAAGTATTCAAAGTTCAGGAGATGATTGGTGATAGTGAGGCATTAAAAAAAATTAAGGAAACCATTGATAAAGTGGCCCCCACAGAGGCCCGCGTACTGGTAACCGGTGAAAATGGTACGGGAAAGGAATTGGTGGCCAGATGGCTGCATGAAAAAAGTAACCGTGCTAATGCTATGTTGGTAGAAGTAAACTGTGCCGCTATTCCTGGCGAATTAATTGAGAGTGAATTATTCGGTCATGAAAAAGGTTCTTTTACCTCAGCTATTAAACAGCGGATCGGTAAGTTTGAACAGGCCAATGGTGGTACGCTTTTTCTGGATGAAATAGGAGATATGAGTGTAAGCGCACAGGCAAAAGTTTTGCGGGCCCTCCAGGAAGGAAAGATCACGAGAGTGGGTGGTGAAAAAGAAATAGCTGTTGATGTGCGTGTAATTGCTGCAACCAATAAAGACCTTTTACAGGAAGTTACCGAGAAAAATTTCAGGCTCGATCTCTATCATCGCTTAAGTGTAATTATGATACATGTTCCTTCCTTGAATGAAAGAAAGGATGATATTCCGTTGCTTGTAGATAAGTTCCTCACCGATATTGCAGAAGAATATGGCCAGGCAAAAAAATCCATTGATAAAAAGGCGCTCCAGGCTTTACTGGAACATAACTGGACGGGTAATATCCGCGAACTTCGCAACGTAGTAGAACGGCTTATTATTCTTTCCGGCAAAGACATTACTCTTGCAGATATTGATAGCTATGTAATGCCCAAATAAGTTTCTGCTGATTCAGGGCGCCCATTTTCACAGCAATGCGTGAAACAGGAGGGGGGAGAGGCTGTTAAAAATTTCCTGCTTCATACCAAACAGGCTGCTAAAGCACATATTTAAGAAAACTTTTACGGGTAAATCTTTCCGGTGTGGGTGAAAAGGATATTTTTGTTCATACTTAACTACTGACTATGGGTTTACTTCTATTAATTATCGGTGTTATTGGCTGGCATGTGGGTATGTATGGCATGTTTAAAAAAGCAGGTATTGAACCCTGGAAAGCCTTCATCCCCTTTTATAACACCTGGCTAATTGTTGAAAAATGCCATATCCGTAAATACTGGTTCTGGTTACAGTTGATTCCTATCGCAGGTCAGTTCATTACCATATGGATAACCATCATTTTTGTGATGCATTTCAAAAAAGTTTCTGTACCTGATCACGCGGCTACGATCTTTTTTCCTTTTATTTATTTTCCGTACCTCGGATTTTCGCCTGATGTAAAATGGTATGGCAGTGAAGTATTAAAGCATTACCACAAGCCTGCTTCGCGTGAATGGATTGATGCCGGTGTGTTTGCGATTGTAGCAGCAACCATTATCCGCACCTTTGTGTTTGAGGCATACGTGATACCTACCGGTAGTATGGAAAAAACTTTACTCGTAAATGATTTTCTCTTTGTAAATAAAATGACCTATGGCGCACGCATCCCGCAAACGCCTTTATCCTTTCCCTTTGTTCATAATATCCTGCCTTTTTCAAAAACTACGCCCTCTTATATCAGGCAAGTGCAATTACCTTATAAACGCCTGCCTGCTTTTGCAGAAGTGAAGCGTAATGATGTAGTGGTATTTAATTTTCCTGCGGGAGATACCATTATCAATCTGCCCGAATATGGCAGTGCGGTACCTTATTATGATGTACTGCGGTATCAATTTAAGGGAGACAGGGAGGCGTTAAAGGCGTCGAAAGATCAGTTTCCTATATTGGTGCACCCGATGGACAAAACCGACAACTATATTAAACGATGTGTTGCCGTTAGCGGTGATCTGGTGCAGGTAAAAAATGGCTCTTTGTTTATTAATAACCAGCCGGCATTTGTTCCGCCTTCAGCGCAGACAGAATATATGGTTGAAACCAATGGCACCGCTTTTAGCGAAGATTTTTTGAAAGATGAATTGGGCATTGATAGTGAAAATGCGAACGACCAGTTGAGGATGGACAACACCAAACCAGGTGTCTATGTTTTAAATATGACCTCCGCAGAAGCGCAAAAAGTAAAGACACAACCGAATGTAAAATCGATAGTAGCTTTTTCGGAAAACGTGGTGGGACAAACGTTCCCAAATGATGAAGCCAATTCTCCCTGGACAGTGGATAATTATGGTCCACTCAAAATTCCGAAGAAAGGAGATGTATTGTCTATAACGCCGCAAACAATTGCCATTTATCGCAGACTGATCATTACCTATGAAAAAAATACATTGGAGGAAGTGAATGGAAAGTTTATCATTAATGGCAAAGAAACCAACACCTATACCACAAAATTCAATTATTACTGGATGATGGGCGATAACCGTCACCGCAGCCAGGACAGCCGCTTCTGGGGCTTTGTACCGGAAACAAATATTGTAGGAAAAGCATCGCTTATATGGTTTAGCTGGGAGAAGGGCCCGCGTTGGAAACGCCTGTTTAATAGTATTAAATAAATTTTCATCTGCCGCTGGTTTGTGTGTAGTGAATAGTCAGTGGTGAGTAGTGAGTAAAATATAAGTACCACAAAGCTTACTCACTACTCACAATTAACATAATAGCTCTCTAAAACATCCGATATGGATTATCAGAAATCTGGTTTTGAATTTGAAGTATATTCTTCTATGGAAGAACTTCCGAAAGAAGATGCTGAATTATTATCGGAAGCAAGAAAAGCTACTCAGATAGCCTATGCCCCTTATTCAAATTTTCAGGTAGGTGCCATGGCAAGACTGGCTAATGGTAAAACAGTGGCAGGTAGTAACCAGGAAAATGCCAGTTATCCTGTAGGCATATGTGCAGAGCGGGTTTTATTGTCAGCGGCATCTTCCCTGTATCCTGGTGTTGCCATTAATACGATCGCCATCAGTTACCAGAGTGAACAAATCAAAAGTAATCGTCCTGTTACGCCTTGCGGTATTTGCCGCCAAACCCTGGCCGAATATGAATCCCGCTTTCAACAGCCTATCCGTTTAATACTTGCAGGCATGGAAGGAAAAATCTTCATTATCCCCCAAGCCGGTATGTTATTGCCTTTGCAGTTTTCGGGGGATGATATGAAATAATTACTAGTTTCCATTTTCACCTGATCAACACAGTCGTTCCGCTCAAGGCCACTTTCTGCCGGGTATCCCTGTCGGTATAGCTTAACATCCATACATAGGTTCCACTGCCTTGCAGCACACCATTAATGCGTCCATCCCATTTTTTTGTGTAATCAGTTGTTTTAAAAATAATCTGTCCATAGCGGTTGAAGACGGAGAATAAAAAGTTGTCTGTTTTAAATGCATTCAGTGGATAGAGATAATCATTTAATCCATCACCATTGGGCGTAAAGGCAGAGGGCACGGCAATATAACAGCTGGCTAATACCGTGATGATTTTATAAGCTATATCGGTGCAGTTGAAATTATTCTGTACGGTAAGACTACTGGTATAATTCGCGGGCCTTCCGGTAAGGGGATAATATTGACCGGATGGTGTTTGACTGATACTACTACTTCCATTTCCAAAATTCCATTTCCAGCTGGTGGCGTTGCTGCTGCTCATGTCGGTAAAATGCAAAGAATCGGTAGGACATAAAGTATCAGAAACAGCGAAGGCGGCTCTTACCGTTTGATCAGGGAAAATGAATGTACTGCTTACTGAATCAGTACATTTTCCATTGCTAACCGTTAACCTGGTAATATGCGAACCGAATGCTTTGGAAATAATTACAGGATTTTGAATAAAACTAACTGCCATACTATCAATTTTCCATTGCCATATAGTAGCAGCGCCGTTGCCATTGTGTGATAGAAATAAGGTATCATTTTTGCAACCTGCCGCAACCGATGCGGAGAAATCTGCCACAGTAATATTTTTGGTTGTAAACGGGAGGGTGGATCCTGCCGGAGTTATTTGCCCGCATTCATCTATTAATGGATTGCCATCACTGCCATTTTTTAAGGTGATGGTATAGGTACCGTTCATGCGGATAGGCGACAGTAGCAAAATAGTAATAACGGAACTAACCCCATTTGTACAAACCCCTTTTGCTGATTTTACCGTTACTGTTGAGGGACCCGTGATTAAAAAATCACTCCCATCTGAAGCGATGGAACTACAATCGATCGGTTTTGAAAAAATCAATTGTAATGAATCGGTAATACAAATCACCGGGCCAATACTATCCATGGGTGTGGGTTGAGCAGAAGTAAATTTTAAGCTTGCTATCGCTCCGGGCGGTAAAGAATTCGAACAGTTATCTACCAGGGTATTGCCATCCGTACCATTTTTAGCGTTAACGGTATATGATCCAGGTGCCAGAACCCTGTTGAGTTTTAAAAGAATAGAATCACTGTCAAATCCATTGTTACATCCATTGCCCGTTGCAGATACTATGGAAACCGCTATAGGGCCACTGAGTGAAAAGTCACTTCCATCTGTGGCAAGACTTTTACAATTAATTTTTTTATTGAGCTTCATCACGATCTCTGTACCATCACAAACCGCATGTGCATTCGTTACCGCCGGAACCAAAGGATTTACAATGCTGGCAGTGCCGCCATCCTGG
>JBBRHM010000027.1:0-31097 GCA_038222655.1 Chitinophagales bacterium | reverse complement strand
TTTTTTTCATTTCACTTCCGATTGTCGGGTCAATATTAAACAATACAATTTGGTATTGTTTTAACTCCATTCATCAAGCGTTTCATCCTCAAAAATATCCGGTATCATGAGTTTGTCATCCCCGCTTTCGTGCATTTTCTTGAATGATTTTTCCCAACCGATGCGCGAAGTTGTTTTGGGTTTCAAAATAATATACTCCTTCTCAAGAATAAGTTCAACAGTATCGGTAATGTTGTATTTCTCAAGCAACGTTTTTGTTAAACGGATCCCTTTAGAATTACCAATAGGAATTACTGAAATATCCATAATTACGACTTTGATGTAATTACAAAGTAACTACATTCCGCTCATTTTTCAAAATTGGGGTAGGCATGGTGCGAAAAAGAAATAAAGTCTTTTAAGAAGGAGGACAGTAATGAATATTTTTACGATTTAAAATCATCTTTCTTTTTCATCAAGTTCTGGCCCTAAATCCATCAAATACTTCATCATTCCTTCAAAAAAAACCCCAACAAATAAATGTCAGGGCTCTAAAGGTGAAATATAAGCTAATCAATTAAACAATCAGCAAAGCATCTCCATAACTGAAGAAGCGGTATTTGTCTTTAATGGCTTTTTTGTATGCTTCTATCGCCAGATCATATCCCGCAAAGGCGCAGGTCATAATCAGCAAACTGGTCTTGGGTAAATGAAAATTTGTAACCAGACTGTCGGCCACATTAAATTTATAGGGGGGATGAATAAAGTGATTGGTCCATCCTTCACTTGGCTTCAGCATTTTCTGTGCAGTAAAACTGCTTTCCATAGCTCGCATGGTAGTGGTGCCAATAGAACAGATACGGTGACCGGTTTCTTTTGCTTTATTTACAATACTGCAGGCCTGCTCGTCTATTGCATAATATTCAGCGTCCATTTTGTGCTTACTCAGGTCTTCCACTTCAATGGGGCGGAAAGTTCCTAAGCCTGTATGCAAAGTAACTTCTGCAAATCGTACACCTTGTATTTCGCAACGTTTGATCAGTTCTTTACTGAAGTGTAAACCGGCAGTAGGAGCGGCAACAGCGCCTTCATGTTTGGCGTATACTGTCTGGTAACGTTCTTTATCTTCCTCATCCGGTTTGCGTTTGATATATTTAGGCAGTGGCGTTTCACCTAAATGTTCCAGCATCTTTTTAAAGCTCTCATCGTCCTCATCCCATAAAAAACGGATGGTACGGCCACGGCTGGTTGTATTGTCGATTACTTCGGCAACCAGTTCTTCATTTTCACCAAAGTATAATTTATTACCCACACGTATTTTTCTTGCGGGATCAACAATTACGTCCCATAAACGGTTCGGTTTATTTAATTCGCGCAGTAAAAAAACTTCAATTTTAGCGCCGGTTTTTTCCTTGCGGCCATACATTCTTGCCGGAAATACTTTGGTGTTGTTCACTACAAAAACATCCTTGTCGTCATAATACTCTAAAATGTCGCGGAAATGTTTGTTCTCCATATGCCCGCTCTTACGATCAACAACCATCATACGGCTGTCTTCGCGTCTTTTCGTCGGGTTCTGGGCAATAAGATTTAGTGGAAGGTCAAACTTGAACTGTGATAATTTCATGTGTCTATTCTTGTTTTAGATGATAGCCACATTCAGGTTGTCGTCCTGCCTCTTGCGGGAGGCGACTCGCTTCATGTTACGGCATGAATTTCAGAAGTCGGCAAAGGTAAGGGAATGGAGGGAAAATGCCAATTTCCAGGTCTTCGGTCAGTGTCTTTCGTTAGAAAACGACTTCTGTTAATAATTTTATAAAACCATCTTTGGAACTGACGCGATGAGCCGCTGCGTATATTCAGTTTTTGGATGGTGGTAAACTTCCTCAGCCGTACCGGTTTCCTCGATATGGCCCTGGTTCATTACCATGATCCTGTCGCTGATATACCTGACAACCGAAAGATCATGGGAGATAAATATGGCAGTAAATCCGAATTCTTTTTTCAGATCATTCAAAAGATTCAGCACCTGAGCCTGTACACTTACATCAAGTGCCGAAACACTTTCGTCACAGATCACAAATGAAGGTTGCAGTGCAAGGGCCCGGGCAATTACGATCCGCTGTCTTTGCCCCCCGCTGAATTCATGTGGATAGCGGTAATAATGTTCAGGTGTAAGATTTACTTTTTCCAGTAAGAAGATTACTTTTTCTTTTCTTTCCTTTTTTCCGTTTACAAGGCCATGCACCTGCAAAGGTTCAGCAATAGCATCACCAATCGTTATTCTTGGATTTAAAGATGAATACGGATCCTGAAAAATGATCTGCATATCTTTTCGCAGCGTTTGCATAGTTTTTGAATCTGCATGCAGCAGGTCGATGCCTTTATAATATATATTTCCTTCTGTTGCATCGATTAGGCGTAAGATGGCCCTTCCCAGCGTGCTTTTGCCGCAACCGGATTCGCCAACCAGTCCTAATGTTTCTCCTTCCAAAACATCAAAGCTAACATCATCAACGGCTTTTGTATAGGTTGCTGTTTTGCCAAAAAATGATTTTCGGGAAGGGAAATAAACTTTGAGATGAGAAACGGTGAGGAGTTTGGCGATGGAAGTGGGAAGTCCGGAGTTGGTGGTTTCCATTACTTTTTCAAAAACAACTGCTGATTTTTCAACCATCTCATCTGTTTTATCCACCTGCATAAAATCACTTACTACCGGCAACCTTTCTCCTTTTACGTGCAGGGCAGGCCGGCAGGCCAGCAAAGCTTTTGTATAGCGATGTTCTGGTGCGCTGAATATTTGTTGTGCGGTAGCCTGTTCCACTATTTCGCCTTTGTACATTACGGCAACGCGGTCTGCTATTTCCGCTACCACACTAAGATCATGGGTAATAAATAATACACCCATATTATTCTGTACCTGCAAATCACGAATCAGTTGCAGTATATTTTTCTGAACGGTTACATCAAGCGCAGTAGTAGGTTCATCGCAGATTAGTAAGTAAGGTTCACAACTCATGGCCATGGCTATCATCACTCTTTGTTTCTGGCCGCCACTTAACTGGTGCGGGTACCGTTGAAACATGGCGGAAGGATCGGGCAATTTTACTTTTTCAAAAAGTAAAATCGTTTTTGCGAGTGCTTCTTTTTCAGTAATGCTGTTGTGTTGCCGGATGGCTTCCTGTACCTGGAAGCCGCAGGTTAATACAGGGTTTAATGAACTCATGGGTTCCTGAAAGATCATGGCTACCTGGTTGCCGCGGATAGATTGTAATTTTTGGGGAGATGACTGTAAGACATTCACTGTTTCCCCGTCAATAGTTAATAATATTTCACCTGTAGGATAGTTGGCGGGGGGCGAAGGCAGTAATTGTAAAATGGAAAGTGAGGTAACCGATTTACCAGAACCTGATTCTCCTACAATAGCAAGTATTTCGCCCCTATCAACCGATAGCGTAATATTTTTTAACGCTTGAGTGATGTTTCCGTCTGTAACAAAATCAACCGACAGGTTTTTGATATGAAGAAGCGGAATAGACATAGCGTAAATATAATTGGGAAATTTTGAGTAGAAAACGGGCATTTTTAAAATGTTACAATTTCAAAATTGTTAGACGATCGTTGTTTTTATTGACCCCCTTTCACTTAATTTTGCGCTCACAGTTGTTAGTTTGGTATATGTAACGCCAAAACCACCTGAAAAAAACAGATCATGATTCGGAAATACTGGTGGAAGATATTATGCTCCTTATTGCTTGTATATACCTGTATTTATGGGTTTTTAGTGAAAGTGCCGAAACTTGACGACAGGATGCAGCAATCCATACGGAATTTCTTTTTTCATGTGCCTATGTGGTTTGGTATGATGATACTGTTAGGCACTTCAGTAATATATGCGGTTAAATATCTCCGTAATCCTAATCCGCTGTATGATTATTATTCTTCTGCTTATGCCGCTACCGGAACTGTATTCGGTTTATTAGGACTGGCTACCGGTTCTGTATGGGCAAAGTTTCAATGGGGTAGTTTCTGGAGCGGTGATCCCAAACAGAATGGCGCCGCTATTGCCATACTAATTTATCTGGCTTATTTTGTGTTACGCGGCAGTATGAACGACGATGAAAAGAAAAGAAGGATTGGCGCTGTCTATAATATTTTTGCCTTTTTTATGTTGTTTCCTACACTCTGGATTTTACCGCGTTTAACAGAATCCTTGCACCCTGGCGGAAGGGGAAGTGAAGGTAACCCCGGTATTGATGGCAGGGATATGGATATGCATATGCGTACCGTTTTTTACCCTGCCGTTATTGGCTGGACACTACTTGGTGTCTGGATCAGCACTTTACAGATCCGCCTTGAAATACTCACAGAAAAGCATTTAAATAATGGATAAAATAAAAAGGGGAATCGCTGTTTTTATAATGGCAGTAACAACATTGTATGCTACTGCACAGGATGCGGTACCCCCGGCCGATTTGATGCACAGCAATGGAAAAATTTATGTGGTAATGACAGTGGTCGCCATCATCGTAACGGGTCTTCTGTTGTATGTGATTAGTGTGGATAGGAAGATTGGTAAGCTTGAGAAAAAGTGAGTAGTCAGTTGTGGGAACTAACTACAAAAAAATCACTACTCACACCTCTACCGTATAATTCTAGTACCTGTCTACCAACAAACAGGCAAAAAAAATAAAAGTTAAAAAGAAAATTTAAAACGATTAGCTCATGTCAAGTCAACAACCCTATAGTTTTTTTCAGAGTGTAGAAAAAAGTTTTGATAAAGCGGCCAAATTTACGAAGTGGGAAAAGGGAATACTTGAGCAGATTAAAGCCTGTAACAGTATTTACAGTATGCGTTTTCCCGTTAAGATGGATGATGGTCGTATAGAAGTGATAGAAGCCTACCGTGTTCAGCATTCGCAACATAAATCGCCTTGCAAAGGTGGTATCCGTTTTAGTGAGGAAGTGAATCAGGATGAAGTAATGGCACTGGCTTCATTAATGACGTATAAATGCGCCATAGTAAATGTGCCTTTTGGTGGTGGTAAGGGCGGTATTAAAATTAATCCGCGGAAGCACAGTGTGTATGAACTGGAAAAAATAACGCGCCGTTATACAAGTGAACTGGTAAAGAAAAATTTTATCGGACCTGGTATTGATGTACCCGCTCCTGATTATGGTACAGGTGAAAGAGAAATGGCATGGATAGTAGATACCTATACTTCTTTAAAACCCGGTGAAATAGATGCGGCAGGCTGTGTTACCGGAAAGCCCATAACACAGGGTGGTGTACGCGGACGTAAGGAAGCAACCGGCTTAGGGGTTTTCTTTGGTATTCGCGAGGTTTGTAACATGCCTGAGGTAATGCAGAAATTAGGACTTAATTTGGGTGTGGAAGGAAAGACAGTGGTGGTGCAGGGTTTAGGAAATGTGGGATACCATAGTGCGAAGTTTTTTCGTGAGCATGGTTCTGTCATTATAGGTATTGCAGAGCATGATGGCTCTATTTTTAAAGCTGATGGCTTACATGAAGAAGAAGTATTTCAACACAAAAAGCTTACCGGTTCTATTTTAAATTTCCCCGGCGCCACTAATCTGGCCAGTAGCAATGATGCGTTGGAATTAGACTGTGATATTTTAATTCCGGCTGCTTTGGAAAACGTGATCAACGGCAGCAATGCTGGAAAAGTAAAAGCAAAAATTATTGGCGAAGCGGCAAATGGTCCGCTAACACCCGAAGCGGATGAAATATTAATTGCTAAAGGGGTGTTGGTTGTACCTGATATGTACCTGAACGCTGGTGGGGTAACGGTATCTTATTTTGAGTGGTTGAAAAATTTGAGTCATGTGCGTTATGGCCGGATGGAAAAACGATTTACTGAAAATATGAATAGTCATATTTTAGGACAGATAGAAACATTATCCGATAAAAAGGTCAGCGATGCAGAACGCAACTTTATTTTGCACGGACCGGAAGAAGTAGATCTGGTGCACAGTGGACTGGAAGAAACCATGATCACTGCTACCCGCGAGATTATGGATATCTGGAAAAGCAATCCTTCCATACCAGATATGCGTACAGCAGCCTATGTATGTGCGATTAATAAGGTAGGAACCTCTTATGCCGAATTAGGAATTTTTCCATAACCGAACACTATTGAATTTGTGATGGTATTTTGGCATGTTCTTGTTCCATGCTAAAATCAGAATTTTAAAAGCAGGCTGTTCGAGAAACTATAATAAAACCGGTTAATGGGTACTACCGGTGCTTGATCGTAAATGCCTGCAAAATTTATGGTAAATCCTACATGTTTTCCTGCGGATATATTCCATTGAATACCTGGAGCAATACGCGGCTCAAATACTGACGGCCTTGTTTGTAAAAAAATATTAAAAGATAAATCACTATTAGTACTTGCTTTCCAGTCGAGCCGTATATAGGAATTGATTTTGATTAATTTATTGGTGATAGGTGTAATATTTACCGGTAGTTTTGTGGTATCCACACCGTCATAATTCCATCTTTCTTCTTCATACATAAGTCCCAGGCCTGCATTAAAATCCCATTGATCCCCCTTAAATAAATTATACCGTAAGTTGGCACCTGTAATTGCGCGGTACTCGAGTCCTCTTTTATTATCCCACTGGTATTGCAGATAAGTTTCGGGCTGGAATTTATTTTTATAATTATGACGGTAACGTATATGAATAAAACCTGCGTTCAGAATATCATCCGGCCCATTATAGGTAAATCGATAACTGCCGGCAACAATAAATAGTTCTTTTTTTTTCTGCAACAGTAGTTCTGCTGTATTGGTGGCATCGTATAAGGTAGTTTTTTGCCTGTCTACTTCAAGGCCTGTGCTGAAATTAAAATTCGTTTTAGCTTTCGAAACATAATCTGCTGTATCGGATTTGTCAATGTTCAGAATCTGTGCGGATGCAATGAAAGGAACTGCCGAGCAGAAAAAAAAAATTATACCTACAACAAATTTCATAATGGGTATTGATGAATAAAGATACAAGCTGTCAGTTGAAATCCGGCAATTGCGAAAGTTCTTCGGCATGGCCATTAGAAATAGCAAATCCATACGTAACGATTCCGTTAGTGATCACCAGAAAATCCGTTTGCAGGGTTATATTATAATTGAGTATCTGTTTCAGAACGGATTCTGTTAAAGGAATATTCATTTCCTTACATTCAATAACCATCCATGGTTTTGAGTCTTTATATACCAATATGTCAAAACGCTTCCTCAGTTCACCTAAAGCAATCTCTTTTTCAATGGCTATTAGTGAAGAGGGATATTGTTTTACCTGCACAAGGTATTGCAGGATATTCTGTCGTACCCACTCCTCAGGCGTTAAACGAAGCCATTGTTTACGAAAATCATCAAAGATCCATTCTTTGGCGGCTTCCTTTTTTATCCGGAAATCATAAGCTGGATAATTGATTTTGATCATGGGGCTTGTTTACGGGAGTGATTTTTTGTATTTTAGCCGATTAACTTTTTCAAAGATACCCTTTGGGCATTGATCAAATAACGACTTATGAAAACAAAACAGGAAATTGTAAATAACTGGCTTCCGCGCTATACTGGTGAACTTTTAGAGAATTTCGGCAAATATATACTGCTTACCAATTTCAGCAATTATGTAACCATGTTTGCTAAATGGAACAACGTAAAAGTAGTGGGCGCGGACAGACCCATGCAATGCGCCACTGCTGATGGTATTACGATAGTTAATTTTGGAATGGGTAGTCCGGGTGCTGCTACCATGATGGATCTGCTTACTGCCATTGACCCTGAGGCGGTACTGTTTTTAGGTAAATGCGGTGGTTTGAAAAAAAGGAATAAGATCGGCGACCTGATACTGCCCATTGCAGCTATTAGGGGAGAAGGTACTTCCAATGATTATTTTCCTCCAGAAGTTCCTGCCATGCCGGCTTTTGCACTACAGAAAGCGATTTCCACTACCATACGTGATTATAAAGTAGACTACTGGACGGGTACTGTGTATACTACTAACCGCAGAGTTTGGGAGCACGACGATGAGTTTAAAAATTATCTTACCAAAGTGAGAGCGTATGCCATTGATATGGAAACGGCCACCATTTTTACTGTAGGATTTTATAATAAAATTCCCACCGGTGCGCTTTTACTGGTAAGTGATCAACCCATGATACCAGATGGGGTAAAAACAGAAGAGAGTGATAAAAAAGTAACTTCACAATTTGTAGAAAATCATTTAAAGATTGGCATAGATTCTTTAAAGCAACTGATCAATAAAGGACAAACCGTAAGGCACCTGCGGTTTTAAGAACGAACAAGATGTATTAAAGCCTTTGCTGCTTAACTGTATCAGCTTTTTAGTTAATCTTTCCAGAGAAAAGGGAAGAGAATAATGGAAAGGGCTATCACCATTATATCCAGTCCTATTAACAGAAAAACCATTTGCCACCATCCTGCCTGTATTACTGCGGCAAAAGCCGAGGAAGATATTTTCATCAATAATAAGAGTTGCGGAATAATAATGGGAAACCCCATAATGGCCATCAATGCTGATTGCTGTTGTGCCTTTGCCGCAATAGCTGCCAGAAAGGTAAACACCAGGCTGATGCTCATTCCGCCGAGACAGGTAATAAAGGCAAATTGTAAACCATTCTCCAGTGGGTTGCCAAGTAAAAGGGTAAAAACTGCAAGACTGAGTATACTCATTACCATCATGAGCACTGCATTGAAAAGCAGTTTGGCGAGTACAAAATCTTTTGCGCCGGCAATAGAGTAGAAGTACAACATTCTTCCTTTGTTTTCCTGCAAAAAACTCTTTGCTACCGCATTTACGCAAACAAAAAGCTGTATTACCCAGAATAAACCGTTCCATACTTTTTCTTCCGGCTGTCCCATGGATAGATACACAACAAAAATGGTTGATGCCACATATAGAAGGATGCCGTATAAGGTATACTGCTGGCGTGTTTCCAGCAACAGGTCTTTTTGTACAAGTGCTAATATGTGGTGCTTATTTTTCATTAGCGCATTTTCGGCATCGGGGCTCATAGGTTTCTTTTTCGCCTATCACTACCTGCCCCTCCTGTGTTGTTTTACGGTAAGAAATATTAGCGATATTTCCACAGCACATACAAATAGCATGCAACTTGGTAATATAATCGGCAATGGAGAGCAGGTAGGGCATCTGTCCGAAAGGTTTTCCGAGATAGTCCATATCAAGTCCCGCCACAATTACCCGTGTACCCCGCAAAGCAAGAATTTCACAAACATGAATGATTTCATTGTCAAAGAATTGGGCCTCGTCAATCCCTACTACATCCACACCTTCAGCTAATAAAAGAATGGTTTGTGAGTTATCGATAGGGGTAGACTGAATGGTATTTGCATCATGACTCACCACTTTTGTTTCATCGTAACGAATATCAATGGCAGGTTTAAATATCTCCACTTTCAGGTTAGCTATTTTAGCTCTTTTTAAGCGTCGGATCAATTCTTCGGTCTTTCCGCTGAACATACTTCCACAGATAACCTCTATCCAGCCCCTTCTTTCTCCTGATATATTTGGTTCAATAAACATCTGGTAAAATAAATTATAAAAGAAAACGTTTGTAACTTTAAGCGAATCTGCTATTGGTAAACCTCAAATGTATTACATCCAATGGAAAGAGTGGGTACCTTAATTAATAAACTGAAGGAACAATTTGAACAGCATGCCAGTGCTGAAAAATTGGTTGTAACTGCCCAATTGCTTTTGGCTGAGTTACAGAAAAATTATAGCCAGTCCTCAGTGGGAAGTAAGGTATCCGTGGTCTTACCCGCAGTGTCGGGAAGATCTGTTCCTCAGCAAATTGAAAAAAGTCCTTTTCCAAAGATCAGGAATACGGCAAGTGAGGGGTCTGATAATAGCTGGATGTTTGATACGCCTACTGACATTCCAACACTTATTCACCAAAATGAAGTAGTACATACAGAACCAGGTGAAATATTTGAGTTCAACAAAAAGCTGGCAACTAAACTGGAGAGCCTTAATGATACATTAAAAGAAGAGCGTGAGGAAGTGGTGAATGCCTTACAGGGAAGTCCTATCCGCGATCTGAAAAAAGCGATCGGTGTAAATGACCGTTATCTTTTTGTAAATGATCTTTTTAGAGGTGATGAGAATATGTATGAAAGGAGTATCAAAACCATCAATGGCTTTACTATTTATCCCGAAGCGCAATATTGGATACAACGCGAATTAAAAGTAAAACTCAGCTGGCCCGATAACAGTGAAACAGTTAAGCTGTTTGATCAACTCATTAAAAGACGGTTCTCGTAAAGATGGTGCAGCATTTTTTGTGTGGCCCCTGCTTTACTTTTTACATATTTCTTTGATGCTTCAGACGCGTTTATCAGCCTGTCTTTATTTTCCAGCAAGTCTTTTAAAATTAGTTCCAGTTGAAGCGCATCTTCTATACTGAAGGCACCGCCGCAATCCAGCAGTTCATCGGCTTCGAAATATTTATCGTATACAGGACCAAAAATAACAGGTTTGCCATATACTGCGGCTTCCAGAATATTATGAATGCCATCATCCCCGAAACCCCCGCCAACATAGCAGATGGTGGCATAATGATAAAGTCTACTTAACATTCCCATATTATCAAAAATGAGAACATTGATATCATCTGGAATTATTGATCCTGCTGCATGCATCTTTTCGTATACCGAGTAAAGTATCGCGTGTTTATATAATGAAAGGCATTCGTTCAGCCGCTCTGGTTCTATATCATGCGGTGCAATAAGAAATTTGACAGATGGATGTGTATTGGCAAAATGATCAAGTTCTTCATCGTCCTCTGTCCAGGTACTTCCTGCAACGATGGTATCTTGTGTTTTACAGAAATGGTCAATTATTGAAATTGGTACAAAGTCTTCTGCAATGTCAATTACCCTGTCGAAACGGGTATCACCCGTTGCTATCACATTGTTATGAAAACCAATATTTGCGAGCAGTTCTGAAGATAATGTGTTCTGCACAAAGAGCCAGGAAAAGCAAGAGAGCATTTTGCGGTGCATACTGCCATACCATTTAAAAAAAGCCTGATCTTTTCTGAAAATAGCTGATGCAAGTACCAAAGGAATATTTCTCTGCTTTATTTCCTGTAAATAATAATACCAGAATTCATATTTGATGAAAATTACGAGTGAGGGTTGAACAATGTTTAAAAATCGAGTCGCGTTTGAAGGTGAGTCCATTGGCAGATAAAAAACATGATCTGCGGCCGGATGATGCTTTCTTATTTCATAGCCAGATGGAGAAAAAAAGCTAAGTAACAGGCAGTGATTTGGATATTGTTGTTTTAATTTCTCAAGGATAGGTAAACCCTGTTCAAACTCACCTAATGAGGAACAATGCATCCAGATAACCGGGTTAGTTTTTTTATGAAAAGCCAGCGCTAACTTTTTAAATAATTCTTTTCGGCCTTTTGTCCATAAACCTGCTTTTGGGTTGGAAAAACTTAACAGCCAGGCTGCTTTGGGGTAAAGCCAAATAAAGATCCGGTATAAAAGCATGGTTAGTATTATGCAGTAAAAATAAACAACTAAAAAAGCGTGTTCGGTAGTCTCCTCTAATATAGTAATTATTGTATATTATACTGCTTTTTACAGTAATTTTGCACGCTCTAAAGATATGTGTTATGAGGCCGATACAAATGGTGGATACAAAATCGCAATACCTTAGTATCAAAGCAGAAGTAGATGCGGCGATACAGGAGGTGCTCGACAGTGCCGCCTATATAAACGGTAAGTCGGTACATGAGTTTGGAGCGGGCCTTAGCAATTATCTTAGTGTTAAAAATACGATTACCTGTGCTAATGGAACGGATGCTTTGCAGATTGCGATGATGGCGCTTGAACTTAAACCTGGTGATGAAGTGATCACGCCTTCCTTTACCTATATTGCTACCACAGAAGTAGTGGCTTTATTGAAATTGAAACCGGTTTTTACAGAAGTGGATCCCCGCACTTTTTGCATGGAACCCGAATCACTGCGTAAAGCGATAACACCCAAAACAAAAGCCATTGTTCCCGTTCATTTGTATGGGCATTCCGCGCCGATGGAAGAGATTATGCAAATTGCGGCTGAATTTGGTTTATATGTAATTGAAGACAATGCACAGGCTATTGGTTGTGACTATACTTTTTCAGACGGCACAAAAAAGAAAACAGGAACCATTGGTACCATTGGTGCCACTTCCTTTTATCCCAGTAAGAATCTCGGTGCTTATGGAGATGGTGGTGCTATTTTTACTAATGATGACGCCTTAGCGATTAAGATGAAAATGATTGCTAATCATGGACAGCAAAAAAGATATTATCATGAGATGGTGGGATGTAATTCAAGATTAGATTCCATTCAGGCTGCTGTATTAAATATTAAATTAACCCGGCTTGATCAATATAATAATAAGCGTAAGCAGGTTGCCGAGGCTTATAATACAGCGTTTGCGGGCAATAAAAAGATGATTACTCCGTATGTTGCTCCGTACAGCGATCATGTATATCATCAATACACGCTGGTATTGGATGGAGTGGACAGAGACGGACTGAATCATTATCTGGCAGCACAGAAAATTCCTTCCATGATCTATTACCCCGTTCCAGGTCATAGGCAGCAAATGTTTACTAGTATTGGCCTGGAAGCATACGATCTCACAACCACGGATTGGTTAACTGAAAGAGTCATCTCGCTTCCTGTTCATACTGAGATGGATGATGAACAGTTGGCATATATCACAGAACATGTATTAAATTTTATAAACAGGTAATCTATGAAAATAGCAGTCGTGGGAACAGGTTATGTTGGATTGGTAACAGGAACTTGCTTTGCAGAGACGGGTAACAAAGTTACGTGTATTGATATTGACAAAACCAAAGTCGAAAAATTGCAAAATGGTGGCATAACCATTTATGAATCCGGGCTTGAAAAGATTTTTTTGCGTAATCTAAAAGAGGGCCGCTTACATTTTACAACAAGCCTTGAAGAAGGTATAAAAGATGCCGTTATTATTTTTCTAGCTTTGCCTACACCTCCGGGGGAAGATGGTTCGGCAGACCTTAAATATATCTTGGGTGTTGCGGATGAACTGGGCAGGATCATTACCGATTATAAAGTGATTATAGATAAAAGCACCGTTCCGGTTGGTACAGCCGAGAAGGTAAAAGCTGCTGTGGCAAAGCATTACAAAGGAGAGTTTGATGTGGTAAGTAACCCCGAATTTTTGCGGGAAGGCGTAGCCGTTGAAGATTTTATGAAACCAGACAGGGTAGTAGTAGGTACCAATTCTGAACGGGCACGTAAAGTAGTCAATGATTTATATGCACCATTTGTGAGACAGGGAAACCCCGTAATATTTATGGATGAACGCTCTGCCGAATTAACTAAATATGCCGCCAACTCATTCCTTGCTACCAAAATATCTTTTATGAATGAGATTGCACAATTGTGTGAAAGACTGGGTGCAGATGTGGATATGGTGCGAAGAGGTATTGGCAGTGATGACCGTATCGGTAAACGTTTTCTTTTTCCCGGTATCGGGTATGGCGGTAGCTGTTTTCCGAAGGATGTACAGGCTTTGATTAAATCTTCAGAAGATGTAAGCTATGATTTTAAGATTCTTAAAGCCGTGGAAGAAGTGAATGAATCACAGAAATTACATCTGATTCCTAAAATAAAAACCTTTTTTAATAATGCGCTGGCAGGTAAACATTTTGCTTTATGGGGGCTTGCTTTTAAACCCAACACAGATGATATTCGCGAGGCACCGGCCTTATATCTTATTGACGCCTTATTAAAAGAAGGTGCTACTGTTGCAGCATTTGATCCGGAAGCCATTGCTAATGTTAAAAAAATGCTGGGCGATAAAATTGGTTATGCAGAGAGCCAGTATCAGGCACTGGATAATGCAGATGCTTTAATTATTGCAACGGAGTGGAGTGAGTTCAGAACCCCTGACTTTGATATGATCAACAGCCGGTTAAAAAACAAAGTGATCTTCGACGGACGAAATTTATTTGATGTAAATTATATTTCTAATCTGGGTTACCATTATGAAAGTATTGGCAGGCCATAAATCATACTAACAAATGGCAGGGAAAAGGATATTAATCACTGGCGCCGCAGGTTTCCTGGGATCGCATTTATGCGAAAGGTTTATTAAAGAAGGGTACCATGTAATTGGGATGGATAATCTTATTACAGGTGATATCAGAAATATTGAACACCTTTTCAAGCTTAGTAATTTTGAATTTTATCATCATGATGTTTCTAAATTTATTCATATACCGGGTGAACTGGATTATATCCTGCATTTCGCTTCTCCTGCCAGCCCCATCGACTATCTGAAAATACCCATTCAGACATTAAAGGTTGGTGCATTGGGTACGCACAATTGTTTAGGACTTGCGAAAGAAAAAAAAGCACGCATATTAGTTGCTTCCACAAGCGAAGTATACGGTGATCCGCAGGTTCATCCGCAAACAGAAGAATACTGGGGTAATGTAAATCCGGTGGGACCGAGAGGTGTGTATGATGAAGCCAAACGTTTTATGGAATCGATCACCCGTGCCTATTATACTTTTCATGGTGTGGAAACAAGGATCATACGCATATTTAATACCTATGGTCCGCGGATGCGGCTGAATGATGGGCGTGCATTACCCGCATTTATAGGCCAGGCATTGCGCGGCGAGGACCTTACGGTTTTTGGGGATGGCAGCCAGACACGTTCTTTCTGTTATGTGGATGATCTAGTGGAAGGTATTTACCGCTTATTGATGAGCGATTATTCTATGCCGGTAAATATTGGAAATCCGAATGAAATATCACTAAAAGATTTTGCGGAAGAAGTATTAAAACTTACGGGTTCTCATGTTAAGATTGTATACAAGCCTTTGCCTGTAGATGATCCTAAGCAGCGTCAGCCGGATATTAGCAAAGCCAAAGAATTGCTGGGATGGTCGCCAACAATAGAAAGAGCAGAAGGGTTAAAAAGAACCTATGACTATTTCAAATCATTGCCGGAAGAAGAATGGTCAAGACTACCTAAAGAGTTTATCTCGGGTAAGAAATAAATAGTTTGTAATTTTTCCCCGGGAACTTTGATAAGCTTTAATTTTTTACATGTCAAAACCAATTATCGTTATTTCTGGTACAAACGGCCAGCTTGGTAATGAACTGAAAGATTTGTCAGTTCACTACAACGATCTGTTTAGTTTTGTATTTACAGGTCGGGGAGAATTAGACCTGGGCAAACCAGCAACGATCCCTTCTTTTTTTGCAAAATATAAACCTTCCTTTTTCATTAATTGCGCTGCGTATACAGCTGTTGATAAAGCCGAGACAGAACAGGAAGCTGCTTATATCATCAATGCTGAATCTGTAGGTATTCTTGCACAGCAATGCAGGTTGAATAATAGTATATTGATCACCGTTTCTACCGATTATGTATTTAATGGAAAGGGAATAAAACCATACCAGGTAAGCGATAACACAGAACCTGTTAATTATTACGGTTACACAAAATGGATTGGCGAAAAACTTGCACTTGAAAATAATCTGCAAACTATTATTATTCGCAGTTCGTGGGTGTATAGCGCATATGGTAACAATTTTGTAAAGACCATGATGCGACTGATGAATGAACGAAAAGAAATTTCAGTGGTGAATGACCAGATCGGTTGCCCCACTTATGCCGCCGATCTTGCAGACACTATACTACAAATTGTCGTGTCAATGCAAAAAGGGAATAAGCGCTACGGTATCTATCAGTACTCTAATAAGGGCGTAATATCCTGGTATGATTTTGCAGTGGCTATCGCAGAAATGACGGGCTCTACCTGTAAAGTACTACCTATCTCCGCCTCAGCTTATCCAACACCGGCTAAACGTCCTGCTTATTCTGTAATGGATGCAACTGCGATCATGCAGGATTTTAATATTGAACTGAAAGACTGGAAACAAAGCCTCCGGCAATGCCTTTCTAAATTGTTATCGTAACACTTATCAATGTGCAATTTCCGATTTCACTTTGAATACTTAATTGGCCGTTTATAGAATTAGTGAGGTCGCGGATAGTTGTTAAGCCGGATATCTTGTTTTGCTGTTGAACATCAAACCCCTGGCCATCATCAATGATCGAAAGACAAAGCTTTTTGTCTTTTTTTTCAAGGCTGATTTTAACAGAACTTGCCTGAGCATGTTGCATAATATTATTAAGCGATTCCTGACAGATACGGAAGAGATCCAGTTTAGTTTCGTAGGGTATGGTTAGTTCGTCGGAATTATTTACAAAAAGGCAGGAAATCTTATTCAGAACAGTAAATTCCTTGCAGAGCCATTTCAAAGTTTCATTTAATCCAAGATCACCTAACATATACGGACTGATCGAAAAGGAAATCCTCCGGATTCTGTCGATGAGCATAGTAGAAACTGCCGCTACATGGTCAAATCTTTTTTTAAGAAGATCGGACATTTCAGGCATTTGTGTATTAATCCAGTCTACATCCATCTTAACTACAGATGCCAGTTGTGCCAATTCTTCGTGTAATTCAACTGCAAAAGTTTTTCTGTCTTTTTCTATCCTGCTTTTAAAATTAGTTGCTAAATTTTTATATCTCCGGTAGTCTTCCTCAATTTCCATTTCTATCTCTTTTCTTGCGGTAACATCTTTTGCAATCGCAAATACTCTCTGTTGGTCAGGAAAATAAATGGATGTCCAGTCAAGCCATATAATTTTTTCACTTTTAGTAATATAGCGATTCTGAAAATTGACAAGCGGGTTGCCATTTATTAATTTTTTCCTTTCACTGCTGGTAAGTTCTTTGTCGTCTGGATGTATAAAAGTGGAAATGGGTTTAGCAAATAATTCTGCTTCTGTATATTCTAATTTTTCAATAACAGCATGGTTTACCTGTTCAAAAAAACCTTCCTTGTTGGCTATACATACCAAATCCGGAGTCAATTTAAAAAAAGGAAAAGTTTCAAACAGTTCGTTTTTGGCAGTATCCATTCCTTAAAATTATTTGAATTATTAATCAAATCTAAACAGAAAAGGCTGCCTTTGGGGCAACCTTTTTATTAAGCGATAGGTCTTTAATTAATCTTTTTCCTTACCATGGCCTTTGCCATTACCTTTTCCACGGTTTTTACCATTTCCATTACCTCTTTCTCCATCATTTTCCTCCCTGCGGTCATTCTTTTTAAATCTTTCGTCATCATCATCATCTTTGTGGCCTTTCTTCTTAAATCTATCATCATTACGTCTGTCACCGATAATAACTTTACCGGGCAACATGTTTCTGTCATTTCTATTGCCATTACCAATACCTCTGTTTTTGTGATTCCCATTATCTTGATGTCCGCCAATTCGGGCACCATTATTTTTATATCTTTCATCGTGGCTGTCTCTTATGATTACCTGCGCCGGCCCATTCCCGTTTTTATATTTGCCATACTTTTGCCTGTAAACCTCAGGATGTAAATAGGGATTAGCATCATTAACCACGACTTTTTGACCTTTATAGAGATCATACCCACTATAACGGGAAGGTAAGGCATTGGCAAAAACCCATTTGTTCCCGTCTGCATAAATAAACTGACGTTTTGGAACACTGTAATACGCATCTACATCTGGCAGATAGTAATAATCTACTCGGTCGTAGCCAACAGGTCCCCAAGAAGGCTGTGCACCTAAGTTGATATTTATTTGAGCAGTTGTCGGTTTATAGATAACTAGGCTTATAAAAAGCATTGTTAAAAAGGCTATTTTTTTCATAATTAATTTTATTAATTTATAAGTATATGAAAATACTGTGCCAGATACTGATTCGACCAGATAATGGCCTGTAAGCAATTAAAACAGGGATAAAAATTTAAAAAGACGGCTATCCCGATTGTGTGGGATGAAAATAAAGCTTTGAATCGTTAAACCATATAGGGTTTTTGTTGATAAACAATAATAGCCAGGGTTTCAGGGTATACATTATTTTTTCTTCCGTTTTGCTGGCCGGTATATTTTAATGGCTTTCTCTACCAGCGTAATAAATTCTTTCTGGTGATTGTCATTTACATTAACTGCCGTTTTGGTTAGTGACAGTACATCTTCCAGCTTATAATCTTTTACAAATTCAGAATGCTTCAGTACTGAACCGAACATGGCAACTGCTGCAGCAAAACGATACATCGGGTTAATTGCTTCTATAGGTTTTGGGTCATAATTGGCCGTAAATTTTTGCGTTGTTACAGTCTCTGTTCCCGCGGGCCTGTATTGCAAAAAAATAGTGGCAAAGGGATTTTTTTTGAGCAAAGAATCTTTCGCTTTCGCTTGTATTTCAAAAACAGCTATCATCGAATGCCCGCTACCTACTTCTCCGCCTTCCAGTTCACTGGTACTGTCTTCTACCGCATTTTTTTTATTATCAAAACCAATCAAACGGTATTCTTTAACAATAGCTGGATCAAAATTTATTTTTAAAAATGCATTATTTGCAATAGCGTAAACGGTTTGGGTAAATTCTGTTACCAATACTTTTTGCGCTTCCTGTAAATTATCTATATAGGCAAAATTTCCGTTTCCTTTTTTTGCCAGTGTTTCCAATTTACTGTCTTTGTAATTACCCATTCCCACCCCCAGGCAGGTTAGATATATACCTGTTTGCCTAAAGCCAACTATCATATCTTCCAATTCTTTTTCTGAGGATTGCCCAACATTAAAATCGCCATCTGTTGCCAATATTACACGGTTGTTGCCGTTTTTTATAAAAGCCTTTTTTGCCATATCATAAGCGATTCTGATAGCACTTTCGCCGGGTGTATCCCCACTGGCAACCAGGGAGTCAATGGCATCTTTTATTTTCTGCTTGTGCGCACCACTGGTAGGCGGTAAGGCAATACCAACGCCGCCGCCATAAGTAACTACGGTTAGTGTATCTTTTTCTCTCAGGTTCTCTGTTAAAAGTTTAAAAGCAGATTGAAGCAGGGGTAAACGGTTGGGTTTATCCATGGATCCGGAAATATCTATTAAGAAAACAAGGTTGGAGGGTGGAATACTGTCAAGATTTAATTTGGGTGCACAGATATTGAGAAAAAGTAAACGGGTATCCTGGTTCCACGGGCAGGTGGTTAAGGCAGACCGGCAGGTGAATTTTTTTGATAAGACACGATCCTCTTCTCTTGTGAAATTAAAATAATTGAGCATTTCTTCAATTCGGATAGCATCTTTCGGTACGACCATTTCATTGTTGAGAAAGCGTCGGATATTACTGTAAGCTGCTTTATCAATGTTGAGCGCGAAACCTGTTTCGGGATATTTTCCTGCGTCTACAAAAATATTTTCAACGAGGCTAGTATAACTTTCGCCCACTACGGAAAATGAAACCGGTGTTTCTCTCTTGAAATTAGTAGTGGTAGAGACTAGTTTTTTTGTATACAAATGCGCAGTAGAGGGAAGCATTTTTAAAATAAAACTTTGAAATTTTCTGGCATCCACAGAAGATTTATATATTTCATAACCCTCGAGGCTTAGTGTTATGGTATCTGTCAAAACATTCATCGGAGCGCCAAAAGTTCCGCCATAACCGCTAAAAAAATGCGATGCCCCACGGGAAGCAAGCGTAATTTTTACGCCTTCCAGCAATTGGCCCCTTATATCCTTTATTTCTCCACGCAGGTAAAACTGGCTATATATGGGACTAGTGACAAAACAAATCGAGAAAATCCAAATGATTTTTTTCATCTGGTTAGTAAAGATTTTTACTAATATAATGCAGAAAGTGGGGAAAAGAAAGAGGAGAAATATTTATTGGCTCAACTTTAGCCTTCCTCTTCAAGCTGGTATAACTCGCGGATATTTCTTCCGAGGCCATCAAAATCCAGTCCATAACCCAATACAAATTTGTTGGGGATAGAGAAGCAGCAATAATCAATAGTGATCGGAAAAACGGTGGCATCTGGCTTGTGCAGCAGTACGGCTACTTTTAAAGAAGCAGGCTGCTGGTTGCGTAATTGCGGAAGAAACTCATTCATGGTTTTACCCGTATCAATAATGTCTTCCAGTATAATCACATGCCGGTTGGTAATATCAGTGTCCAGGCCAATAGCCGTAATTACCTGGCCGGTTGATTTGGTTCCTTTGTAAGAAGCGAGTTTTATAAAGCAGATTTCCACTTCCATATCGAGCACTTTAAACAGATCGGAGGCAAACATAAATGAACCATTCAGAATCGCAATAAACAGCGGTTTTTTTCCTGCATAATCCGTATGTAGCTGGTCAGCGAGTTCTTTTATCTTTTCAAGAATGATCGATTCGGGCAAATAGGGAATGAATGTTTTGTTATGAACGATTATATCTGCCATGTAGTTAGTTTAAGAAAATGTATGATGTAATCTGTGTCAAAAAAATAATTTTTATTCGCAGGTGCGAATAAGTTAACCGTAACACTACTTCGAAGATCTTGAAAGTTTAGATCCCACAGAAGGCGTTACCGGATGAAGATAGATTTTTTCACCAGGCAAAGCGGTAGCGCCTTTTTTACAATTGTTGTATTCCAATAAACTTTCTAAAAGGATACCTTCCTGCTGACTAATACTATGCAGGGTTTCACCGCCGCCGACTGTGTGAAAACTGGTAGCGCCTTTCTTTTGTTTTTTCTCGATAAAAATGAGCTGGTCCGTATCTAATACATCCATTTCATCCATATCATTATAGGCAAATAATTTACTTAACGGTATATCAAATTGATTGGCTAAAGACAATAATGAAGTGCCTGCTGTTCCGTAAAAGACTTTTGTGTGATTGATAGCAAAAATACCCTGCGGGTATGAAATATTTTTTGCAGGGTCAACATTTGCTGTAACCATTGCCGTTGTTGCGACTTCAATGGTAGTGGTGGGCTCTATATTTTTTTTTACCTCTGAAACCTGTACAGGCGCTTCCGCAGTAACTTGTGTTGTATTGTTTACTAACAGGGTATTGTCGGGTTGTTTATTATTCTTGCTTCTTGCCAGTGCCAGCAGACTGTATTGTTGCAGGTTATAATCATTGATCACTTTTAGCAACTGCTGAGGGTAAGTAACACTGGTAGCATAGCCTGCTTTTTTTAATCCTTTTGCCCATCCTTCATAATCGGTAGGATCCAGTTTAAAAAGAAAAGCATAATGGGGTCTTGTTTTTAAAAATTCAGAATGATCTTTATAGGATTCTTCTGCTGTTGCATATACCCGAAAACATTCGCCTTTCTCATCATCATCATGGTAAACCTTTGGACCGGTCCATTCCGTTTTACATTTGATACCAAAATGGTTATTGGAACTTTTTACAAGATCGCTTTCCCCAAATTGTGACTCCAAAACACCTTGCGCCAAGGTGATAGAGGCTGGTACACCGCTTCGCAGCATTTCCTGAATCGCTATTTCTTTGTAGGTATTAACATATGCTTCTGCCTTTTCTCTCTGTGCATGGGCCGACAGGCATAGGGTGATGCATAAAAATAAAACAAGTTTTTTCATTCGGATTTCTTTTTAATAAGGAGTATCCCATCTCTGATGGTTAACAATACCTGTTCGGTTCTTGGATCATTTTTCACATGCTCATTGAATGCATGTATTGCTTTTGCATTTTTGCCTGTTATCGGTTGTTCCAGTACTTCTCCATGAAACAACATATTATCTGCCAGTATGATTCCTTTTGTACCTAACCTTGGTACCACTAATTCATAATAATCTATATAAGCTGTTTTATCTGCGTCTATAAATACCAGGTCCCATGGGTAATGCAGTTGTGAAATAAGCTCCTTTGCATTTCCGAGATGTAAATGTATCTGCTTATTTCTTTCCGATTTGCTAAAATTTGTCTGGGCAGTTTTTGCATCTTCTTCCCGTAATTCAATAGTATGCAGTTCCCCATCTTTGTCAAGTCCATCTGCCAGGCAAATAGCGCTATACCCTGTAAAGGTTCCTATCTCTAAAACGTATTTTGGTTGCAATATAGTACTCAGAAAGGAAAGAAATTTTCCCTGTACATGACCGCTAAGCATATGTGCCATGGGGTGATGCGCCATGGTTTGGTTGTTTACCTCTTTCAGCAAACTATTTTCAGGTGATGTAAACTGTGCAGCGTATGCTTCTGCTAAATGATTGATGATTTCCACACTACATTAATTTTCTTATTTCCAGTGTTTGCTTACGAAAACTTTGAGGGCCTTGCGATACAGCGAAAGGAAGCTTCATCAGTCTTTTATTACTGCAGCAGGCTTCGAGATCAGCCACAAGCCTGTAAAAGTAATCAGCCCGTTTATAATTAGTAATTCCAGTCCTATTTCAAAAGATCCAAAAATCTGTTTCTGGTATTTATCCAAAATAAAACAAATCACTGGCGAAGCGATGCAGACATAAGGTACCCATCTATCATTTACTGATCGTTTAACAAGTATGCCAAATGAAAATAAACCCAATAAAGGGCCATAGGTAAACGTAGCCACTTTCAATATCAGCCCAATCATACTCGGATCATTGACCCATTTGAATAGCATAACAAACAGGAGAAAAATAAAAGCAAAAGCCAAATGCACCCTTTGCCTCATTTTTTTCTTTTGCGTATCCGTAAGATCAGGCCTGCGTTGCATACCAATAATGTCAATACAGAAACTGGAAGTAAGTGCGGTAATAGCGCCATCTGCACTCGGAAACAGTGCAGATATTAGTGCAATAATAAAAATGACTGATATAAACGGCGGCATATGCTGCAGTGCTATGGTTGGAAATAATTTATCGCCGGTAACCGGTAAATTTAATTGTGTTGCATAGAGATATAATAATCCGCCAAGAAAAAGAAACAGTAATATCACCAGCATCAACACTACCGACATTGAAATAATGTTTTTCTGTGAGTCCTTTAATGTTTTTACGGAAATATTTTTCTGCATCATCTCCTGGTCCATGCCTGTCATGGTAACAGTAATAAATGCACCAGCCAGTATTTGTTTCAGAAAAAATAATTTACTGTTCGGATCTGTAAAAAATATTTTTGAATACCCTTTTTCATGCATGGCCTGTAAGCTGTCGCCCAACCCCATATGCAGGTTACTGAGTATGTAGATAACACAGATTACTAAACCGGACAGCATACAGGTTGTCTGTAAAGTATCCGTCCATACAATGGTTTTAACGCCACCTTCATAGGTATACAGCAATATCATTACCAGTATAATGAGTGTAGTTGCCCAGAAGGGAATATGAAAACTGTTTAGAATGGCATCTTGCAAAATATTTACTACCAGATACAGCCTGGCGGTAGCGCCCAGTATGCGTGACAGGATAAAAAAACCTGCACCGGTTTTATAAGAGGTAAAGCCGAGGCGGCTCTGCAAATAATTATAAATCGACGTTAGATTGAGCCTGTAATAAAGGGGCAGTAAAATAAAGGCAATGGCCATATAACCTATCAGATAACCAAATGTTATCTGGAAATAGGCAAAAGAATCTCGTGCTACGGCTCCGGGTACACTCACAAAAGTTACCCCGCTTAAGGATGTACCCACCATACCAAATGCTACGAGCATCCAGTTGCTGTTTCTGTTACCAATAAAAAAAGATTCATTATTACTGTTCTTCCCGGTATACCATGCAACCGAGAGCAGCACGAGAAAATAAGCGATAACAAAAGAGAACAGTACCAGTGGAGACATGCGACAGGTATTAAATTAGTAATCTAATAATGAAATGTAGTAAAAATATTTCACCTATTTTGCCCCCTGTAAAACAGATGTATGAACCTTAACAGTATTGCTGTTTTTTGTGGATCAAAAAGCGGCGCTAACAGTGTATATGAAGCACATGCGCATGCTTTGGGAAAAATAATGGCCCAAAGAAATATTAAGCTGGTATATGGCGGGGGAAATAAGGGATTGATGGGAGCCGTAGCCAATGCAGTAATGGAAAATGGCGGTCATGTAATAGGCGTAATACCCAAAATATTAAGGGAATGGGAACACCAGCATGAAGGCATTACAGATCTGCGGGTAGTGGAGGATATGCATGTTCGCAAAAAAATGCTCTATGAATTATGCGATGCGGCCATCATACTGCCCGGTGGTAATGGTACACTGGATGAGCTGTTTGAAATGCTTACCTGGAACACGCTCAATATCCACAACAAAAAAATAATACTGCTTAACTCAGCAGGATATTATGATCATCTTGTGGCACATATTGAAAAAATGGCCATGGAAGGATTCTTATACGATCACTGGCAGAAACGTTTAATCGTTTGTAACAACCCCGATACAGCTATTGATGCTTTGGCCGGAGATACACACCAAAACCTGCCCTGAATACCGGCAAAGGATCATTATACTGGTCGCGGTAAGGAGAGTTGATATTCTGCAATACATCTATCATCAGTGTTACATAAGAATAATGAGAGCTTATCTGACGGGTACCGTAACCAATGCCTACTAATAAGCTTGCTGCATTATAATTATATTTGCCAGACTGGCCTGTTAACACATCTTTTTGTGATGAACTTATCCAGTTATATTCCGGCTGTACCTGCAGGTGCAGAAAATTAACGGGCCATATTCTTAGAAAAGATCCTGCACCATAATTAAAATTCCGGTAACGGATATTACTGTAATCAGAAGCGTTCTGTGAAAAATAATTGATGTTCAATGCAACCCCTGCATCCAGCCATTTGGTAATGCTGTAACCGATTTCCGGATTAATTCCTACATTAAATGAACGGTTGGCAAGGGCCAGGTTTAGGCTGGATCCTAAAAAGATATTCTCCCTTTTAAATTTCCCTTTTGTGTCATCAGCTATGGCTTCATTCTGCTGGGCAAAACTGCTGATGGTAAGGCTTAGCAGGATGCAGGCGATAAGGATAACAGATTTCTTCATATTCAGCATTTACTACAAACGTAGTTATTTAGTGAGATCGAATATTTTTCCGGCATTTAAAATATTGTTAGGATCGAATGCTTTCTTGATTTCTCGCATTAAACGCAGGTTGGCTTCCCTGAAAACAGTAGAGAGGTAGGGCTTTTGTATCAGCCCCACACCATGTTCCCCGCTGATGGTGCCACCGAGTTTTTTCACCAGCTCAAATAATAAGGTAAGCACTTTTGTCATTTCTTCATTTCCATAACTGTTTTTAATGGTGGGATGGTTAATGCGAATATGCAGGTTGCCATCGCCCGCGTGGCCATAACAAACCACTTCAAAACCATGTTTCCGCCCCAGTTCTTTTGCCCCTCTTATCAGTGCCGGTAATTCTGCTCTTGGTACAACTGCATCTTCTTCAATGGTGTAACCGTTTGCCTTGGCTGCTTCTGCTACCCGACGCCTGAGTTTCCACAATTCCGCTTTCTGCTGCGCATCATCTGCAAAAAGAATTTCACCCGCATCAAATTGTGTAAGCAGTTCTGCAATGGCTTCCATATCGGCCATCAGCACATCCATATTATTACCATCCACTTCAATAATCAGGTGTGCGGCTATTGCATCGTTAACCGGTACAGCACTGCTATCCACCATTTTACTTACAATCTTAAGTGCATCTATTTCTACCAGTTCCAGGGCACTGGGTACAAAGCCTGCGCGAAAAATTGCACTCACTGCCTCACTCGCTTTTTCTAGTGAGGCAAAAGGTACCAGCATTAATAAATCGTATTTAGGAAAAGGGATCAGTCTTAAAACAATTTTTGTCACAATCCCCAAAGTGCCTTCACTTCCCACGATTAGTTGTGTAAGGTTATAACCTGTTGAGTTTTTTAAAACATTAGCACCGGTCCAGATGATTTCTCCGGATGGCAATACCAGTTCCAGGTTCAGCACATAATCTTTTACCACACCGTATTTTACCGCTTTTGGACCGCCACTGTTCTCCGCAATATTGCCACCAATAAAACAACTTCCCCTGCTGCTGGGATCGGGCGGATAGAATAAACCTTTTTCTTTCACAGCATTCTGCAAAACTTCTGTGATCACACCCGGCTCTGTAGTTACCTGCAGGTTGCGTTCATCTATCTCCAGTATCCGGTTCATTCTTTCAGTGGAAAGTACCACACCCCCAAGCTGGGGTAGTGCCCCACCACTCAATCCGGTACCTGCGCCACGCGGTGTTACCGGTATTCTATCATCATTACATATTTTCAGAATAGCGGAAATTTCTTCTACCGTAAGTGGTTTCAATATTACTTCGGGGAGGTATACTAATTCTTCTGTTTCATCATGTCCGTAATGCTGCAAACTTTCTTCATCCGCCAGTACATATTGTTCGCCCAATAATTGCTTGAATGTGACCAGATGTGCTACTGTAACCAATCCCTTTACCCCAGCGGCTTCCATATCCTAAATTTCAGGTAAAAATAATGGGTTAGCAGTAGATACGCCCTCTAAAAGCTATGAGTGGGGCCTTTTTTTATAAATCATTCAATAAAAAGCCGGCATAGTCGTGACTGGATTGCGGTAATCAGTTGATTTTTTTCGAAAAATCATAATAATTACCGGGATAACTGGATAAGCTCTAAAGTGTAACTGGTACACATAAAACTCCTGCGATTGGATATTCAGTTAGTTTTGTTGTCTAACTAACGTTTGTTCGTATATGATTGATTCGCCTCTTATAATACCACGTAAAATAGCAGACGCACTGGGATTTTCGGAAAATGCCGGTCTTCATTACCAGCTATCCCCTGCAGAACTGGTTGAACAGGCGGTGCTGCGGGGAGAAGGTATTTTGAATAATACCGGAGCTTTATGTATTAATACAGGAGAATTTACCGGTCGCAGCCCCAAAGATAAATTCATCGTTAAAGATGCGATAACTGAACATTCGGTAGACTGGAACCAATTTAATATACCGATTGAAGAAAAGTATTTTCACCAGCTTAAAAATAAATTGCTTGCGTACCTGGGAAAAAAAGAGGACGTCTGGATACGTGATGCCTATGCCTGTGCGCATCCCGCGTATCGGCTTAGTATTCGGATCATTAATGAAAATCCCTGGAGCAATTTATTTGCTTACAACATGTTTCTCCGTCCTGCAGAAAATGAGCTGGAGAGTTTTGAGCCCGACTGGCATATCATTCAGGCACCGGGTTTTAGAGCAGATCCTGCAGTTGACGGTACCCGCCAGCATAATTTTGCGATGATTTCTTTTACCCATAAAACTATTTTAATCGGCGGTACAGGTTATACAGGTGAAATGAAAAAAGGAATTTTTAGCGTACTCAATTATATACTTCCGCAGGATAAACAGGTATTAAGTATGCATTGCAGTGCTAATATGGGTTGTGGGGGAGATGTAGCTGTTTTTTTTGGATTAAGTGGCACCGGAAAAACCACGCTTAGTGCTGATCCTAACCGCAAACTGATAGGTGATGATGAGCATGGCTGGACAAATGATTCGGTATTTAATTTTGAAGGGGGTTGTTACGCAAAAACTATTGACCTGAGTGAAGAAAAAGAACCGGAAATTTATCATGCCATTCGTTCCGGGGCCCTGGTTGAAAACATAGGTTTTGTTCCGGGTACACGCCAAATTGATTTTAGCAATAAGGCCATCACAGAAAATACCCGTGTAAGCTATCCACTTAATTTTATCAGTAATGCGATGGAACCCAGTATGGGAGGGCTTCCTAAAAATATTTTCTTTTTAACCTGCGATGCCTATGGTGTGCTGCCTCCGGTAAGTAAACTTACGCCCGGTCAGGCCATGTACCAGTTTATCAGTGGGTATACAGCTAAGGTAGCGGGTACCGAAGCTGGGGTAACAGAACCTAAATCTACTTTCAGCGCCTGTTTTGGCGCACCTTTTCTTCCCCTGCACCCTGGTAAATATGCTGAGATGCTTGGACGGAAAATGAAACAACACCAGGTAAATGTGTGGATGATTAATACCGGATGGAGCGGGGGTTCTTATGGCACCGGTAAAAGAATTAAACTCGCGTACACCCGTGCTATGATAACGGCTGCTTTAAAAGGCGAACTGGATGGAGTGGATTATGAATGCCACCCTGTGTTTGGTATGCTGATGCCGGTAAGATGTCCCGGTGTCCCTCCAGAAATTTTAAATCCACGCAGCACTTGGGCAGATAAAGCTGCCTATGATGCAACATCAAAGGAGCTTGCTGTTCAATTTGTACAGAATTTTGAAAAGTATGCAGCTGGCGTATCCGAAGAAATTCTGAAGGCCGCACCCAATACCAACTGATAACTGTTCCATAAGGAACACACTGATCTCTTCGATTGCTTGTTTGTTACAATTAGCTCTGTCTGAAAAGATGGAGCTTTTATTTTTTAATTGATCAGCAATAGAATTGAAATACTGTTTATTAAAACAACCCAAAAAGGGTACTGTCTATTTTGGTAATGATATCCCCGAAGTTTTCTTCATTCTCAGCAAACTTATTCTTATCGCAATCAATCACCAGCAGGGGGCCCTCTTTATAAGTGTCGATCCATTTGTTATAATGTTCATTGAGGCGTTTCAAATAATCCAGGCGGATATTTTCTTCATATTCCCTTCCGCGTTTCTGTATCTGTGAGACCAATGTAGGCACCGATGCTTTCAGATAGATCAGCAGGTCCGGCGGCTGTACCATTGTTTTGAGTGTTTGAAAAAAAAGAAAGTAATTATCAAAATCACGTTTACTCATCAATCCCATCTCGTGCAGATTGGGTGCGAAAATATTAGCGTCTTCGTAAATAGTTCTGTCCTGGATAACCGTTTCTGTTCCATGATGAATTTCGAGCAACTGGTTAAGACGGCTGTTAAGAAAATATATCTGCAGGTTAAAACTCCAGCGTGGCATATCCTCGTAAAAGTCCATCAGGTAGGGGTTGTGATCCACATCTTCAAACTGTGGTATCCAGCGGTAATGCTTACTCAACATTTCTGTCAGGGTTGTCTTTCCTGCTCCGATATTACCGGCTACTGCTACGTGTTTGGGTTTCTTTGTTTTGGCCATAAGAATGAAAGTACGAAATACGAAGTACGAACTGTAGGAGATTATATATTTTTTTATGAATTAACTGTCCAGGGTCGAGAGTCGATAGTTCATGAACTAATAATTCATCCCGATGGCCTGTCGCACCAGCTTCAGTGTTTCACTGGCACTTGCCCTTGCTTTTTCAGCGCCTTCGTGTATAATCTTCCCTAACAAATCCTTATTGTTCTGTATATCAGTTGCTTTTTCACGGATGGGGCGTATAAATCTTGCCATATCCTCAGCCAGTTGCTTCTTCATATCTCCATAACGGATAATGCAGTTGCCGCTGCTGCTGGCCGTAAAATCGTCATTGAATTTTTTTACGGTATCCGGGGAACTCACCAGTGACATAAGGGTAAAAAGATTTTGAATAAAATCTGGCTTTGCTGCATTTGGTTCTGCGGGACCCTGATCAGTTTTCGCTTTCATAATCTTTTTACGTACGGTTTCATCAGTATCAGCAAGGTATAAGGTAGCCAGCTGGTTTTCGCTTTTACTCATTTTACCGGTACCATCCAGGCTCATAATTTTTATCAGGTCTCCTCCATAATTAAAAGCATGGGGAAGGGGAAGCACTTCTCCATACCGGTAATTAAATCGCTCGGCAAAGTTTCTTGCCATTTCAAGATGCTGTTCCTGGTCCTTGCCCACCGGTACTTTTACGGCGCGGTGTATAAGTATATCTGCGGCCTGAAGAACCGGATAGGTAAGTAAACCTGCATTCACATTTTCGGGTTGCCGGCGTACTTTTTCTTTAAAGGTGGCTGTCTTTTCCAGCTCACCTTTATAGGCCAGCATGTTGAGGTATAAGTATAATTCGGCAATTTCGGGTACATCGCTTTGAATATACAGGGCCACTTTTTGGGGATCAAGGCCACAGGCAATATTTTCGGCTATAACCCTGTGAACATTGTTCTGTAATTCTTTGGTATCGGGATGCGTAGTGAGACTATGCCAGTTGGCCACAAAAAAATAGCAGTTAAAATCATCCTGCATCCGCACATAATTGCGCATGGCACCAAAATAATTACCCAGGTGCAGGAAACCCGTAGGACGTATACCACTGAGAACAACCTCTTTTTCCATATGGGACGAAGATAATAATTAGTGAATGGTGAATGGTGAATAGTGAATGGCTTTTTTTGTATCGTTTATTTTGCCCGCTATATGGGCTGTTTTATGAGAATATGAATTTGTGTAATGATATTTGTTGTATAAGCAGAATACGGAAAGCAAAAATCCGGAACAAATTCTTTGTAAACCATAAACGAGTAAACGCATAAACGATTCTTCCTCCATACTAAGTTCTCCTATCGAATACCTCAAAGGTGTGGGGCCCCTTCGTGCAGATATGCTTAAAAAGGAACTGAATATTTTTACTTTTTCTGACCTGCTGGAACATTTCCCCAACCGCCATATTGATAAAACAAAAATAAATAAGATACAGGAGATTACGCCCAATACTGATTATATACAGGTAGCAGGTGAGTTGTTGCATTATGAAATGATTGGAGAAAGGAAAGGTAAACGCCTGGTGGCACAGATAAAAGATGCTACAGGGATACTGGAACTTGCCTGGTTTCAGGGGATTAACTGGGTAGTTAAAAATCTGCATGTGGGAAGCGATTATCTCGTGTTTGGTAAAACAGGTTTCTTTAATGGGAAGCCACAGATTGTTCATCCTGAAATAGAACCCTTTGTTGCTGCAAAAGCTGATGGAAAAAATTTCCTGGAGCCAGTATACCCCACTACGGAAAAATTAAAAGCAAGAGGATTTAATGGGCGACAGATTGGTAAACTTACCTATACATTGTTATCCCAGTTGCAACCCAAAGACATTGTTGAAAACATTCCACAGCTGCTGTTACAAAAACTAACCTTACTCAACCGGTATGAAGCTTACCGCGATATACATTTTCCTTCTTCTGCTGAAGCCTATGAACGGGCCGTTAAGCGTTTGAAATTTGAAGAATTATTTATTGCCCAGGTAAGATTGCATCTGGTGAGACTTCAACGAAATAAATTGAGCAGGGGCGTGGTGTTTGAGAAAGTAGGCGATTACTTTAATACGTT
>JBBRHM010000026.1:0-31867 GCA_038222655.1 Chitinophagales bacterium | reverse complement strand
CTGACTAAAAATTATGCCGAAGCTATACGTCCTGCTTTACAGATCATCGGTACAGAAGAGGGGGTAAAGAAAATAGCCGGTATGTATTTGCTGCTCACCAAAAAAGGTCCTTTATTTCTTGCGGATACTACTGTTAATTTTAATCCTACTGCAGAAGAACTTGCCGACATTACGATGATGGTGGCTAAAGAGGTTAGAAATTTTAACCTCACACCACGAATAGCGATGTTGAGTTACAGTAATTTTGGCAGCAGTGATTCGCCTGAAGCGCGGCTGGTAGCAGAAGCCACCAAAATATTGAAACAGCGTAATCCCTCACTGGTTGTGGATGGAGAAATGCAGGGCAGTCTTGCTTTCAATAAAGAGATATTACGTGATAATTACCCGTTCAGTGAACTGGTAGATGAGGATGTGAATGTATTGATGTTTCCGAACCTCACTTCCGGCAACGTAACTTACAACCTGTTAAAAGAAGTAGGCGGCGCCGATGCCATTGGCCCGATTTTATTAGGGTTAAAAAAACCCGTGCATGTATTACAATTGGGAAGTACGGTACGAAGCATCATTAACATGGCGCTGGTAGCCGTAGTAGATGCGCAGTTAAAAAGCAGGATGAATACGGATGAAGTAGTGCAGCGTAGCGCCTGGTGGAAACGGCTTAAGAAGCGGAATAAGTAGCTTATAATTAATTTAAGTGTTGTGCTGTTGAAAAAACGTAACCCCAGCTTTTAAGCTGGGGACTGACAATGATAGAAACGACGGGCTTTAGCCCTGACCGCTTCTTAACCTTCATAGTCATTGAAAATCGAAAGCACTCTCGTAATCGGGAAGCGGTCAGGGCTAAAGCCGATTCTAATTTTCGTTCTTAATCCCCCAGCTTAAAAACTGGGGTTAACAAATAAGCGATTTCTAAAAGCATAACACGTTATTAATTACTAATTGACTAATTAAAAATCAATGTCATTTTTCACACATTTCGGTTCTTACTTATTAATGCTCAAAGGCATGTTCACAAAGCCTGAGAACTGGCGCATGTACTGGAAAGAATTCATGCATCAATGCGTGGAAATAGGGGTTGGGGCCTTACCCATTGTGGTTATCATTTCCTTATTTCTTGGTGCGGTAACTACCGTTCAAACTGCTTACCAGTTAGTAAGTCCCTTGGTACCTGCCTCCACCATTGCACAAATAGTAAGGGATAGTATGATATTGGAACTCTCTCCAACCGTAGTAAGTATTGTACTGGCAGGTGTAGTGGGTAGTAAAATAGCCAGTGAATTGGGTAATATGCGCATAAGCGAACAGATCGATGCGTTGGAAATTATGGGCATCAATACAAAAAGTTATCTCATCTTACCCAAAATACTGGGTGCATTGGTTGTGATTCCCTGCCTTATTGTTATATCTGCGGTATTGGGTATCTGGGGTGGACGGATGGCCGGTTCTATGTCGGGAATATTGGCTACCGACATTTTCGATCTGGGACTACGGCAGAACCTTAATATTTATAATATCAATTTTGCCCTGTACAAGGCCTATACCTTTGCTTTTATTCTCAGCAGTATTCCAGCTTATTTTGGCTACAATGTAAAAGGGGGCTCATTAGAAATCGGGCGGGCCAGTACCAGTGCGGTGGTGGTTAGCTGTATCCTTATCCTGTTTGCCGATTATGCATTGGCCGCCTTATTACTGTAATGGCAGTTTTAAATTTTTTCCGGCAATCAGTACTTGTTACATTTAGGTAACATCCGACAAGCTATTATGAATCCTGAATTTCAGCAATTTCAAAAACAGATCAACAATCCAGTTTTGTTTCGCTTGTTTATGCTGCAAAGACTGCCATCTGCTTTGTTTGCAGGTTTGCGGATAAAAGAATTTGATGTACAACATGCCGTAATTACCGTAAAATATAAATGGTTCAACCAAAACCCTTTCCGTTCTATGTATTTTGCTATCCAGTCAATGGCGGCGGAAATGAGTACGGGTTTGCTGGCATCCGGACAAGTATATAAAAGAAATCCTGCCGTTAGTATGTTGGTGGTAGCATTAGAAGCTAAGTTTGTAAAGAAAGCGGTGGATATTATTTCATTTACGTGTTCCGATGGAAAAATGATTGAGGAAGCGATAGAGAGATCGGGTGTTACAGGAGACAGTACAACAGTACGCACGCAATCAACCGGAAGAAACAAAAACGGGGAAATCGTTTCTGAATTCTGGATAACATGGAGCTTTAAAACAAAATCTCTTAACGCATCGAAGGACAAATAATGGGCTTTAACTGTTCAATATTTTATTAATCGACTTAAAAAAATTCTCCTGAAAAAAAGGCCGTAAGGATTTACTTCAGGAGGCGGAGGAAGTATGAAAATAGCATTTCACGGAGCAGCAAGAACCGTTACAGGTTCCAAACACCTGATCACGCTTACTAATGGGAAGCAGATATTACTCGACTGTGGCATGTTCCAGGGAATGGGTAAAGACACAGAAGTACTCAACAGCGAATTTGGTTTTGATGCTGCTACGGTTAATTACCTTGTTTTATCACATGCGCATATTGATCATTGCGGGCTCATACCCAAATTAGTAAAAGAAGGTTTTCATGGAACCATCTTTGCCACGCCTGCTACCAAAGAACTTGCGGGAATTTTATTGGAAGACTCAGCACAGATACAAAGGGATGATACAAAATTTATTAATAAAAAAAGAGCGAGGCAGGGTTTGCCACCTTATGAACCTTTATATGATCTGGAAGATGCAGCACGGGCACTGGAACTGTTTCAATCGGTAAATTATGATGAATGGACAAAACTGGATGAGGGGGTAGAAGTGTTGTATACCGACGCCGGGCACATTATCGGTAGCGCTGCCGTGCATTTGAAAATTGTGGAAGAAGGGAAAACCACCCGGATATCTTTTAGTGGTGATGTGGGAAGATATAATGATGCCATTCTCCGGGCGCCAGCAAGTTTTCCGCAGGCCGATTATATTTTGCTGGAAAGCACTTACGGCAACAGGCTGCATGAGGACATTACAGGAACAACAGATTTGTTATTAGGATGGATACAAAAAACCTGCATTGAAAAAAAAGGAAAACTGATCATCCCCGCATTCAGCGTGGGAAGAACGCAGGAATTACTATTCACCTTAAATCAGCTGGGCCTGGAAAACCGGTTGCCTGCGGTTCCGGTATATGTTGATAGCCCACTCAGCAGGGAAGCAACGGAAGTAGTGAAAGCCTATCCACAATACTTTAATCAAACTATCAGGAAGATCATGGAATCAGACAGTGATCCTTTTGATTTTCCGGGGTTGACGTTTATAAAAACCGTGGATGAAAGTAAGCACCTGAATGAACTTACCCAACCCTGTGTAATTATTTCAGCAAGTGGTATGGCCGATGCAGGAAGGGTTAAACACCATATCATGAATAATATCGGGAATGGTAACAATACCATTTTAATGGTAGGCTATTGTGAGCCCCGTTCTTTAGGCGGGCGTTTAATGAACGGTGCCAAAGAAGTTAAAATATTTGGTGATATGTATAAAGTGATTGCAGAAGTAGGACAGATACGCAGCATGAGTGCTCATGGCGACTATGATGACCTCTGCCAGTTTATTGCCAGCCAGGATACGGCCAAAGTGCGTACATTATTTTTGGTGCATGGTGAGTATGATGTGCAACAGGAATTCGCTGAAAGACTACGTACAAAAGGCTATAAAAATGTTATGATACCCGAAAGGCATTTTGAAGTTGCACTATAACTCTGCACCTTGTATTAAAAAAATTTCAAAAATGATGTTTCGCTTTTTTAGAATAATTTTTTCAAAACGGAGGCAACGGGAGCACAGAGTTTCACAGGGATAATCCATCCAACTATACAATGTCGGAGATAATAATTGCAAAGGTTACAAAAATATTCAATCAAAATTTTGGTGAGGCCGCATTTATTGCCCGTTCTCCTGGAAGAATTAACCTGATTGGTGAACATATAGATTACAACCTTGGGTTTGTGTTACCCGCGGCTATTGACAAAGCCATTTATATGGCTATCAATAAACGGGAGGATAATGAAGTACATCTTATTGCCGGCGACCTTGATGAAAAATTCAGCAGCAGCCTTACTGAAATAAAATTCACTACTAAAAACTGGCCCAATTATATATTGGGAGTAGTGGATCAGTTGCAGAAAGCCGGCTATCTTTTATCTGGGTTTAATGCAGTGATCGCGGGTGATGTGCCGTTAGGTGCAGGACTTTCTTCCTCTGCCGCAGTTGAATGTGTTACTGCTTTTGCACTCAATACTTTGTTTACACTGGGATTGGACAGAAGAAAGATGGTGCAGTTTTCGCAAAAGGCAGAAAATGAATTTGTAGGTGTACAATGCGGTATCATGGACCAGTTTGCCAGTATGTTTGGTAAACAAGAACACGTGATACGTTTGGATTGCCGCTCACTGGAATATGTGTATATGCCTTTTAAAACAGAAAATATCGGGATCATTTTATTTGATACAGGTGTTAAACACTCACTGGCATCTTCAGAATATAATCTACGGCGGCAGGAATGTGAAAGAGGTGTGGCCGATATACAAAAAAAATATCCGCATATTAATAGCCTTCGCGATGTTACAATAGAGATAGTAAACGAATGCCTGGCAAGCGGAAATACGTTGGTTTATCATCGTTGTAAATATGTGGTGGAAGAGATACAAAGAGTACATGATGCCTGTACAGACCTTTTGAGAAATGACCTTTCCTCTTTTGGTAAAAAAATGTTTGCCACACATGATGGACTAAGCCAATTGTATGAAGTGAGTTGCCCGGAAGCTGATGCATTGGTGCACATGGTTAAAAATAATGATGCCGTGTATGGCGCCCGAATGATGGGTGGTGGCTTTGGCGGCTGTACCATCAACATAATTAAAAGAGCTGAAGTTACACAAATGGTTGAGCAGGTAACAGCTGCCTACCAGCAACAGTTTCAACGTGAACTCAAAACATATGTGGTTACCATTGATGATGGTACTTCACTGGTAAAATAATTTTCTAAAATGCATGAAGATATTATGTCTGTTTATTCCCGCAGAGCTGAGCAGTATCGCTCCGCACGGGAAAAATATGCAAAACAGATTTCTATAGTAAGTGCGGCAAGGTTATTATTATTTGTTGCTTTTGCCTGGTTAATGGTTGAGGCATTCAGAAACGGGTATAATGGTATGTACCTAAGCTGGTCACTTCTCAGTATATCCTTTTTTTTGGCTTGTGTGTATTGGGCGGCCTCTCTTAAAAAGAAAAACACATTTTTATTGCAACTCTTACTGATCAATGAAAATGAAAAGGCTATTTACCATGGCCAATCTTCTTTTCTTGATAGGGGTATGGAATATATGCCGCCTAAAGGATTTACCGTAGACCTGAACGTTTTCGGCGCACATTCACTTTTTCATTTGCTAAACAGAGCGGGTAGTGTTTCCGGCAAGCAACAATTGGCTGCTCACCTGTTAGAGCCCTTCACAGAAACAACTGATATTTTACAATACCAGTCATGCATTCAGGAATTATCTGCTAAGATCGATTTTCGGCAAACCTTGCTGGCACATGCATTATTATTTGAGGAGGAAGAAAGTCTTTCTCAGTTACAGGCTGGTATTCCGGAAACAAATTTTTCTTTTTTACAGACAGCTGTGTGGAAGTTCCTCGCTGTTGTTTGGCCCGTTGGCGGTATGTTTGTTACTGTATATTCTCTTTGGAAAAATAGTTATAGCCTCATGCTTGCCTATATCATAGTGGGCCTATTACTGCTGACTTTTATTTTAAAAAAAATTAACCTGCTGTATTATCATATTTCCAAACGCAGCTATCTCTATAGTCAATATGCAAAGTGCTTTCAGCTCATTACCAGACAAACATTTCTATCTCCTTACCTGCGGCAGAAACAGCAAGAGATTATGCATGCGGAAAAGGCTTTTCAAAAATTATCAAGACTTATAGGGTTATTTGATCTGCGGTTAAGCATGCTTTCATTCGTGGTCAATGGCCTGTTCCTGTCAGATTTACTGTGTGCAGGCATGTACCTTCGATGGAACCGCCAATACCAAGGCCAGCTTAAAAATTGGTTTACTACGTTGGGTGAAATGGAATTGCTCAACTCCCTTTCTACATTTGATTATAATCATCCTTCCTTTATTTTTCCGGTGCCAATTTTCGAAGAACTAAAGATCACTGCTACCGGATTGGGACATCCGTTAATGGATAATACTATGGCAGTTGTTAATGATTTCTCCATCGGTGAGCCCGCAAAGCTACACCTCATTACCGGTTCCAATATGTCTGGCAAAAGTACTTTTCTGCGAACACTGGGATTGAACTTGCTGTTGGCACAATTGGGAGCGCCGGTGTTTGCAAAAACATTTGTATTTCGGCCGGTACGTTTACTTACCTCTTTCCATCATATAGATTCACTGGAAGAAAGAACTTCTTATTTTTATGCAGAGCTGAAATGCCTGAAAGGAATTATTGAATCATTAGCCGAACCCGTGCCTGCTTTAGTATTACTGGATGAGGTGATGCGCGGCACCAATTCAAAAGACAAGCATGATGGTACGGCATTGCTGATTCAAAAAATACTGCACTATCATTGTCTTGCATTAATAGCCACACACGATACAGAATTAGGTTCTCTGTCCAATACCTACCCGGGTATTGTTGCTAATTTTTGTTTTGAAAGTGATCTGTCTGATGATGGCTTAACCTTCGATTTTACCATGCGTGCAGGCGTGGCCCAGACAAAAAATGCTACTTACCTGATGAAAAAGATGGGTATCATTTAAAATCAGTAAATAATGTAATTATTTGCGGTAATTGTGTAAGAGTAATCTGTTTTTTTATTTAGACCTTCATTTAAGCAGGTGGCATTGTTTTTTTAGGGTAGATTACAAAGAAAATTCTGAGAAATAGACCTTCATAACTTAATCCGGTTAATGCCGGCGAAAGGAAAACAAAGATACCTGGTGGAGGTCCCGGCTTAAACCGGGACTTTTTTTATTTCCGGGAAGAATAAAACGCATTCATGAACATCTGTTTGTTTATAATGTTATCGTTGTAAGAAAAGCCGGAGATACCCGTCTTTGACATCTTACTATGGATAAAAACACTTATCTTATTAAACCTTCCAGTTACGTAATAAAGATGCTTAAAAAGTCGACCATACAATTATTGCGTTTTCCATTTTCCTTTTTTTTGATGCCCGTATTCTGGTTTGCCCTAAGTGCTGTACAACAAATAAATGGGTTACATGCATTGCTGATTTTTTTTATCATTCATTTTTTGGTGTATCCCTCAAGTAATGGTTACAACAGCTATATGGATAGGGATACAGAAAGTATCGGGGGTATCAAAAAACCTATGGCTCCGGAAAAAGAATTATTTTATGTAACCATCTGTATGGATTTACTGGCTGTGGGTTTGGCATGTTTCATCTCTATATTGTTTGCAAGTCTTTTGATCTGCTATATTATTTGTTCCCGTTTATATAGCTACCGAGGGGTGAGGCTAAAAAAGTATCCGATCGGCGGCTACCTCACTGTGATCCTGAACCAGGGTGGACTAATGTTTTTAATGGTCTACCAGGGGTCATCCATTGCCGATGAATTAGTTTTTCCATGGTTGGGTATTATTGCTTCCTGTTTTCTAATAGGTGGTTTTTATCCTATCACCCAGGTATACCAGCATGCATCAGATGCGAAAGATGGTGTTCGCACCATTTCCATGTTACTGGGTAAAAGAGGAACTTTTATTTTTTGCGCTCTGATGTACTTCGTCGCCTTTTCTGTTCTTTTTTTGTATTACCGCCAGCAGCAGCAATTGTTAATGTTTGGCATACTGCAAATCTTTTTTATCCCGGTTCTGGTATATTTCTTCAGGTGGGTGATGAGGGTTTGGAAAAACGATGCAGCAGCGGATTTTAAACATACCATGCAGATGAACTGGCTTGCTTCAGCCTGTACAAACCTTGCTTTTATCACATTATTAATTTTACATCACATTGGCTGATATTATTTCCATAGCAACCGCGGTACCCGAGTATTGTCATAAGCAATCCGATATTTTTCATTTTATGAAAGATATGTATGGATTGAATGAAGCGGATACACGCAAGCTCAAATTCTTATACGATCATTGCGGTATTGATACACGCTATTCTTCCGTACCGGATTATGGAATACAAACTATTGAGCGAAACTTTATCCCGCTTGATAAGAATGCCGGCTTTCCTTTATTGGAAAAAAGAATGGAAGTTTATGACAGGGATGCAGTGATCATATCAAAAAAAGCAATTGATAAATGTCTGGAAGGGTTTATTACACCCAAACAGGTAACACACCTCATCACGGTTAGCTGTACAGGGATGAGCGCCCCAGGACTTGACCTGCAACTGATGAGTGAAATGGAATTGGCACCCAATATTTTCCGCACATCTGTAAATTTCATGGGTTGTTATGCAGCCATACATGCTTTGAAACTGGGTAAAATGATTTGTGATAGTGAGCCCAATGCCAATGTGGTAATTGTGGCAACAGAATTATGCACGCTTCATTTTCAAAAAGAATTTTCAGAAGATGCGGCTGCTAGTAGCTTACTATTTGCAGACGGATCAGCAGCAGTACTGATTTCCAATTGTGTTCAATCCCCTGGATCCCTTTCGCTGCGTGGGTTCTACTCACATGTGGCACAGAAAGGTAAAGCAGATATGGCCTGGCAATTAAACAGCAAAGGGTTTTTAATGACACTGAGCGGTTATGTACCGCAACTGATACAGGAAGATATTACCGCATTGGTTGAGGCTGCGGCTGCACATAATAAATTAACTTTAGCAGATATTACCCATTGGTGTATACATCCGGGTGGGAAAAGAATATTGGATATGATCCAGAAAAAATTAGAGCTTCCCCCCGAAGCGTTAACCTATTCCCGTGATGTATTGTCGCGGTATGGAAACATGTCATCACCTACGGTACTGTTTGTTTTAAAAGAGATCATGGAAAAAAGAGAGGCGGCCCCGGCTCGGGTACTTGGCATGGCATTCGGCCCCGGACTTACGATGGAAACTTTTATTGCCGAAAGTTAATGTCCCTGAAATACCGCTCATATCAAAAAGAATTACTCGATGGCGATGATATTCCTTTTGTGGATATCAAAAAAAATATGGACGAACTGGACACCATCAATACATGGTTGGGTGGGCATGCCATAACCCTGCAAGGTTTTATTTCTTTGGCAGGCAATCGTAAAAAAATATCTGTTTGTGAAATTGGTTGTGGTGGCGGTGATAACCTGGTGGCGATTGTAAAATATTGCCGTAAGAAAAATATAGAAGTACATTGTACCGGTATTGATTTGAAATCAGCCTGTATCGAGGTTGCCAAAAATCAACCTTTGCTGCAGGGTATCTCCACATGGATAGTAAATGATTTTATAGAAGCCAAATTTGAGTACGCCCCGGATCTTATCTTCTCCAGTTTATTCTGTCATCACTTTACTAACACGCAACTTTTGCCTCAGTTGCAATGGATGCAGAGAAACAGTATAGTTGGCTTTTTTATCAACGACCTTCACAGGCATTGGTTGGCATATCATTCTATACGGGTACTCACAAAAATATTTTCTTCTTCTTACCTTGTTAAGCATGATGCACCGTTAAGTGTGGCACGTGGCTTTTTAAAAAACGAATGGATAATGCTTTGTGAACAGGCCGGTATTAATCATGCCGCTGTTGAATGGAAATGGGCTTTCCGTCACCTGATTATCAGTAAAAATGTATAGCAAAGCGAGTGGATATGATTATGATATAGCGATTGCGGGCGGAGGCCTTGCAGGACTTACCCTTGCCATACAGGCAGCAGATGCAGGGTACAGGGTAGTTCTGTATGAAAAGGAAGACTATCCTTTTCATAAGGTCTGTGGCGAATACATCAGTATGGAAAGCTGGGATTTTTTAATTCGGTGCGGTGTTCCGCTTGCAGACTGGTCCTTACCCATCATTGATCAGTTACAGGTATCTGATACAAAAGGGAAAGTCTATGATTTTGCACTGTCGTTAGGCGGCTTTGGCGTTAGCAGGTATAGGCTGGATAATGTTTTGTATCAGGTTGCTTTGCAAAAGGGTGTAAGTATCTTCACATCCTGTAAAGTGAACGATATAGTTTTTGAGAATGATCATTTTATTATCCATACAAATTCATCAAAACATACTGCTCGTATAGCAGCGGGTTCATTTGGTAAACGAAGTAATCTTGATGTAAAATGGAATAGGGGTTTTGTTACAAATAAACCCGGCAAACTCAATAATTTTATCGGTGTTAAATACCATATTAAATATCAACATCCTGCTAATACCATTGCGCTGCACAATTTTATTGATGGGTATTGCGGTATTTCACGAATTGAAAATGATACCTGTTGTTTATGTTATCTTACCACTGCTGAAAATTTACGTAAGTCAGGAAATTCTATTCATGGAATGGAAGAAAAGACATTGTCACGTAATTTACAATTAAAAAAAATATTTTCGCAGGCTGTTCATTTATATGATCAACCCCTTGTTATCTCGCAGGTAAGTTTTCATCAGAAAACGCAAATTGAAAATCATGTACTGATGTTGGGTGATGCAGCTGGTATGATTACCCCTCTTTGTGGTAACGGGATGAGTATGGCTATGCACGCAGGTAAAATAGCTTTTGAAAATATACATTTCCTGCTTTCAGGAGAAATTACCAGAATGCAGATGGAAAAATTGTATATAAGCCAATGGCAGAAAAAGTTTGGATTCCGTACAAAAATGGGCCGGGCCGTACAATATTTTTTTGGTGGAAGCTTCTCTACCTCTTTTTTTCTAAAGACCATGCACGCGTTGCCTGCATTTAGTAGGGCCGTTATTAAACAAACCCATGGCCAGCCTTTTTAAGTGTTTAAACGGAAGATAGACTAATCAAAAATTATGTAACTTACTATACAGACCAGCCTTTATTCAAAGGCATATGAGAATGACATTAATTAACTCAACCAGCTTGTTACCGTAGAAAAGGGTATTTGAATCGTGTATGGTTATTATGCGTTTTTTTCAGCTCATTATTATTCTTAAGCGACTTAAAAAATAAGCAAATATGAAAACCGTTATTATCACCGGTGGAAATGGAAACCTTGGAGAAGCTGTTACAAAAGAATTTCTAACGCAGGGATACCGGGTAGTTGCCACTGTGGTAACAGAAGCTATGCGTGCAGATTTTGCGCCACATCCCCAACTGGAAATAATAGCAGTGAATTTAACCAATGAAGAAGAAACAGCTTCTTTTATAAGTTCCGTTATTACCAGGTATACAGCTATTGATGCGGCGCTAATGTTGGTTGGTGGTTTTGCTATGGGTAATATAGCCGCTGCAACAGGAAAAGATATTCAAAAACAAATATCCCTTAATTTTGAAACAGCCTATTTTGTTACAAGACCACTATTTCAACACATGATGGAGAATGGACACGGCCGCTTGGTTTATATTGGTTCCAGGCCAGCTATTGAGCCAAAAACAGGGAAAGATGTATTGGCATATGGGTTATCAAAATCACTGTTGTTTAAACTTGCCGAATACCTGAATGAAGAAGCCAAGGGACAAAATGTTAGTGCAACGGTTGTTGTACCATCTACTTTAGACACGCCATTAAACAGGAAGAGTATGCCCGAAGTTGATCCGGCTATTTGGGTAAAACCTGCGGCATTGGCCGAAATACTTGCATTCGTAGTATCGGATAAGGCTACCCCTTTACGCGAATCGGTACTGAAAGTTTATAATAATGCATAAATAATACTCTTCAGTATGCTTACAAAACATCTTGCTTCTTTATTTGAAAGGGATCTCCAGAAATTAAAAACGGAAATCAGTAGCTATAGTGATGAAACAAAACTTTGGATAACATCAGCGCAGATTAATAACGCTGGTGGCAATCTTTGTTTGCACCTGTTAGGAAATCTTCAGTATTATATTGGCGCAGTTTTAGGTGCAAGTGGGTATGTCCGAAATCGACCGGAAGAATTCAGCCTTAAAAATATTCCTGTAAAAGACCTTATCCATACACTTGAACATACAGCGGTAACCGTTTCTAAAACGATTGAAAGATTAACAGATGAAGCGCTCGCTAAAGAGTATCCTGAAAAAGTGTTGGCAGAAACTATGACCACTGAGTATTTCCTGCTGCATTTACTAGCGCATCTTAATTATCATTTGGGGCAGATTAATTATCACAGGCGTATACTGGATAATTATCAGCCTGAAGCCGGAGGATAAGTTTACATTTTGTAAATTTTGTAAACTATGCTATTCAGAGATGTTCAAGTATATCTTTAACCGAAGATCGTTTTGCATAATTCACATCGAAATATTTATAAACGATTTTACCTTCCTTACTAATTACATAGACAGCCGGAACCGGTAAACTGGCCCCATTTGCTTCTCCATTGGCTACTGTAAAATCAATACCATATTTTTTATATTTTTCAATGGTGTTATCATCTACTTTATATGCTACGTCATAATTTTTCATAATCTGCAGGCCCTCATCATGAAGAATAGCATAGGAAGCTTTTGTTTTGGTAATGGTCTTAGCAATATTTTCCTGCTTTTCCGGACTAACCGTTACTACGGTTGCCCCTTTTGCTTTTATCTGGGGTAGTGAGTCTTCCAGTTGTTTTAATTGCCTGTTGCAATACGGACACCATTGACCGCGGTAGAATACTAATACTACTGGCCCTTTCTTTAATTCATTCTTTAATGAAACCATTTTCCCATTCTGATCTGGCGCATTGAATTCTGGAGCTTTGTCATTTAGGTTTAACCCCTTTGGGCCTGTTTGCGCAAATAAAAATCCTGTTTGAACTATTATAGCCGCGACTAAAAATATTTTTTTCATGTAGGTGATTGTTTGATGAATAAATAGGCGTGAATTGCCTTACCAACCGATTAGACGGTATGGTGGCCCTTACCTTACAATACACCCAAATATACGATCAATTGAATTTGGTAATAACGGCTTATTCAAGTGTACTTGCTGAAAGGAAAATCAGCAGTTGTAAGGGGTTTGCGGCTTTGGCGTCTAATGAAAATATTAATAATACAAGTAAAAAATTTATGAAAAAGATAATTCTCGGCCTTGCACTTTGTCTTTCGTTGGTATTGACAGGGTTTTCTCAGAAATCAGCAGTATTCATTTCCGATGGGGTGGCTATTCGTGGCTATGATCCTGTTGCCTATTTTACCGATAATAAAGCAGTAAAAGGCGACGATCATTTCTCCTATGAATGGAAAAATGCGATATGGCATTTTGCCAATGCCGAAAACCTTGCTGCTTTTACCGGCAACCCTCAAAAATATGCACCGCAGTATGGTGGTTATTGCGCCTATGGCACAGCAGATGGCCATAAAGCACCAACTAGCCCGGATGCATGGACGATAATTGATAATAAACTTTATTTCAATTATAATAAGAATGTACAATCTATGTGGAAAAAAGATACAGAAGGCAATATTCAAAAAGCAGAAAAAAACTGGCCTTTGATTAAGGACAAAGAATAAAAATTGCAAAGTGTTTGTTAAAAAAGAGGAGCCGCTACCTTGGTAGTATTTGAGGAGATCTGTTGTAAAGGCCACAGTTTATGAAAAATTTATTCTAATCCCGGTAAGGAATTAAAAATCCTTCCGTCTTCTGAGACAACCAACAGGTTTCCAAAAACGTATTCTATTGTTGATACCAAAAAAAGCTTATGACCCGGATTTCATTTTTACTCCTATTTATTTTCCTATCTACTGGCAATGTAATGGCACAGGATGCAGCTGCCCTGCATAAAAAGCATTTTAATTTAGTTGATGGCGTGGCCATTCAGGGATACGATCCTGTTTCGTATTTCAAACAGGGAAAAGCGGTAAGGGGAAAAAAAGACCAGGCGTTTGTTGAAGCAGGGGTTATCTATTATTTTTCTTCTCCGGAAAATAAAGAGGAGTTTAAAAAAAATCCCACAAAGTATGCACCTGAATATGGGGGCTGGTGTGCTTATGCCATGGGCGCAAACGGCGAAAAAGTAAATGTGGATCCTGGTACTTTTAAAATCGTCAATAATAAGTTATACCTGTTTTACAATAAATTTTTCAATAATACTTTGAAGGATTGGAACAAAGACGAACCTAACCTGAAAAATAAAGCAGATGCCAACTGGCAGAAAATTTTCCATTAATCAAACCAACCAAAACTAACACGATGAGCCTGAAACTTACCCTTATTATCACATGGCTTTTACGGATACTGGCGGCGGTGATTATGCTGCAAACTTTATATTTTAAATTTTCTGCCTCCCCAGAGTCCGTCTACATATTTACTACACTTAACATGGAGCCTTGGGGCAGAATCGGTATCGGCATTATGGAACTGATTGCTTCCTGTTTAATTCTCTATCCACGTACAACCGGTATGGGTGCCCTGTTGGGAATGGCCCTCATGGCAGGGGCTCTATTTTCTCATCTTACCAAACTTGGTTTTGAAGTGATGAATGATGGCGGCCAGTTATTTATTTACGCCTTACTTGTATTCATTTCCTGCACTGTTCTTGCGATACTTTATAGAAAGGAACTAACAGCCCTCAGTAAATCCATTTTAAAAATAAGGCAATGATAAAAAAAATTCTATTGATGGCATTACTGTCAGTTACGGTACTGATGGGTGTTGCACAAACCACCTCATTACCCCGTATCAACCGCTTCGTTGATTTTTCAGCAACCATCGGCGAATCACAGGGTGTATTGGCTGCTTCTTATGTTCATAACTGGCGTTTGGGTACGAAAAAAAAGTGGGAAGCGGGCCTCGGACTCAGGTGGTCGAGCTATTTTGGAGTTAAGACTGATTTTACCACTGCGCCCGCCCGATTGGCTCGTTCCACTACTTTCCCTTTTTTAATTGTATTTGCCGAACATCTCACTAAAAATGAAGATACTTTAAATGTACAGCGGCCATTTACCAACTCGCTAAATTTATCTGCCAATTTCGGATATAATTTCAACAGCCGTTTGTCTGCTGGTTTTAATATTGACCTTATCGGGTTTACGTTTGGGCGGACTACCAGTGCCATCTTAACAAGTAATGGTGTTACAAAAGCCGAACCGGCTGCAAAACCTGCGCCATTCAACGTATTACTTACCGGCGATAATGATTATGGCACTCTGAATTCCGAATTTTTTTTAAAATATAGTCTGAGTAAACGTTGGGCCATTAAAGCAGATTACCAGTTTGTATTTGTAGAATATAAAACAACTACTATTAAGCAAATAGCACCCGACGGAACACAGGTAAACAGGTTCCGTAATAAAGTAAATGCGTTTGGGCTGGGCGTTGCTTATCATTTTTAAACAATAAAAAATTTGCCATGAAAAAAAGTATCATTGTTTTGGGTATTGTTCTCATCCTGATTGCCTGCAATAAAAATGTGGGCTCCTCAACAGCTGCATTAGATGAAAAAATTGACACTGCCGCTATGGTAGTACGTAATACTATGGCCGGTAACTTTATTTCTTACGGGCAGAATGTATCCGGCTCGGCTAAAGTGTACCTGGTGGCAGGTAAATACTCGCTGGCTTTAGAAAATTTCAGTACCAATAACGGACCCGATCTACATGTATACCTGTCAACAGAAACACAGCCTGCAGATTTTATAGACCTGGGCAAGCTTAAATCAACCGCTGGTAACCAGGTTTATGACATAACGGGTAGCCCTGACTTTGCAAAATACAAGTATGCCTTAATTCACTGTCAGCAATACAATCATCTTTTTGGTAGTGCACCTATCAGTAAATAATACCCATGAAAACAGGCATCTTGCGATATTTTCTATTGGCTGCAGCAATAACAGTATTACATTCTACAGGTTGGGGTCAGGAGTATTCACCTGTGGATAAAAGCTCGGCCATAAAATTTTCTATTAAGAATTTTGGATTGCCGGTTGGTGGAAGTTTTACAGGCTTGCAGGGTACCATACATTTCAATTCTTCCGCATTAGCTCTCTCTATGTTCAATGTAAGTGTTGATGCTAATACGGTAAACACAGGCATGGGTGCGAGAGACAATCATCTGCGCAAAGAAGAATATTTCAATGTTCAAAAATATCCAATCCTCAGTTTTGTTTCAAAGCAAATAACGGCAGGTGATAAGCCAGGAAAGTATCTGCTTACAGGTACATTTACGATTAAAGGGATAAGTAAGCAGATCAGTCTGCCTTTTACAGTAGTTTCGCAGAACGATGGATTATTATTTACGGGGGAATGTAAACTGAACCGGAAAGATTTTAAAGTAGGCGGATCCAGTTTTGTTTTATCTGATAACCTGATGGTTTCCTTATCAGTTTTTGCCAAAAAAAATTAATACGTAAAAAACGCGCTGCTATGCAACTTCAACAAGCTATTGGAAATGTATTTGTACAGTTACGTAATTCGCTTGAAGAACTTACGCCTGAGCAGTATACAAAACCCAGCCAGATACTTTTAAATGCCAGTATAGGGCAGCATGTCCGTCATATTATTGAACTTTTTCTTTGCCTCAATAAGGGCTACGAAACCGGTATTGTTAATTATGAAAATCGAAAAAGAGACTATCGTCTGGAAACAGATAAAGTATTCGCCGCCGAAATATTGGATACCGTGTATGACAAGTTACTGAAGCACGATAAAAAACTTCTGCTCGAAGCAGGTTATGATGAACATACGGAAGAGATAGTAACCATTGAAAGTAATTATTACCGTGAAGTAGTGTATAATCTCGAACATACAGTGCATCATATGGCGTTAATTCGCGTAGGCATTAATGAAGTATCTGCCATCCAATTGCCGGATGGCTATGGCGTGGCATCATCTACCCTAAAATACCGTAAGGCATGTGCACAGTAACTTTTGTGGCGGCTAAAGACAGCTATTTCATCACCTCAAACCGCGATGAAAACCTGATGCGGAAACCTGCCATGATACCGCAATTGTACCGGCAAAAAAGTACCACACTGCTGTATCCTAAAGATGCAGAAGCTGGTGGAACATGGATAGCTATCAATGATAATGGGCATGCTGCAGTTTTACTCAATGGAGCATTTATCAAACATGTTTCTTTACCCCCTTATCAAAGAAGCCGCGGATTGGTATGCCTTGATATTATTTCATCAGCAACGCCTGTAAAGTGTTTTCATCATTTAAACCTTGCCGCGGTAGAACCCTTTACGATTATTATTCTCCAACAGGATGGATTATTCGAATGCCGCTGGGATGGTAGTGGAAAATATTGCCGGCAAATGCCCCGTAACAGTTCTTATATCTGGTCATCCGCCACCTTATATAATGAAGATGTGATCCGAAAAAGAGAGCAGTGGTTTGCACAATGGCAGCATGAAAATCCTTTTCCCACACAGGATGATATTCTTCACTTTCATGAATTTGGAGGCGATGGTGATAATGCAAATGATCTTTTTATGAATAGGCATAACAATCTGCTTACCGTTAGTATTACGGGCATAGAACTCAATGCTGCCAGGGGGATTCTCGTATACAAAGATTTTGCAGCGGGTAAAATGTATAAAGAAGAACTGGCATTTTCTCCTGAAATCATAGTATCCTAAACAAATTATGCAAACACTTAAAAACTTTACCAGCCGTCCATTTTTTATTAAATTGTTTAATTGGGAGTACTGGCCTTTTAATATAGTGTACGGTCCCATTTATATGTACTGGTTTTGGCTGTGTATACGGGCCAGGGCAGTTTTCTTTTTTAATGCTTCTAATCCATCCATAAAAAATGGAGGGTTTTTACTGGAAAGTAAAAAAGAGATATATGATCTGATCCCACAAAAATATTATCCCCAAACCTTGTTAATGGGCAAAGAGGTTGCGTCAGAAGATCTGCGCAGGCAAATTGACATGTCGGGTCTTGTCTTTCCACTGATAGCTAAGCCGGATATAGGCATGCGGGGACTGGGCGTAAAAAAAATCGATACAATGGATGCATTAGTTAGCTATGCAAATGAATCGAGGGTTGACTTTCTGGTACAGCAGTTCATTCCGTTAGAAAATGAAGTTGGTATTTTTTATTACCGGCTGCCAGGTGAAAGTAAAGGACATATTACAGGAATAGTAGGGAAGGAGTTTTTAGCTGTAACAGGCGATGGTGTAAAAACCATTGAAGCATTATTACAGGAAGATAAACGGTTTATCCTGCAACTTAAAACACTGCGTAAACTATTTGGGAAAGAATTGCAACATGTTCTTCCAAATGGAGAAAAGTACCTGATGGTACCCTATGGAAATCATTGCAGAGGTGCTAAATTCCTAGATGTAACGGATCTTGTGGATGAGGAACTTGTGTTATTCATTGATGAGGTTTGCCAGCAAATACCCGGGTTTTATTTTGGCCGAATGGATATCCGTTATAATACCTGGGAAGAATTCAAACAGGGAAAAAATTTTTCCATCATTGAACTCAATGGCGCAGGAAGTGAGCCTACCCATATATATGACCCCGGGCATTCCATCTTCTTTGCATGGAAAGAGATCATCCGCCACTGGAATATTCTTTTAAAAGTAAGTATGCTCAATCACCGCTCAAAACAGATACCCTATATGAGCCTGCTTTCGGGGTTGAAGATGTTTAAAGAGAATGAGGCCTATGTAAAAATGTTAGAACCTGTTACTGCAGTATAGAAATTATATTTCTCTTGCATTGCTAAGTTCATTCTGCTTTTCATCTATATTAATCAGTTTATAGGAAACAGAATCCTTGGAGAAAGAAATCAGAAATTCGGTACCTATATATTTCCCCCGGTACTCATATAAATAGATGGTATTACCGTCTTCTTCTACCTGCCCGATAATGGTATTTTCAATGTCATTAAAACTATACGTAATGCGTTGCATGGCATCATCGAACGTTTTGCTTTGGTGTTTAATGATATATTCAAAATTGCTCTGTTTCAAACCGGGCATATTAATAAGTATGAAAAAAATGCTACCAGGATAGTTATAGTAGCAAAAAACGAAATGTAAGGTACGAAACTTGTTCCGTTCCTATGATCATTTAGCATTTGCTTAATCATTTTTATTTTGATATGATTTCTTCGTATTTTACTGTTAAATAAAGCAAAGATGTCACAATCAAATCATTATCTATGGGTGCCGTTTCGCTGATTGCGCTGATTATAGCGGCTGTGGCATTTTCGGCAGGTGGCATCCTGGTGGGAAAAATCCTGGTAAAGGGAAGTAAAAATCCCCCAAAGGGTCAGGCTTACGAATGTGGTATTCCTACCGAAACCTCTCCCTGGCACCAGTTTAATGTGGGCTATTACCTGTTTGCTTTATTGTTCCTGATTTTCGATGTGGAACTTATATTTCTCTACCCCTGGGCCGTTGTGGTAAAAAAGGTGGGCATGGTTGCTTTATTTGAAATACTGGTATTCATTTTTATCTTATTCATGGGCTTTCTGTATGCACACAAAAAAGGAGCATTAAAATGGAGCTGAAAGAACAGATAGCAGAAAGCAATGCCGGTTTTCCCGGAGAAATACACCAGACAGCCGGTGGCGGTATTGTAGTAAGTAGTTTTAATGAACTTATTAACTGGGCCCGTTCAAATTCTCTATGGCCCTTAACATTTGCTACCAGTTGCTGTGGCATTGAAATGATGTCGGTAGCCTCTTCCAAATACGATTTTTCGAGATTTGGTTTTGAAGTGGCCCGCGCCACACCGCGTCAGGCTGATGTGATCATTATTGCAGGGACAATTGTTAATAAAATGGGACCTGTTTTAAAACGTCTCTACGATCAGATGGCCGATCCCAAATACGTAATAGCCATGGGTGCATGCGCCATTAGTGGCGGCCCATTTTTTTATAACACCTATTCTGTTGTAAAAGGTGCGGATCATATAATACCAGTGGATGTATATATTCCCGGTTGTCCGCCAAGACCGGAAGCTTTGTTACATGCATTGATCAGTTTGCAGGAAAAAATAAAAAGCGGATTAACAAGGGAACAGATAAAAGAAGAACTAAAAGGATAGTACCCAAACACCTTATGAGCAACGAAGAGATACAATCGTTTGTTACTGCCGAACAGCCCTCAGCCACATTTGATGAAACAGGCGAATGGTTACATATATTGATTGAGCCTTCCGCCTGGAAACCCTTAGCGCAAAAGCTACGGCAATCACATTTTCATTTCGATTATTTATTTTGTCTTACCTGTATCGACTGGAAGACACATCTCACAATGGTTTACCACCTGTCATCTTCCAGTTATCATCATTCAATAGTTATTAAAGCCAACCTTAACCGCGATACGCCTGAAATAGAAACGGTTTCAGATATCTGGCGTACCGCTGAATTTCATGAAAGGGAAACCTATGAATTGTTTGGTATACGGTTTCTGCATCACCCAGATCTGCGGCGATTGATATTAACGGATGATTTTGAAGGATATCCTTTACGCAAAGATTTTGAAGACCCCATCAATATGATAAAATTATAAAGAACGGATGTATTCGAAAACCGATATCATAAAAGATACGACAGCATTGGGCTCCGAAGGGGAACTGGTTATCAATGTTGGCCCTCAACATCCTGCCACGCACGGAGTATTGCACCTGGTGATTACATTGAATGGCGAAACGATTAAAAAAATTGAACCCCATCTGGGTTATATACATCGCTCCATAGAAAAAATGTGTGAGAGTCTTAGTTACCGGCAATTCATTTATGTAACCAGCCGGATGGACTACCTGTCATCACATATTAATAATCTCGGTTCTGCTTTTTGTGTAGAAAAAGGAATGCAGATAGAAGTGCCGTCAAGAGCCAAAGTAATAAGGGTACTGATGAGTGAGTTAACCAGGATTGCTTCGCACGAATTATGGCTTGGCGCCATGGCAATGGATCTTGGGGCCTTCACTCCCTTCTTTTATGCATTCAGGGAGCGTGAAATGATCAATGAGATTATGGAAGAAACCTGTGGTGCGCGTTTAACCATGAATTATATGGTGCCGGGTGGTGTGATGTATGATATTCATCCCAACTTTCAACGGCGCGTAAAAGAATTTGTGGTACAGTTCAAGGCAAAGGTTACTGAATACGAAGACCTTGTTACGAATAATATCATTTTTCAGAACCGCATGAAAGGAGTGGGCATTCTCACAAAAGAAGATGCAATTTCTTATGGATGTACCGGCCCGGTAGCAAGGGCAAGCGGGGTTCATTGCGACATAAGAAAAATATTTCCTTATGAAGTATATGACAGCGTTGCGTTTGATGAAATACTGGAAACGGAAGGCGATTCTTTTGCGCGGTATATGGTGCGGATAAGAGAAATGAACCAGTCGATACGCATTATTGAACAACTGATCGATGCCATTCCGGAAGGAGATTTTCAGGCAAAGACCAAAGCGGTTTTAAAATTGCCCAAAGGAGAATTTTATTCAAGGGTGGAAACGGCACGTGGAGAATTTGGGGTATACATAGTGAGTGAAGGGGGTACCACACCCTACCGTATTAAATTCAGGTCCCCCGGTTTTTCAAATCTTTCGGCGCTGGAGCATATGGCAAAAGGGAGTAAGATCGGCGATCTGATGGCAACCATGGGAACATTGGATTTGGTGATTCCGGACATTGACAGGTGAAGAAATGGTGGTGAATGGTGAGTATAGAGGAGTGATTTTTTATTGGCTATTCACAAAGACGCTTTAGCAATAGATAAGTTAGGTAATACATACAACTATGTTCAGTTTAGAAGGCATTACAAATTTTATACAGGATGGGTTATACAACACATTCGAACCATCAGTGGCTTTGATGCTGGAATGCCTGATCGTAATCGGCTTGGTAACAGCATTATTTGCTGTTCTTGGATTGGTACTGGTATTGATGGAAAGAAAAGTAGCGGCACGTATCCAGATACGTATTGGACCCAACCGTGTGGGTCCCGGTGGTATGTTTCAGACAGTGGCCGATACCTTGAAACTGCTGATGAAAGAAGGTTTGACGCCTGACCTGGCAGACAAATTTCTTTTTAACCTGGCGCCTTTTGTGGTAATGATTGTTGCGATGTTATTACTCGCGCCGATTGCCTTTGCCAAAAATTTCCAGATATGGGATATCAATATCGGCGTATTATATATCTCGTCTATCTCCTCTTTATCTGTGATCGGAATTTTAATGGCGGGCTGGGCAAGTAATAATAAATATTCTTTGCTGGGTGCCATGCGCAGTGGTGCACAGATCGTGAGTTATGAACTGTCAGCAGGCTTATCTGTACTGTCCATCGTTGTATTATCGGGTAGCCTGCAATTATCAGATATTATTGCCTCTCAGGAAAATGGCTGGTGGCTGTTTAAAGGTCATATACCGGTAATGATTTCTTTCGTAATATTTATTATTGCCGTAACTGCCGAAACCAATCGGGCACCTTTCGATCTGGCAGAAGCCGAATCAGAACTTACTGCGGGTTTCCATACAGAGTATTCAGGAATGCGTTTTGCTTTATTTTTCCTGGCTGAATATATCAACATATTTATTGTATGTGCCATAGGTGCAACACTATTTCTGGGTGGCTGGATGCCTTTGCATATCGGACATTGGCAGGGATTTAATCATGTGATGGACTATATTCCATCATCCGTATGGTTTATGGCAAAAACATTTTTTCTTATTTTTCTGATCATGTGGTTCCGGTGGACCTTTCCGCGGTTGCGTGTTGACCAATTACTAAATTTGGAATGGAAATATTTATTGCCGATAAGCCTGTTCAATTTACTATTGGTTACAGTAATCGCTATATTAGGATGGCATTTTTGATAGTTATGAATTAAAAGTGTAGAGTTGAGAGTTTTTCAGAAGCTAGTAAATTTTTAGATGAAAGTTAAATGATAATTAAAAAGTATTCATGTTTTTAAAAGAGTATATACAGGATGTTTATAATGGTGTGAGCTCATTGCTGAAAGGCATGCGCAAAACGGGCTATTATTTCTTTCATCCGAAAGAGATCATTACCCAGCAATACCCTGATAACCGTAACACACTCAAGCTGGCAGAGCGTTTCAGGGGAGAAGTAGTTATGCCCCATGATGCCAGCAATGAACACGCCTGCACAGGTTGTACTGCCTGCGAACTGGCCTGTCCGAATGGCACCATCAAGATCATTACGAAGTTTGACATCACACCCGAAGGCAAAAAGAAAAAAGCGATCGATACATTTATTTATCATCTCGAATTATGTACCATGTGCAACTTATGTATTGAAGCTTGTCCCACCGATGCTATTAAAATGGCACAGAATTTTGAACACAGTGTATTTGACAGGAGCAGGCTCACGAAGAAATTAAATTTACCAGGCTCAAAAATCAGGGAGGGTGTTGAATAATGAATGCATCTGCTGTTATATTTTATGTTATTTCTCTGGGTATCTTAACTGCCGGGTTGCTGGCTGTTACATCCCGTAAAATCTTCCGGTCTGCTATCTGGTTATTGTTTTCGTTGGTTGGCATCGCGGCGCTGTATTTCTGGATGCAGGTTGAATTTATTGCTGCCGTGCAGATCATTGTGTATGTTGGCGGCATTGTGGTACTCATTATTTTTTCTATTTTTTTAACACAGCAATCAGGAAAAGAAATGCCGCAACCTTCTGTTACGCGTATTATTTTTTCTATACTCGCTGTTTTGTTCGGCACTTTTTTTACCGGCTACCTGGTAAATCAGTATTTTCCCAACCGTACAGTCAGCAGGCCCTTTACTGTATCTGTCGCCGAGATCGGTACCCAGATGCTCAGTACAACGGAACATGGTTATATATTACCTTTTGAAGTGGTAAGTATGTTGTTACTGGCAGCAATGATTGGTTGTATTGTAATCGCTATGAAGAATACCAAAAATATTTCGGCACCACAAAATCCCCCTCAGCATTAATATGAACACAATTCCTTTATCGCATATATTAATGGTAAGTACAGCGCTGTTTTTTATCGGTATGTACGGGTTGTTTACGCGAAGGAATATGATTACCATGCTAATGGCTATTGAACTTATGCTGAACAGCGTAAATATCAATTTTGTAGCATTTAATAAATACCTGTATCCGGATAAACTGGATGGAATGTTCTTCGCCATCTTCATCATCACCATTGCCGCTGCGGAAGCCGCTGTTGCCATAGCCATTATTATCAATCTTTACAGAAATCATCAATCCATTGATGTGGAAGATGCCACTGAATTGAAATTTTAAAAATAATGCCAAACTACGCTTATATCATATGGATCCCATTGCTGCCGTTGGCAACTTTTGTATTACTGGGTCTATTTGGCAGAAGATACCTGAAAACATCTTCCGGATTTATGGGTACAGTGTCCTTGTTGGTATCGGTTGTACTATCCTTTGTGGCAGCAAAGCAATATTTTATTGTGGATGGCAAACTTAATGGTGCCTATCGGAAGATCACTGCGTTTAAATATGTATGGCTGGAGTTTTCACCGCATCTATCGATTGATATGGACATCACCATTGATCCCATTTCGGTAATGATGCTGGTAGTGGTAAGTTTCGTGTCACTGATGGTGCATATATTCAGCCTGGGCTATATGAAAGGTGAAGAAAGGTTTGCTACCTATTATGCATTTCTTTCGCTGTTTACTTTTTCTATGCTGGCACTGGTATTATCCGGTAATATTTTCCAGGTATATATTTTCTGGGAGCTGGTAGGTGTTTCTTCGTTTTTACTTATCGGATATTATTATGATAGGCCATCTGCCGTAGCTGCTTCCAAAAAAGCATTTATCGTTACGCGCTTTGCTGATCTTGGCTTTCTGATCGGTATATTATTATTAGGATTTTATGGAGGAACACTGGATATAAGTTTATTGATTGAAAGATTAACCTCACTCCAATCGCCGCAATTTCTTGGCATGGCCGCTGCCGGTTTTCTCGGTGTGTCTGCTTTAACATGGGCATTAACACTCGTGTTTATAGGGGGTGCCGGTAAATCGGCCATGTTTCCCTTACATATCTGGTTGCCCGATGCGATGGAAGGGCCCACGCCTGTGTCTGCCTTAATTCATGCCGCCACCATGGTAGTGGCCGGAGTATACCTGGTAGCAAGATTGTTTCCCATATTTTCAGTAGATGCTGCGGCTTTGCAGATTGTAACCTGGACAGGCGCTTTCTCCGCATTGCTTGCCGCCGTTATTGCCTGTACACAAACGGATATTAAAAGAGTACTTGCTTATTCAACCATGTCGCAGATTGGTTACATGATGTTTGCATTAGGGGTATCAAAACAAGGTGGCGAAAATGGTTTGGGTTATATGGCTTCGATGTTTCATTTATTTACACATGCTTTCTTCAAATCATTATTGTTTCTTGGGGCAGGTGCAGTTATTCATATGGTGCATAGTAATGAGATGAAAGATATGGGCGGCTTGCGAAAGTTGATGCCGGTAACACATATTGCTTTTCTAATTGCCTGTCTGGCTATTGCCGGCATTCCACCTTTTGCAGGATTTTTTAGTAAGGAAGAAATTTTACTGGCTGCCTGGCATGCTAATAAAATGGTATACGCTATCGCATTGTTTACAGCCATGCTTACTGCCTTCTATATGTTCCGTTTATATTTTTCAATATTCTGGAACAAAGAAGCAGACCCTCCTCATTCACATCACGGGGAAGGAACCTTTTCGATGAAACTGCCATTGGTACTATTGTCTATCTGTGCTGTGGGCGTGGGTTTTCTGCCTTTTGCAACATGGGTAACTGCAGATGGGCTGCCACTTGAAACACATACGGATATTTTATTTTCGCTGGCACCGGTTAGTCTAACCCTGATGGCTATTTTTTTGGCTGCCAGCCTGTATAAAAAACAAAACGATAAACCCGCAAAATTCGCTGCTATGTCAGGTGGTTTATATCATGCGGCCTTTAAAAAGTTCTATATCGATGAAGTATATATTTTCATCACAAAAAAAATCATCTTCCCGCTGATTGGGCAACCTATTGCGTGGATAGATAAGTATATAGTAGATGGTTGCATAAATTTATTGGCAAATAGCACTGCAAAAATTTCAATAGGAATCAAAGACATACAATCAGGTAAAGTGCAGGGCTATGCCTTATATTTTTTTGGTGGCATTGCTGCCTTAGCTGTTTTATTTATTTACTTATGGAAATAATAGTCGCATGAACCTGTCTTTATTAATTTTGTTACCATTGATTACAGCGCTGGCAGTACTTTTCTGCAGTGGACTGAAGCAGGTAAGGGCTGTTGCGCTTATAGGTTCTGTACTCCAACTGGCTGCATCCTTTTTTTTACTAAAGCAATACTGTCAGGCAAGAGCAGCGGGCGATCACTCGCCCATGCTCTTTGAATTCAGCCAGCCTGCGTTTGCTCCCTTGCACATCAATTATCATGTAGGGGTGGATGGCATTTCTATAGCCATGATCTTATTAACCGCGTTCGTAGTTGTTTCGGGAATACTGGTTTCATGGACTATGGAAAAATTAAGTAAGGAATTTTTCTTTCTCTTACTTTTATTAAGTCTTGGCGCGTATGGGTTCTTTATTTCACTTGATCTGTTTACTTTATTTTTCTTTTTGGAAATTGCTGTCATTCCTAAATTCTTACTCATCGGCATCTGGGGCACCGGTAAAAAAGAATATAGTGCCATGAAACTGGCATTGATGCTAATGGCTGGCTCTGCGCTGGTATTTGTTGGATTGATGGGCATCTATTTTACTACCGGTAGTTTTGATATTATGCAGATTTCACAAATGCATCTTCCGGTAAGCATGCAAAAAATATTTTTCCCCTTTGCGTTTATTGGTTTTGGAATTTTTGCAGCGCTGTTCCCTTTTCATACATGGGTGCCTGACGGACATGCATCAGCGCCAACTGCGGCTTCCATGTTTCTTGCAGGGATATCTATGAAACTGGGCGGTTATGGATGTTTGCGCGTAGCCACCTTCCTGATGCCCGATGCGGCGCATGCGTATTCATGGATCATAATTTTACTCGCAACTATCGCCATTATCTATGGTGCTTTCGCTACCATGATGCAGACCGATTTGAAATATATCAATGCCTATTCTTCGGTAAGTCATTGTGGCTTTGTGATACTGGGTATTGGTATGTTAACGCAAACGTCTATTAATGGTGCGGTATTGCAAATGGTATCACACGGGTTAATGACGGCACTTTTCTTTTCCGCTATCGGCATGATCTATAGCAGAACACATACCCGAATGGTGGCGCAGTTAGGCGGCTTATTGAAAGTGATGCCATTTATATCCACCGTTTTTGTGATTGCGGGTTTGTGTTCACTCGGACTTCCCGGTTTTAGCGGCTTTGTGGCTGAGATGACCGTATTTATTGGATCGTGGCAGAACCCGGATGGATGGTATCGGCTGGCAACTATACTTGCTTGTGCCTCTATTGTTGTTACCGCGGTATATATTTTGCGGGCTGCCGGCAAAACGGTTATGGGACCATTACCTAATAACTATATCGGGTTAACTGATGCCAACTGGACTGAGAAAGTAGCTGCTGTATTATTGATTTCAGGGGTTGTTGTAATAGGCGTAGCCCCTTTTTTGATCAATCAATTAATAGTACCTGCAACAGAAAATATTATGCAACAGGTAGGAAAAGCGATTATCCTTAAATGAAAACCGAAACATGCTAACTGATTTCTTCATATTACTCAGGCAGGAACTTGTACTCACTGCTATTATCTTCCTGCTGCTGTTTATGAAGCTGGGTAAGGAAAGAACAAATGAGTCGATTTTGATATTTGTCAACCTTCTTCTGTTCATCAACTTTGTGTATGGCTTTTTCTGTAATACTGAAGGAATACTTTTCAGTGAAATGTTTCACACCTCGAAACTCATTGTACTCGAAAAAAATATACTTAACCTGGCTTTCCTGATCATTTCTTTACAATCTTATACCTGGCTTAAAACACATAAGCAGGTAGCTGAATTTTATATGTTGCTTCTCTCAACTTTGTTGGGAATGTTTTTTATGATTTCCAGTGGAAACCTGTTAATGTTTTATCTGGGACTTGAATTATCAAGTATCCCTCTTGCCGCTGCTGCTAATTTTGATTTATCAAAAAGACAATCTTCGGAAGCCGCCATGAAATTTATTATTTCATCCGCTTTTTCTTCTGCTTTATTACTGCTGGGTATTTCTTTTGTATATGGCGCCACAGGTACGCTGGTTTTTTCTGAATTGCCCGCCCAGCTTAACCAGTCACCGTTACAGGTATTTGCTTTTATTCTTTTATTATCAGGCTTTGCTTTTAAAATTTCTGTTGTGCCTTTTCATTTATGGACGGCTGATGTATATGAAGGGGCGCCTGTGGCGGTAACCGCTTATTTGTCTGTTGTATCCAAAGCCGCTGTATTATTTGTATTTGTATCTGCACTTTATACAGTATTCAAACCATTGGCAGAAACCTGGTATTATATGCTCGTTATTCTTTCCTTACTTACTATTATTACTGGTAATCTTTTTGCACTGAGGCAGAACAATATAAAGCGATTTTTTGCTTTTTCATCCATCGCCCAGGTCGGTTTTATCCTGGTAGGAATCTCTGGAAGTTCACAGCCAGGGAGTGCGTCTGTAATTTATTTTATACTGATATATGTGTTCTCAAACCTGGCGGCTTTTGGGGTAGTGTCGTTGGTAAGCGCTTTGACAGCTAAGGAGAATATCAGTGATTATAAAGCATTTTATACCCATAACCCCTTGTTATCATGGGTATTAACCATTGCCCTGTTCTCATTGGCAGGTGTACCGCCGGCGGCAGGTTTTTTTGGAAAATTTTTTTTATTGATGGCGGGTGCAGCTAAAGGACATTATGTATTTATTGCTGTAGCAGCTTTGAATATGGTTATATCTTTCTACTATTATTTACGGGTAGTGAAAGCTATTTTTATGGATAGTAATGAACAGCCCATAGAAAAACTGATGATACCCGCTTTACCCAAACTTGCTTTATACATCTGTGTTATCGGGATCCTGATTACGGGGATGGCAAGTTGTGTATATGATTACATTTATTCAGTAAGCACTGGTTTTTAAAAAATAAGTATATGGCCATTAATAAGAACCACGAATGTGAAGAGCTGGACGGCATTAAATGTGCCATAGTCGAAAAAAATGTAGCCAAAGAACGGAGTGAGTTTTTACAAACCTTATTATCGTATAATCAATATACTGTTATGTTGCAGCCCACGCCCGCTCACAAAACCGTAGCTGGTACTGAATCCGCAATGGATACTATTGAAGCCATACCACCGGCAGAAACCTATACTGTGGGTGTTACCGATGTGATGTTCAATGCCATCAACGCTATTTTTGGCCGCCTGTTAAAAACACCCGACGGGCACGTAGTTACCCTTGCTTTCTGGAAACAGAAAGAAGTGGTGGCAAATGATGATATACCTTATTTTGAAAACCATTTTTGATTTATCTTTACGTAAAGCATTAAGTAACAGCGTTTTTGATTAATTTTTTTTATATTTAATGCCTCACTGGTTTAATGCTGATACCACAGTTGTAATTCCTTATCCTTCCTGCTTACTGAATGGCTGTAAGAATTCTCTGCAAAGAAATTTTTAAACTATTTTATAGCAGTAATTGAATTACTAAACATAACAATGGATAAACCAACATGGCAAGAATATTAATCGTTGATGATGATCCGGTGGTCGTTAAACTCTATCAGATAATTCTCAAGAAGGAAGGATTTGATATGGAGGTTGCCCGCACCGGCGGTGACTTACTGAATGCAGTGGCCAGGCAAAAGCCCGATGTGATATTATTAGACGTAATACTTCCTGATGATAACGGCCTGAATCTTTGTTCTGAGCTAAAGAAAAACAAAGAGTACGCAGGTATAAAAATAATACTCGTATCCGGAATGGAGATTAGCCCTGCACAGGTAGCAGAAGGTATCGACACCGGAGCTGATGATTACCTCATTAAACCTTTTGACCCCAGAGAATTAATGGCCAGGATTAAAAACTGCCTGAAATTAAAAGCGGTTGAAGAAGAGCTTCGTGATAAGAATAAAGAATTAGCAGATCTTTCCATCCATTTGCAGCATGTGCGGGAAGAAGAGCGGAAGGCTTTGGCGAGGGAAGTGCAGGAAGAATTGGGACAGCTCGCAGCTGCTTTGAAAATGGATGTAGATTGGCTCGCTGTTAATTTAACGGATGCCCCCGATCTGCAAAAAGAGCGAATGGCACATGTATCAGCTACGGCCAGGCTTATTATTCAGACCCTCAGAAAGATTGCATCAGACTTACGACCCAGTATGCTGGATGAATTGGGACTCAATGCAGCGCTGGAATGGCAATGCAAAGAATTTACAGCCCTGAATGGTGTTGCATGTACCTATATACCCACTGATGAGGATGAAGGATTTCCTGTAGAACTTAAAACCGCTTTTTTCCGCATTTGTCAGGAATCTTTGCGCAATATTGTGAGCCATGCCGCTGCCACGCAGGTTAAAGTAAGTGTTGATGAAAATGATAAAGAGATACGTTTGTGTATTATGGATAATGGTAAAGGATTTGATAATAGTAAACTAAAAAACAGTTTCGGATTGATAGGAATGCGGGAGCGTGCCCTGGCCATTAAGGGTCATTTAAGCATTCAAAGCCGCAATGGAGAAGGAACATCAGTTTCCGTTACCGTTGCGAAGGAATAAACCCAAAACATCCTTTGTTTACAGGATAAAAAGCTTGCATCTGTGAAATAGAAGTTGTAACTTTTGGTAACTAAACTTTTTCCTATGAAACAGTATCATATTGTATCAAGGATTGCTATTTACCTGTTAGCCGTAGTAATGATTATTTTCGGTATCTATCATTTTCTTAACGCACACAACCTGGTGGTATTTGTACCTGATTTTATCCCCGGTGGCATTATCTGGGCCTATTTTACAGGAGCGGCGTTTATTCTGGTAGGTATCGCATTTATCACCAATAAAATGGTGAAGCTGGCAGGCTATGTACTGGCAGTGTTGCTGATAATATTTATTGTAACCATTCATATTCCCAATTATCTCTATGCAGGCAGTAAAGAAATGCAGTCCATGGCATTAATCAACCTGCTGAAAGATACTGCCATAGCTGGTTTTGCCCTGCATATTGCAGCAGGTGCCCATCACCAGAAACTGCATTTGGAGGATAGTGATTAGGAAACAAAGTTTCATGTTCGGGTAGTCTGTTATTCCTGTATGCTAAACAGGAGTAAATAGAATACCTTTTGGCAAAGCCGGAGCCATTCTTTAATTCGCCACTTGAAAATAGAAAGTAAATAATACCTCTTGCTGAAGATAATCTACGGTACTTCTTTCCAACTGAAGTTGAGAAGTACTCAGCTGAACTACTTTGAATTTATAACTGTACCTCGAGAAAAGTTCAATATCCAATCTCGTTAAAGCTGAGTCGGCCATCCAGTTACTCGTGCCAAAGGGTCCATATAATACCACGTTGCTGCAAAGATTGAAACCATCACTTCGTATAAAACTGCCGTCTTTTTTAAATTCGTATATATCATCCAGCTCGCATTTCTTATAGGCGGCACTTGTATAGTCCAATACGGCAGGGTCACCTTTTACGGAATAAAGTAATTTTTCTATTTTCCATTTTCTTCCGCTTAGCAAATCTATGCGTGAGGGTTGCAGAAGGGTTTCTTTTTTGCAACGAACTAAAAAAATAGTACTGACTAAAGCAAAAATAAAAATGATTTTTTTCATAATCTT
>JBBRHM010000025.1:0-32032 GCA_038222655.1 Chitinophagales bacterium | reverse complement strand
ATACCGGCTCAGCATCTTTGAAAAACACGACGAAAAATACCGCAGCATCAAAACAGAGTTTATAGATGTATGGCAACGGAATTTTGTAAATACCTATCAAAATATCAAGGCCCAGTTAATACGCAATCGTTCCGATCTTCCCAACCCGGCCGTATACGCACTGGAAACAGAACTTAGTATACCTATGGAAGAAACGTTATTACCAATTGCCAAGAGAAGCCTGGTGAGGTATATTACGGTGAATGCGGCTTAAATTAATTAGCAGTCTAAGTTTTGTGCTATTATAAATCGCTTATTTGTTAATCACAGCTTAAAAACTGGGGTATGTTTTTTCAATAACACAACCCGTTAGTAGTTAGCAATGGGGAGGCATCCAACGCCTAAGATGATTAATAATTGCTAACGTGTTCAGCTATGAAAAATCACTTATTTGTTAACCCCAGCTTTTAAGCTGGGGATTAAAAAAGAAAATTAGTATGGGCTTTAGCCCTGATCGCTTCCCGATTACGAGAGTGTTTTCGATTTTCAATGACTATGAAGGTTAAGAAGCGTTCAAGGCTAAAGCCCGTTGTTTCTACCATTTCAGTCTCCAGCTTAAAAGCTGGGGTTACGTTTTTTCAATAGCACAACACGTTATTTGCTATTTATTAACTGTTTCCTTCTCCATCATCAAATACGCTTTAATAAATCCATCGAGTTCGCCATCCATTACAGGGCCAACATTACCAACTTCATAATCGGTACGATGGTCCTTGATCATTTTATAGGGATGAAAAACATAACTGCGTATCTGGCTGCCCCACTCTATTTTCTTTTTATTAGCATTGCTTGCATTTAGCACTTCCTGGCGTTTACGTATCTCTTCTTCATACAAACGGCTCTTCAGCATTTTCAATGCCAGTTCACGGTTCTCACCCTGCGTTCTGGCTTGTTGACATTCAACAATAAAGCCACTGGGTATATGTTTTAAGCGCACTGCTGTTTCTACTTTGTTTACGTTTTGCCCGCCACTGCCGCCACTTCTGTAAAAGGCCCATTCAAGGTCACTGGGGTTTACATTAATTTCAATACTGTCATCTATCAAAGGATATACATACACAGAAGCAAAAGAAGTATGCCTTCTTGCGTTACTGTCAAAAGGAGAAATACGCACTAACCGATGAACGCCGCTTTCCGCTTTTAAAAAACCATACGCAAAATCACCATCCAACTGTATCGTTGCACTTTTTATACCTGCGCCATCGCCTTCCTGGTAATCAATATCCGTTATTTTCCATCCCTGCCTGTCACCATACATTTTGTACATGCGTAGTAACATCTCGGCCCAGTCCTGGCTCTCGGTTCCACCTGCGCCTGCATTAATCTGTAATACAGCAGGCAGTTCATCTTCCGGTTTATTCAGTGTGCTTTTAAATTCGGCATCTTCAATCTGTTGTGTGGCAAATTCATAAGCAGCTTTTGCTTCCTCTTCCGCTGCATCACCCCCTTTCCAGAAATCAAATAATACAGCAAAATCTTCTACAGCTGTTTCCAACTGCTTATAGAGTTTTAACCAGTATTCATTTACCTTAATTTCTTTCATGATAGCCGTGGCGCGGGCATTATCATCCCAAAAACCCGGCGAAAGAGAGAGTTGGCGATCCGTTTCTACTTTATATGTGCGGTTCTCAACGTCAAAGAAACCTCCTCAGGACAACTACACGGTCCCTCATAATCTTAATCTGTTCTTGTGTCATAGCTGCAAAAATAAGGGAATGGGATGATGTACCCCTCAGTAGAAATTCTAGGGAGCTTTTCTTGCGTCGCACACTTGTGCTGTTGATACGCCCTGCATCGTCACTGCGAGGAATGAAGCAGCCTGTGTCTCAAATTTTAGTCCATCCGAAAATTTGAGACACAGATTGCTTCGTCGTTTCTCCCTGCAAAGACGTTACAAAAACTACAAACCTCATAAGCCGGATTCTGTTTCTAAACTATCATTTATCTAGCCGCAACATTACTGTTACAGTCATGCTGCCTACCCTGGATCCTTTCCGCCGATGGCGGAATTGGGCGAGCAGCCCTCAACGAATCCTATACATGGCATTACAGCACCCAAGGTTTACCCGAAACGATTGTTACCAACCGTAACTGTAAGCTTTTACCTCACATTTTCACCTTTGCCCCGGTTGCCCGTGGTAGTTATTTTCTGTGGCACTTTCTCTTTCCCTCTATTAAAGAGAAGCCGGCTGTTCACCGGTGGGTTGCTCTGCGCTGTCCGGACTTTCCTTCCCGTATTAAACGGAACGATAGTTCGGGTTTGTAGCACTACAAAGTTATCAATTATAAGTGATAAGTAGTAAGCAAAGGATCTCCGAAGAATGAAGTAATCAGTTGGCAATATTCTCCCGTTTCAATATTCTCTGTCAGTATTGAAAAAATATTTCTGTTGCTCCGTAGCCAAAACGTGGGTCATACTGATTAATAAAGGTTTTTACTTCACGTTTCGTCTTTAAGATATCGTGAACCTCATCACGCAGTTTACCGGTGCCCACTCCATGTATCACAACAAGGGCAGGCTGCCTGTGTGCCACAGCCAATTCATACCATTTTTCAAATTCATGCAACTGTATGGTGAGTATTTCAAAATTACTCAGGTACTTCCAGCTATCTGTTAATTTTTCAATATGCAGATCAACTACCGAACGGGCTGGTTCCAGATGCTGCCTGGCTTTGGAGACATCATATATTTTGTACCCTTTCGCGGCCAGAGAATGTAATTCAAAAAAAGATTCTTCTGATCTTATGGGATATTCTTTAAAAAGCTGGTAAGTAATAGTGGGTTCATTGCTATTCTTCATTTCCTCTATCCGCTGAAAAACCTGTTTGGGTTTCAGTTTGAGTGATGCCTCAAAATGCGGAGCCATTTTTTTATCGGGCGTTGACAAGGAAAAATCAAAAGCAAAAAAAGGACTGTCATTCACAGATTCAAAAGGAATATCGTGGAGATAAAAATCATGAAAGGCAGCGATTTCATTCACCAGTTCAAAATCAGTTTTTCCAAAAAATTGTTGGGTGTACGTAAATTTATAGGCCAAATTGGTTTTATTAACCAAATGGATTTTTAATGTCTCCACCACTTCGTCATTAAAATCATCCAGGGCAAATTTGGGTATAAAAGAAAGCCATACACCATCGGATACCTGTATCTGGTTGGGTGTTGGTTTTTCTTTAGGTAACTGGTCTATATAAACTTTGGGGGCTGCTTTTTTTTCAGGAAAGAGTTTGTTTTTAGTAAACCGCAAAAAATAAGGAAAATCTATCTGATCCATATAGGCCGGAAACTTCACACCCCTCACTTCAATCATTACCATGGTATCATTCATGATCTCTACCACTTTCCCTTCTTCATTGCTGAGCAACACAATTATATCATCCCCTACCTGGTACTTCATCTAAAAAAAATTGAACAACAAAATTACTAACATAAGTGGCACACTTGCATTATTGCGAGATTGTTTACTTTACGCATTTGCCAGTTTACTTCTTTTTCTTCCGTAAAGGAAGTAGATGGTTAATCCTAATCCCATCCATGCAAAGAACCATAACCAGCTGATAGCAGGAATTTCGATCATAAGGTATAAACAGCTTAATGCCCCCACTACCGGTATGACAGAATAACTGCCTATAAAACTTTTAACCGCCGTAATAATCGCAATCAGCATAAATACCAGGAATAATATTTCTTGGTAACCTTCCGAAGAATAATTGGTAAATGCTTCACTGATTCGGTTACGGAAAAGAAAACTAATGATAATCATCAACCCCGGTATCAGGTATTTGCCATTAATATATGGAAGTTGAAAGGCACTTCCGCCTTTTGCACGTTCAATTTTTGGTAATACCAATACACCAAAGCATACCAGCACAAACGCGAACAAAGTGCCGATACTTGTCAGGTCGGTAACGGTACCACTTGATACAAATAAGGCAGGTATGCCCACCATGAAACCGGTTACAATAGTAGCAAAAGAAGGTGTATGAAATCTCGGATGCACTTTGGCAAAACGCTTTGGTAACAGGCCATCGCGACTCATGCTCATCCATATACGCGGTTGTCCTAACTGAAATACCAGCAATACACTGGTAGTGGCTACAACAGCACTCACAGAAATGAGGTACCCGATTTTATTAAGGTGTAATTTTTCAAATACATACGCAAGCGGATCATCCACTTTCAATTCGCTGTAATGCACCATACCTGTTAATACAAGGGCGATTAAAATATACAGTACCGTGCAAATTAATAATGAATAAATCATACCTCGCGGTAAATCGCGCTGCGGGTTCTTACATTCTTCTGCAGTGGTAGAAATCGCATCAAACCCAATATAGGCATAGAACACAGCAGATACACCTGCTAATACTCCGCCAAAACCGTTAGGCAGAAAGGGTTCCCAGTTTTTTGTATCCACATAAAAAAATCCAATAATAATTACAAAAATGATGACGATAATTTTAAAGATCACCATAAAATTTGTGCTCTTCTTACTTTCTTTAATACCTACATAAGCCAGTATGGTTATCAGAAATACAATAATCAACGCAGGAAGATTAATAATAAATTTCCATCCAGCTATCAACGGTGCATGCAAAATTGCATCATACCCCATCTTTGCATTTTTACTTAAGGTTTCAAGTGCCTGGCCTTTGGCAAGTCCTTTCATGGCTTCTTCATATCCTACCTGGGCATTACTGCTATTGGTGGCCAGCCAGCCGGGTAAGCCAATATGAAATCCTTCAAGAAGGTTATTAAAGTAACCGCTCCAGCTAATGGCCACCACAATGTTTCCGATGGCATATTCCAGAATTAGGGCCCAACCGATTATCCATGCCACTAACTCTCCAAATGAAACATAGGCATAGGTATAAGCGCTACCGGCAATGGGCACCCTGCTGGCAAACTCCGCATAACACAAGGCACTGAAACCACAGGTTACAGCCGTTATCATAAACAAAAAAACAATACCTGGTCCCCCGTTAAATGCAGCCGTACCAATCGTAGAAAAGATACCCGCCCCAACCACGGCTGCAATACCCATAAAAGTAAGATCGCGTACACCCAATACTTTTTTTAATACTCCACTCCCATGGCCATCACTGGTACCGGCCTCTGCATCTGCTACAATTTTACTGATAGATTTTTTTCTGAATAAAGAATCAGACATGTATTTGCGTTTAAGGTTAAAGCTAAGAGAAATAAGAGGCAAAGAAGATAAAAGAACCCATATTCCGAAAATAGGCTAGAGAAAACAAAAAACAAACATTCTTAAACTCTTTCCACTCCTTCATTTCTTAATTCAAGATTCTCTTTGTATCAGAAACTCAGCCAGTTCCTTCAATGATTTTTTACGGGCAGAAACTACGGCAATATCATCCAGGTGAGCCAAGGCAGTTTGCAGGTATTTTTCCTTTAAAGCCATGGCCCATTCATCCACATTGCAGGCTTTAAAAATGGAGAGTACTTTCTGTACTTTATCGGGTGTATCCTCATGCATCAACTGCTGAAGCATGGCTTGCTGCCCTGCGTCTGCTACTTCCATAGCATGCAAAAAGAGAAATGTTTTTTTGTTTTGCCGTATATCGCCCCCAACTTCTTTCCCGAATTTTTCCGGGTCGCCAAAAGCATCGAGGTAATCATCCTGCACCTGGAAAGCAATACCCAGGTTTTTTCCAAATTCATAGATATGCCGGCAATTACCTTCGCCTGCCCCGCCCAGTATGGCGCCCATTTCAAGACTCGCCGCAAGTAATACAGATGTTTTAAGACTGATCATGTTTATATATGCCTCAAGAGAAACAGCAGGCAGGGTTTCAAAATCAATATCCAGTTGCTGACCCTCGCAAACTTCTTTGGCCGTTTGATTAAACAATTGAAGGATACGGTGCAGGTAATGTGCATTTATTTTATTCAGGTATTCGTATGCCTGTATCATCATCACGTCGCCTGTAAGTAATGCGGTATTGGCTCCATACTTCATATGAACCGTTTCCATGCCTCTGCGCAGAGGCGCTTCATCCATAATATCATCATGTATGAGCGTGAAGTTGTGAAAAAGTTCTATAGCAGTAGCCACATGGTAAGTATCCGGCTGAATATCCCCAAACAATTCATTACCCATGATGCACATAACAGGGCGTATACGTTTTCCTCCCCATGATAAAAAATATTCTCCGGGTTCATACAGGCTTGCGGGTGAAGCAGGAAAATGTCTTATCGCAAAGCGCTCTCCAAAATCGGTTACCAGTTCTTTGAATGAATGCATTCTACAAACCTAATTATAAAACAGAAATGAGCCGCATAACAACCTTAACTATTCTTTCAGGTATACACTTCCATCTGGCATGATTTTATGTAGATATCCTGAAACCAAAATAACTATGAAACAATTATCAGCATTCTTTGCAGTAATGATAATAGCCTTCAGCGCTTCTGCTCAACTTAACGAAGGCTCTTCCTACAAAACAGCGCTCGGTGTAAAACTCTATCCAGGTGCCATAAGTATCAAACATTTTATCGCTCCCAACCGTGCCATTGAGGGCCTGGGATATATTTATTCTGATGGTTTCCGTTTAACGGGTCTGTATGAACTGCATGATGATATCCGCAGTGTGCAGGGACTGAAATGGTATATAGGCGGCGGCGGTCATGTGGGTATATGGAGCGATAACTGGAGAACAAAATATCCAACACGCAATAGTTCATTGGCTATAGGGGTGGATGGCGTACTGGGACTTGATTATAAAGTAACGGGAGTGCCCTTAAATCTTAGCTTCGACTGGCAGCCTTCCTTTAACCTGTTAGGCTATCATTATTTTGAAGGAGGCTGGGGCGGATTAGGTGTTCGTTATACTTTTTAATGGTGAGTGCTGAGAAAGCAGTAGTGATAAAAGGTCTATACACTCACTACTGCCTACTGACCACTCACTACTCACCACTGACTACTCGCCCTTCAATGAAAACAAGCTATCCACAAACTCATGCTTGTCGAAGATGATCAGGTCATCTATCTTTTCACCTACGCCAATATATTTTACAGGTATTTTAAATTGATTAGCGATCGCCAGTACCACACCACCTTTGGCAGTGCCATCCAGTTTGGTGATGCTGATAGCAGACACTTCGGTGGTAGCTATAAATTGCCGGGCCTGCTCTACTGCATTCTGTCCTGTTGATCCATCCAGTACCAGCATTACTTCATGCGGTGCGCCCGGTATCACTTTTTCAATGGCTCTTTTAATCTTGCCGAGTTCATCCATCAAATGTGCTTTGTTATGTAAACGGCCGGCGGTATCAATAATTACTACGCCCGCATTTTTGGCTACTGCACTGGCAACGGTATCATAGGCTACTGCGCTGGGGTCTGAACCCATGGCCTGTTTTACAATAGGTACACCCACCCTTTCGCTCCAAATGGTGAGTTGATCCACTGCTGCTGCACGAAAGGTATCACCCGCGCCTAATATAACGCTGTTACCTGCTTTCTTATAATTGTGTGCAAGTTTACCAATGGTGGTGGTCTTACCTACGCCATTCACACCCACTACCAATATTACATAGGGTTTCTTTCCTTCGGGAACACTAAAATTTTTATACGATGATTCTGCTGCATCCACCAGCATTCCTTCAATCTCTTCCTGCAATATCCTGTTCAGTTCGGAAGTACCCACATATTTATCAAGCTTCACTCTTTCTTCTATACGCCTGATGATGGCGATGGTTGTTTCAATACCTACGTCGGCACTTACCAATGCTTCTTCCAGATTATCTAATACCTCTTCATCTACCACATTTTTTCCGGCAATGGCTTTGGTTACTTTTGCAAAAAAACCTTCTTTGGTTTTTTGTAACCCCTGGTCGAGGCTTTCCTTTTCCTCTCTTCCTAATAATTTTCCAAAAAAGCTCATGAGGGTAATTTGAACATTTGAAAATGTTTTAATTTGAAAATGTTTTTTGAGTCATCTGAAAACCGGTCCATTTTCAAATTTTCAAATTAACACATTTTCAAATTGCGTCTAAATACAAAAAGCTTTCCGCGCAAACAGGAAAGCTTTTTGAATAATGTACGGTAGAGCGATTATTTCTCTGACAGAAAATCTTTGATCTTATCCTTGTGCACGATTGCTTCTTTAAAAGTGTATGCACCGGATTTAGGACTGCGTACAGCCTTGATCACTTTTGTCCAGTTCTTAGCTTCTGCTGCTGCTTTCTGGTCTTTGGTCTTAATCGCCGTTTTAGCTGCTTTTGCCATGATTATTTGATTTCTTTATGAACAGTTACTTTTTTCAAAATAGGATTAAACTTCTTTAACTCCACACGTTCAGGTGTGTTCTTCTTGTTCTTGGTGGTGATATAACGGCTTGTACCGGGCTGACCACTGGTCTTATGCTCTGTACATTCCAAAATCACCTGAACCCTGTTGCCTTTCCTTGCCATTGTAGTAAGTTGTTTTCTTTGTTATGATTAGATCTTCGATCCTTCTGCTCTCATTCCTTTGATTACTGAAGCAAGACCATTTTTATTGATCGTTCTTAAAGCATCCGTTGAAACTTTAATGGTAACCCAACGGTCTTCTTCTGCAAAAAAGAAACGCTTTTTCTGTAAATTGGGTAAGAAACGACGTTTGGTTTTGATGTTTGAGTGAGAAACACTGTTTCCAACGATGGGTTTTTTACCTGTAACCTGACATACTCTTGCCATGACTCTTGTTTTTTCGTCCCGTTTTTTCGGGAGGCAAAGGTAGGGAAATGCGCCAAAATATCAATAGGAAATTGCCTTTTTTTAAATAATTTCTTAACAAAAGCTTTATAATTCCCCCCTAAAAAAGCATTGCCACGTTTTTTATCCACATTTACGGTAATGTATTCCTGGTTACTGATTTTCAATTTATAGCAGAAACCCAAACATACAAGTCACTACATCCTGATGATATCCCCAAAATAAATGGTATTCATAAACAATTTGGAGGTTCCCAACCAGAAAGCCCTGAAATTCAAGTCATCTGCCATCGAAATCACCTTCCCCTTTCCAAGGTTATCAATGTTAATGGCAGCAGTGTTTTTTACCAGGTTTTTATATCCTCTGTAAAGGTAGCCACTCTGTAATGGGTTGTCTGTATACATTACGGGTGAATCGTATGGCTCATTATTCTGGTCCATAAACAGGATATTGGATTTGAAAATACTTACCGAAGGATCTTTATAGCCATAGCAAAGCGGGTGGGTAAGATCCATCTTTGCTTCAAAAAGCGAGCCTGCCATTTCCTTCGCCCGGGTTTCATCGAGACGGAGATAGTAAGGTAATTGCAAAGCCGTATCCTTTTTATCCTCTGTGGGTCTGAAAATAACTTTGGTGAAACCATTGGTGGCCAGGTATTTTGTTGCATCCTCTGTAGCAATCAATGTACCGCCCGCGCTAACCCAGGTTCTTAACTTTTCCTGCGCGTTTTTATCAAGGTTCGTATACGTACCGGAAGGCATAAGGATCACATTATAACGCGATGGATTGATGGCATTGAAACGGTCCACATCCACAATGGTTACGGGAATATTGAAACGAACATCCAATAAATGCCAAATCTCACCAACCTCTGGTGCACTGGTGCCGGTTCCGCCAAACATCATCACCTTGGGTGTTTTAATATTATTGAAACTGGCACTGCCCAGATCTATGCCCCCGCTCGAAAGGCCCGTACTCAGTGCAAATACTTCAACCCCCGTATTAGCAGCGCATTCATCCATCAATTTATCCAATGCCTCCCCTTTTATTTTTTGCATACCTAAGGGGATTATGATGGTGCCATAGTCGAAATTTTCTTCCTTTCCATTCACCATCATTTTAAATTTTTGGGTAGCCACTTTGCTCAAAATACCTTTTGATTGCAAACGATATAAAAGCTTAGGCGCATCGTATTCATTCCAGCGGAACGCATACGAAAAAGTGTTATTGGCATGATGCACATTTAAGGGTTGTTGTGACAGTTTGTTTATTCTGTCAGTAGTTAATCCCGCAACAGTCTTCATCTCCGAATAAGGCAATCCGAACGCCAGTGGCATGGTCCAGGCCGTAACATCATAAAAAAGGCTGTCTTTGTATTCCAACGTTTTTTCAAAAACAGTTTTAATGATTTTGAATTGTTTCTGTGCGGTAGGAATCACATAGGCAGCACCTGCTTTATACGTTTTTCCGTCTGTAGTATAATCCTGTTTCAGATTATATACATCTACCTGGTGACGAAGCAACATCTGGATAAATGCCTGGGTGCGTACTTTGTCGGATTCATCCCCTATCACAAATCCTTTAATGGAAAATGCATCCGCTTCTTTAACCACATCTTTATAAAAATCTCTCTGGTAGGAAAGAAATTCTTTCCGCAGGTTGGAAGCGCCTTCCAGTGTTGACAAAGCAGTAACAAACTGGTTGCGTATAGAAAAAGGAAAAGTCAATATGCCATTGTCCGTTTCCTGTGCATGTCCGCGGCTGCTGGCCTGCTCAAACAAAATACCGATGCTGCCATTGATATCAGGATAGGTGGATCCCTTTCCATAATAAAAATCATCATAGCCTTCTTTGGTAAAATATAAAGAACCGATACTGTCTAAAGATTTTGCATGGTACTTTGCCAGTGCCGCGGTAAGATCCTGGTTTTTTTGGGCGTATTGGGATTAACCCTTGAAGGCACGCCGGGTTGGAAAAAGAAAGTAGCATTGGTTCCCTGCTCATGATGATCGGTAAGGATATTGGGCTTCCATTGATGGAACATTGCGAGACGGTTCTGGCTCTCCTGGTGCTGTGCAGGCAACCAGTCGCGGTTAAGATCGAACAGGTAATGGTTATACCTGCCGCCGGGCCACATTTCATTGTATTCGCGTGCATTGGCATCTGTTACCAAAGTTTGACTCTTGTTGCTGTTTACCCAGCTGGCAAAACGGTTTAGTCCATCCGGATTAAATGAGGGATCAAGTAAGATCACTGTTTTTTCCAATAATGCCTCTATCTGTGGTCCCTGCGCTGCAGCCAGATAATAAGCCGATAAGAGCGAAGCATTGGCACCGCTGCTTTCATTTCCATGAATACTGTGACCGATCCATACCACAATGGGCATATCGGTTATATTTAAGGAAGCGGATTGTGATGCATCTGTCAACTGTACATGTTGCTGTCTTATAGACTCTAAATTCTTATGATTTTTGGGAGAAGTGATAATGAGTACGAGTTGCTGCCGGCCCTCATAGGTTACACCCAGCGGTTGCAAACTAACTCTTTCAGAAGCCGCATCTATGGCTTTCATATAATTGACAAGACGATCGTGGGTAACATGCCACTCACCTACTTCATGGCCAATTACAGATTTGGGTGTAGGAATAGCGGGATCATAGCTAACATTTGTAGGGAGGTAATACCTCAGGTCCTGCGATTTTACCATGATAAAAGCCGCACATAATAAACCCATCATCCATATTTTTCTCATATCTCATTTTTAGGACGCGGAAGATAAGCACGAAAGAAATAAGTTATGGAAACGGCTAAAGAGTTTTATTGAAAATAAAAAGAATAAGTATCTTCCTTTTCCACAAACTAACCGCTATGATGGCAAGGCTACTCAGTTTCCTTTTTTGTATTTCTTATTTTTGTACTCATTCCATTGCACAACCCGGCTATTTTTATGCGGATGCATCTGCCGGCATGAACCCGTCCATACCTACACCGGAAAAATTTTTAGGCTATGCAATCGGTTCACAACATACCCGTCATGACAAGATAGTAGAATACTTAAAAGAATTGAGTAAACTCTCGAACAGGATTTCCTTTCAAGTCATCGGCGAAACCTATGAACACAGGCAGCAGGTAATTGCCATTTTTACATCAGCTGCCAACCATAGCCGTTTAGAAGAAATACGTAAAGCCCAACTGGCGGGACAGCTAACCGGAAATACAGCTTCCATTCCACTTGTAATACATCTGGGTTACAATGTGCATGGCAATGAACCCTCCAGCAGTGAAGCCGCTTTATTAACGGCGTATTATTTAACTGCCAGCGACAATGAGGAAACCAAAAAATGGCTGAATGAAATGGTTATTTTAATGGATCCTGATATTAATCCCGATGGCCGCGACAGGCATACACATTGGGCCAATATGCATAAAGGAGAACCGCCAGTTGCCGATCCGGCAGACAGGGAGCATAATGAGATCTGGCCTGGTGGTAGGTTTAATCATTATTGGTTTGATCTAAACCGCGACTGGTTTCTGGGTACTTTTCCGGAAACACGAAACCGGATCCGCTTTTTTCATCAGTGGAGGCCCTATGTGCAAACGGATCATCATGAACAGGGTACGAATGCTACGCATTATTTTGACCCGGGAAAATACAGCAGTAATAACCCCGTGGTACCTGATTATTTATACAATACGATCTATCCAAAATATGCAAATTATTTTGCGGATGCCATGAATAAAATAGGGTCCTTGTATTTTACAAAGGAATCATTTGACAAATTATATCCCGGCTATGGCAGCAGTTATATAAATTTTTATGGCGGTGCCGGATTTTTGTTTGAGCAGGCCAGTAGCCGTGGGCATGTACAGGAAACCACTACTATTCCACTCACGTTTGCTTTTACCATCCGCAATCATTTTACTATGTCGCTTGCCACGATAAGAGCATCCCTGGCAGAAAAAACGTCTTTATTAAAATTGAGAAGTGAATTTTATAAAGCATCCGCTGACCAGGCGCAAAAAAGTGCCATCAAAGGGTATCTTTTTGGAGATGCAAAAGATGAAACCCGAACCCGTGCCTTTGTAAACATGCTGTTAATGCATGAAATAGACGTTTACGAAAATGATCAAACCACCACTGCTGAGGGAAAAAAATTTGAAAGTGGAAAAACCTATATAGTACCGGTAGAACAGGCTAATTATATCATGCTAAAATCTGTGTTCGAAAAAGCCATCCCGTATATAGACAGCACTTTTTATGATGCTTCTACCTGGAGCCTGATACATGCGTATGGATTACCGTATGCAGAATTAAAAAATGGTTTCACCAAAGGAAAACAAATCAATACCCTGCCTGAAAGAAATATTGCCGCTGTGCAGAGAAGCAATTATGCCTATGCTTTTGAGCTCACAGATTATAACTCACACAAAGCCATATATCAATTGCAGAAAGGCGGCGCCATTGTACAAACTGCTTTTAAACCCTTTACTATTGAGGTGGAGGGGAAAGCCAAAAGATTTGGTTATGGAAGTATCTCCATACCGGTGAACACCCAGCATATCTCTGCTGATTCTTTATTTCAACTGGTTAATGCAGTGAGTCGTACAGCGTCCGTTACTATTCATTCCGTATTTACCTCTTATAGCACAGAAGGTGTTGATCTGGGCAGTAATCTGATTAAAACGGTTACCCAAGTTAAAGCAGCCATGTTAATAGGCACCGGTGTAGCGGCTTCGGAAGCAGGTGAGATATGGCATTTACTTGATGAGCGTTTACAAATGCCCATCACCAAAATAGACCTCCTGACTTTACCAAGGACAAAACTTGAAAGATATAATACACTTGTTATTGTGTCTGGTATTTACACGCTTATTGATAAAGCCACTACTGATAAGATCAAAGCCTGGGTTCAAAACGGCGGTACCTTAATTACTCTTAAAACGGGAACCGAATGGGCCATCATGCAGGGGATGTCAAAAGAGAAACTTATAGCAGCAACCGATACCGCGAAACTGCCTGTAACGAAAAGACTCAATTATGATATCGCTGCCGATAATGAAGGATCAAAAAGCCTGGGAGGATCTATTTTTTCAGTTGACCTGGATACCACACATCCCATTGGGTTTGGATTTAGCAGTCGGAAAATTTCGGTGTATAGAAATGCACAAACCTATCTAACCCCAAGCACTAACCCCTATAGCACTGTTGCCCAATACACTGATAACCCTTTGATAGGCGGTTACTTACACGCTTTATCTGCTAAAAAAATTAAGAATACAGCAGCCATTGTCGTTGCGCAGGAAGGTGAAGGACGTATCATTATGTTTACAGACGATCCCAATTTCAGGGGGGCCTGGTACGGCACCAATAAATTGTTTTTGAATGCTTTGTTCTTTGGTAACCTGATAAATGTTCCGAGGTTGAATTAAATACCAAGAGCCATCTATTTTGGTGGCTGTATTTAATTTTTTATGGGCTATATCAATTGCATCTTCGCAACCTTTGGATCTACATGTACCGTGTCATATTCAAAATCTAATTTGATGCGCCATTTCTGGAGAGTTGCCGCACCTATAATTACTTCCTCACTTAATCCGGGTACCACCAGAAATTCATCACTCAACAATACATCTTCGATATAAAAATCAAGCGTTATTCTTTCTTTAACCACAATAAAATGAGCTTCACTGGCAGTTGCTATTTTCCGTTCTCTTCCAAGACTTACTGCGATGCCAAGTGCCTCCACGAATTCAGGATGTATACATGATAAATTAACGCCGCTATCAAACAAAGTATATAGTTTTTGTTCTCCTTTTGATCCAACAAACAATAAAGGCAATTTTATAACAGACATACCATTGAATTTATCCTCAAATTACAAAACAAAAGCCACTCAGAAAGTGGCTTGCGTTAAATACCGGGTAATTGGCGTAGCAAAAAGCTAAGGGCTGTTGGAAAGTGTATTTTATTTATACATTTCTTCCCTTAATTCTTTCACCCTGCCGTCTTCCATATATTCATCAAAAGTCATTAAACGGTCGATGATGCCTTTGGGGGTCAGTTCAATGATCCGGTTGGCAACCGTTTGCATAAAAGTATGGTCATGGGAAGTAATCATTACTACACCCGGAAATGTCTGGCAACCTTCATTGAAACTTTGTATACTTTCCAGGTCGAGGTGATTGGTGGGCTGGTCCAGGATTACCACGTTAGGATTCTGCAGCATCATACGGCTCACCATGCATCTAACTTTTTCTCCACCGCTTAATACGTTTGTTTTTTTCTGAATATCATCGCCGCTGAAGAGCATCTTACCCAGGAACCCCCGGATAAAAGGTTCATCAGCATCCGTTACATGTGCCGGTACATATTGCCGCAACCAATCCATGAGCGTCATGCCGCCTTTAAAAAACGCTTCATTTTCTTGCGGCAGGTAGGCTTTCGTGATGGTAGTTCCCCATTCAAATTTGCCAGTATCTGCTTTCATATTATCGCAAATGATTTCGAAAAAATCTGTTACGGCCAGGGGATCACGGCTAAGGAAAGCAATCTTCTCTCCCTTATTGATGCTGAAGGAAACTTTATCAAACAGCTTTCGTCCATTAACGCTTTTACTGAGATGTTCTATGTTGAGTATCTGATTACCTACTTCCCGCAATGGCTGGAAAATGATGCCGGGATATTTTCTGTTGGACGGTTCAATCTCTTCAATGGTCAATTTTTCCAGGGCTTTCTTACGCGAAGTGGCCTGCTTGCTTTTAGAGGCATTCGCAGAGAAACGGGCAATAAAATCCAGGAGGTCTTTACGCTTATCCTCGTTTTTCTTATTCTTATCGTTTATCTGGCGGCTGATGAGTTGCGATGACTCATACCAGAATGTATAGTTACCCGTAAAGGTTTTGATTTTTGAACGGTCAACATCAGCCACATGGGTACAGATCGTATCAAGAAAGTGACGGTCGTGGCTAACCACCAATACAATATTTTCATAATCGGCCAGGAAGTTTTCCAGCCAGCCAATGGTTTCAATATCCAACCCGTTGGTGGGCTCATCCAGTAAAAGAATATCCGGATTTCCAAATAATGCCTGGGCCAGCAATACGCGCACTTTGAATGTGCTGGGAATATCTTTCATCAGGCTCTGGTGCATTTCTTCCTTTACACCCAGACTGCTTAATAAACTACCTGCATTGCTTTCAGCCTCGTAACCACCCATCTCACCAAATTCACCTTCAAGTTCTCCGGCTTTCATGCCATCGGCTTCCGTAAAGTCCGCTTTGGCATAAATGGCATCGCGTTCATGCATTACATCCCATAAACGTTTATGGCCCATCAGCACTGTATTTAACACGAGCGTGTCATCAAAATCGAATTGATTCTGTTTGAGAACAGCCATGCGCTCGCCGGGAGTAATCTCAACGTTTCCTTTATTGGGCTCTATCTCTCCGCTGAGTATCTTTAAAAAAGTAGATTTACCCGCTCCATTGGCGCCAATTACACCATAACAATTGCCTTTGATGAAATTGATATTCACTTCATCAAACAATACCCGCTTACCATATGCGAGGGTAACATTTCTTGCACTGATCATTTGCTTGCGCTGTTTTTCGGCGGCAAAAGTAAGGCTTAGTGATGGAATTTCAGGGATGATATTTGGGTTGTGGCCGGATGCCTTTTGATAATGGTAACTCGCCAAAGCCGAGAGATTGCCAGGCAAAACGAAAGCGGAACGATTCTTTTAGTTTATTACAAAGGATAATATTTAGTCATGTAAAGTTATAATCGTAAACAGGAAACCGTCAAGCGATTGGTTCCTAGTCATGGAATTCTTTTCAGCATCAATTAGCCTGCCTGTTGTTACCAGCATGGCCATTATATGGCAGTGATGCTGGCTATGTAAGCATACGTTTTTTGCATAAAAAATCCGGAAATTAGTTGATCAGCCTGTTGCTCTACAGCAGATAAAGAATAACTTTAGAAGGTTTTTATTTCTTCCACTAAACTAACGACAACATGAGAATCCACCTTCTTACGTACGCATTTTTTATTTTTCTTGTCACGATGCTTTTTTGCTGTAGACAGCAAAAAAAAGATACCAGACTTGACAAAGCCACCCGCGAAAACAAAAATGGCTGGATCTATGTACATCTTGAAGGCTCACCTGCCACCATCGGTTACCAGCATGGCTATTTATTAGCCAATGATATAGATACAACCCTACAGGCAATTTCTTATTTGCTTACCCATGAAACAAAAAAAGACTGGAACTTCTATCGCGCCTGCGCAAGAAATTTTCTCTGGTCCAAACTTGACCGTGAATATAAAGATGAAATTAATGGCATTGTGGAAGGCCTGCAGGCACAGCATAAAAATTATGACAGCCTTGATATTACCGCTTTAAATGCTATGGAAGAACTGGCCTATTATTATGTTCCGCAATTAATGGATAAGGAAAAAGCGGGCAGCGGCGATAACAAGGCGCCCGGAAATTGCAGCGCATTTATTGCCACAGGCAGTTATACAACCGATGGAAAAATTGTGATCGGTCATAATAACTGGACCTCATATATCAGTGGCCAGCACTGGAACGTGATAGCAGATATAGTTCCTGAAAAAGGAAACCATATTCTGATGGATTGTATGCCCGGCTTTATCCATAGCGGCGATGATTTTTTAATTACTAATAATGGTTTGCTCATTACAGAAACTACCATCACCCAGTTTAAAGGATTTGACACTACAGCTGTTCCGGAATTTGTGAGGGCACGCAAAGCGGCCCAATACAGTAACAGTATTGATGAGGTGATTAGAAATTTTACAGAAGGTAATAATGGCGGCTATGCTAATGACTGGCTCATTGGCGATACCAAAACCAATGAAGTGGCCAAACTGGAACTGGGGTTAAAGAATTACAAAGTATGGCGATCAAAGGATACAGCCATGATCGGTTCTAATTTTCCGAGTGATGAGAAAATAATTAAAGAAGAAACCACCTTCAATATTCATGATAATACCACCTCACCCAATGCACGTAAATTGCGTATGGAACAACTGGTATTGATTGAAATGAAAGGAAAGCTAAATATTGAAACCGGTAAACAAATAGAAGGCGATCATATGGATGCCTTACAAAATAAAAATGCCAACAATCGCTGTGTTATCTGTGGACATATTGATGAAGATGCCAAAGGCTGCGCCGAATGGGATCTTCCGGCTTTTTACCCAATGGGTGCCGTACAGGGAAAAGTTACTACCGCTGCACTGGCTGCCAATATGCAGCTATGGGCACATATGGGCCATCCCTGCGGACAGGATTTTATTGGAGAAAAATTTTATAAAGCGCATCCCGAGTTTGAATGGCAATCCAAATACCTGAAGAATATGCTCTCGTATCCCTGGACCTTATTTGCGGCGAAGAAATAATGGAAAGTGTCATGATAGTTGTTACCGGATCTGCGGGCCTACAACTATCATGACAAACACCATTCTAAAAATTTTCAGATCAGTAATTTAATCTTTGCGGTCTCCACCAAGGCTGTAGCTATTGTTCTCTTCATCTTCTTCTCCAATAGCTTCATTTTCGTCATCTTCTTCTGCACCGGGAACATCAAGATCTTTTCCTGAAACATCGTCTCTTTCGTTAAGCAGGTCGCCGTCCTGATCTTTATTGTCAAGCATCAGGTTGCGCCTGTCTTCTTCATCTATACTACCCATGCTTTCATCGGTGCGGCTGAGTAATTCTTTTTCTTCTTCTGTTACATCCGAATCCGGATTCAATGCATCTTCTTCAAACAATCTCTTACCTTCTTCATCATCAGAAGAAATGGTGGTATCATGAAATTCTTTCATCTTAGGCACATGAATATGCTCCTGCCCGGGAATATCTTCCACATCTGGCAAGTCAATTGTGGTTTCTTCCGGTTGCATACGCTCAATGTCTCTTTGAGAATCGGTAATATCTGTATGTGTTCTTGTTGAATCTTTGGGGGTTGTCATGGCAATTACATTTAGGTACTAACAGTAAAAATGGTGCCAGACTTAAAGGAGTTAAAAGTTAGGAGTTAAGAGTTAGGAGTTGGGTACTTTTAACTGCTAACTCTTAACTCCTAACTCTTAAGCTGCACTCCCCCATTCTGCCCTTGCAGTGGGGCCCACTTCTAATGAACTGAATTCGCCGGCGAGGTATTTGTAATAGGCTGTTATCGCGATCATGGCCGCATTATCTGTACAATATTCAAAAGCGGGAATAAAAGTTTTCCAGCCATTCTTCTCTCCCGCTTCCTTAAGTGCCTTACGTAATCCGCTGTTAGCACTTACACCGCCGGCTATACAAACATTGGTAACACGGGTTTGCTGAACGGCTTTTGTTATTTTTTTGAGAAGGACATTGATGATGGTATATTGAACAGACGCACACAGATCAAATAAATTCTCTTCAATAAACCCCGGCTCCTGTTTTTGCAAAAAATATAAAACCGATGTCTTCAATCCGCTGAAAGAAAAATTTAGTTCGGGAATCTGCGGCTCTGCAAATTTAAATTTTAACGGATCCCCTTTTTGTGCATAACGATCAATTAAAGGGCCGCCGGGATATGGCAGTCCTAATAGTTTTGCACTCTTATCAAATGCCTCGCCTGCTGCATCATCAATAGTTTCACCAATTACTTTCAGGTCAAGTGGAGAATTAGCAAGTACAATCTGCGTGTGACCGCCACTCACCGTCAAACATAAAAAAGGAAAACATGGTGTATCCTCTGCGATAAGGTTAGCCAGTACATGGGCCTGCATATGATGTACCGCAATCAAAGGTTTATGTAGAGATAACGCAAGTGATTTGGCAAACTGCGCGCCTACCAGCAAACTGCCAATGAGGCCCGGAGCCTGGGTAAAAGCAATGGCATCAATAGTTTGAAGTCTGGAGTGGGAAGTAGACAGTTGTGGGAAGGCGGTTGTAAGCGCTGCATCCACTACGGGTACGATATTTTGCATATGTGCACGGCTCGCAAGTTCCGGTACCACACCGCCATATTTTTCATGCACCGTTTGATTGGCGATATAATTGGATAAGATCTTCCCATCAACACAAACAGAGGCTGAGGTTTCATCGCAGGAAGATTCAATAGCTAAGATACAAGTAGACAAGGTTTCAGTTTTCAGATTGGTACAAATGTAAACATCTCTTTATTACACTTTCGCTGTAAGTGTTAGCAGAGCCTCCTGTACTTGTTCTCTGTTTCTAGTTTCTTTTATTTGGTTCTTATAGCAACAACAGGATCCATCTTAGCTGCAATGGATGCCGGTATAATGCCTGAAATAATACCCAGTATGATACATATACTCAGGGCAAGAATAATAATATTGGGAGCGATAAATATGGGGAAGGGTAATACAGTACTCAATACTAAAGATAAAATCCATACTAAACCCAGTCCTACCAACCCGCCGATAATGCAGAGAAAAGCACTTTCAATCAAAAACTCAGTAAGTATGGTTCTTTTTTTAGCGCCCAAAGCTTTTTTGAGACCAATCTGGCTGGTTCTTTCCCTAACCGTTACAAACATTATATTCGCCACCCCAAAAGCGCCAACAATGAGGCTTAAGCCCGCAATGGCCCAGCCACCGGCACTTACCTGTCCGAAGAAACCTTTTACCTGTTCACTAAACTGTGCCACATCATTGCAGGAAAAATTATCTTCTTCCGTGGGACTTAATCTTCTTGCCTGTCGCATAATTCCAATCAGTTCATCCTGCAAGGCTACAGAGGCAATAGAACTTTTGCCCTGAACCATGATAAAAGGATTGCTGTTGTCCGGATTATATATGCCCGCAAAATAGCGGTAGGGAACAATTAGTGCCTGGTCGTAATCAAAGCCACCTACAAAACTTTGTCCCTGCTTTTTAATAACGCCAATAACAATTACCCTTCTGCCATTGTAGGAAACCTGCCCACCTACTGCTTTTTCGGGATTGTTAAATAATTCCTGTGCCACTTTATAACCGATGATGCCAATAGTGGTACCCCGCAGAAATTCCGACTCATTAATAAAACGGCCATAGGCAACATCAATGGTTTGAATGGTATTGAATTCTTCCGACACACCGTAAAGATTCACATTGCTCAAAATATTGTCTTTATAACTAAGGTTTACATTACTGGAAACAAACATGGCAGCATTAGAAGCCAGCTGGCTTTTGCTTTTAATAAATCGCATTTCTTCGATCTTCATGGCGGGGCGCTTAATGTATTTCCACCAGGGATAATCATTACCCCCACCATAATTCCATTTATCTATGTAGATAGTATTGTTGCCAAATGATTTGATATCATTCTGCACTTTGCGTTCAAGACTGTCAACTGTTGCCAATACGCCTATGATACAGAAGATGCCAATAGTAATTCCGAAAAGTGATAAAAAAGTACGCAGTTTATTGACCCTAAGTTCCTGCAGTGCCATGCGAAAACTGTTCCATAAAATGGTAAGAAGTCTAAACATGTATCAAATGTAATAAAGGATCGGGTTGAGTAAAGGGTTTTTATGTGAACGGCGGTGGTGTTATGCACATTGTTGATAGCTTATCGTTCATGGCTGGAGGAAAGTGTTGAATATTCCTGCCTTTTTCTGCCATGAACTATGAACTTTGCGCTATGAACCTGCTGCATTACGATAAAAAAAATCTTTGTTCCACGCATAGCATCAGTTCCTGAACTATTTTTGCAGCGATTTGATCAAACATAAAACTGCAATATGACCTGGAAACAAGTCTTTACATCATCAATCGGCAAAAAACTGGTGATGGGTCTTACCGGCATCTCTTTAATTCTTTTTTTGATGGTTCACGTGGGCCTGAATGCCTGTATCTGGGCAATGGATGGTGGCGAAATGTTTAACCGTGCCGCTAATTTTATGGGTAGCAATATTATACCCCGTCTAATGGAAGTAGGCTTGTTCGGAGGCATCTTCCTGCATATTATTCAGGGTTATATGCTTACCCTTCAAAACAGGAATAAAAGATCTGTTGGCTATGAAGTGGGCTATGGCAAGGGAAGTAAATGGTATAGCCGCAGCATGGCCGTACTGGGCACGCTGCTGTTATTATTTTTTATCATGCATTGGAAACAATTCTGGATCCCCTCACGTTTTACAGGGATGGAAGAAGTGCAATTGCCTAATGGTAAAATGGTTCACAATTTATTTGCTTTGATGAAAGATACTTTCCAGGACCTCTGGGTGGTAATACTGTATGTGGTAGGCTGTATTTCTTTGGGCTATCATCTGGCCCATGGTTTCCAGAGTGCTTTCAGAACATTGGGTGTGCATAATAAAAGATACAATATCATGATAAGCACTATCGGATATGGATTTGCCATTATTGTTCCCCTTGCTTTTGCAATGATGCCTGTGAGTTTTTATTTGGGATGGGTGAAGTAGTGAGTAGTGAGTAGTGAGTGGTGAGTATAGATAACACTCATCTATTTACCAAAAGAGTAAAGCGAACAAAGCGTACAAGTGAGAGACCAGACAGTCACAACGAAATTGATTACCCTACAAAAGCTGAAACAGAAAAGATCCACTTCACGTAACAAACTTCAAACGACAAACCAACGATATGTTAGATGCGAAAACTCCTGACGGGCCCTTAGATGATAAATGGACCGATTATAAAGGACACTGCAAGCTGGTGAACCCTTCCAATAAACGCAAGCTGGAAGTAATTATTATCGGAACAGGACTGGCCGGCGCTTCTGCCGCTGCTTCTTTGGGCGAACTGGGATATAAAGTAAAAGCTTTCTGTTTCCAGGATTCTCCGCGCCGTGCGCATTCTATTGCCGCACAGGGTGGCATTAATGCCGCGAAAAATTACCAGAATGATGGTGACAGTGTTTTCCGTTTGTTCTATGATACCATTAAGGGAGGCGATTACCGCTCAAGAGAATCGAATGTGCATCGTCTTGCAGAAGTAAGTACCAATATCATTGATCAGTGCGTGGCACAGGGTGTGCCGTTTGCGCGTGAATATGGTGGATTGCTCAGTAACCGTTCATTTGGGGGCACACAGGTACAAAGAACTTTTTATGCTGCGGGTCAAACCGGTCAGCAATTATTGATAGGAGCCTATCAGGCTTTGGAAAGACAGGTGGCGTTAGGGAATGTGAAAATGTACAGTCGCCATGAAATGCTTGACATCGTTAAGATTGACGGTAAGGCACGTGGCATTATTGCGCGCGATCTGGTAAGTGGAAAATTGGAAAGGCATTTTGGTCATGCAGTTTTATTATGCAGCGGTGGTTACGGAAATGTATTTTATCTATCTACCAATGCCATGGGCAGTAATGTTACTGCAGCATGGAAGGCACATAAACAGGGCGCAACATTTGCAAACCCATGTTTTACGCAGATCCACCCTACCTGTATACCCGTAAGTGGTGATCACCAGTCGAAGCTCACCTTAATGTCTGAGTCGCTTCGAAATGACGGCCGTATCTGGGTTCCCAAAAAAGCAGGCGATACACGCAAAGCCACAGCTATACCGGAAGAGGAAAGAGATTACTATTTAGAAAGAAGGTACCCGGCTTTTGGTAACCTTGTGCCAAGAGATGTAGCATCAAGGGCAGCCAAGGAAAGATGTGATGAAGGATTTGGGGTAGGTAGCAGCAAACAGGCTGTGTACCTGGATTTCAGCGAGGCCATTATTCGTTACGGAAAAATTGAAGCAGGCAAAGAAGGTAATACAGAGGCAAGTGCAGAAGATATTATCATACTGGGTAAAGAGGTGGTAAAGGAAAAATATGGTAACCTCTTTGATATGTATGAAAAGATAACCGGAGAGAACCCATACGAAATTCCCATGCGCATTTACCCTGCTGTTCACTATACCATGGGTGGTTTATGGGTTGACTATGAATTGCAGACCAATGTGCCCGGTTTGTATGCATTGGGAGAATGCAATTTCAGTGATCATGGCGCCAACCGTTTAGGTGCATCTGCCCTGATGCAGGGTTTGGCGGATGGTTATTTTGTGATACCGTATACGATCGGTAATCATCTGGCAGATGAAATTTATACGAAAGCGGTGGATACTTCTCATCCTGCTTTTGAAGAAGCGGAAAAACAGGTTTTGGCAAGGATCAATACTTTACTGAATATTAAAGGATCACAAACGGTTGAAAGTTTTCATAAGCGTCTTGGCAAAATCATTTGGGAATATTGCGGTATGGCCCGCAATGCAAAAGGATTAGAGGATGCCATTTCCCAGATACAGGCATTGAAAAAAGAATTCTGGAGCGATGTAAAAATTCCAGGAGGGGTTTATGAAATGAATCCCGAATTAGATAAAGCCAACCGTGTTGCCGATTTTATTGAATTGGGCGAATTGATGTGTAAAGATGCCTTAAACCGAAATGAAAGCTGCGGCGGCCATTTTCGCGAAGAATACCAAACACCGGATGGTGAGGCTTTGCGTGATGATAACGATTATATGTATGTTGCTGCATGGGAATATAAAGGGGATCATAACTGGGCGTTACATAAAGAACCGTTGGTTTATGATGTGATCAAACCGACGCAACGAAATTACAAATAATTTGAAAATTTGAAAATTAGTCAATTTGAAAATTGGCATTTCAAAATTCAATATTGTAGAAGAGAGGTACTTATAGCAGGTATTTGACGTAAATAATTTGATAATTTGAAAATATGCTGATTTGATAATTAGCTTAGTTAAAATTTCAGGTTATGAGAAATGATAAACCAAATGTGATTGTTGAGAAATCAGTTGCATTTGCACTATCAATCATACAGTTTACAGAAGTTCTTGAACAAGACAGAAAATATGTGATTGCAAAACAGCTTTTGCGCTCCGGAACCTCGATTGGTGCTAATATTTTCGAGGCACAGAATGCAGAAAGCAAAGCAGACTTCATTCACAAAATGAAAATAGCCGCCAAAGAAGCCAGCGAAACGCTTTATTGGTTGCTTTTATGTGAAAGAAACGAGTCTTATCAATTTGATCTGCAACTAAGAAATGATCTCGAAGAGATCATAAAAATCCTGTCAAGGATTATTGCTACATTAAAACGATAAAAGGTTTTGCATTTTCAAATTTTCAAATTTTCAAATTTTCAAATTTTTCTATGGAGCACTATACAATGAACCTGAATTTAAAAGTCTGGAGACAAAAAAATACCGCTTCGAAGGGTGCATTTAAGTTGTACCGCGTAGAGAACATTTCTTCCGAAATGAGTTTTCTTGAAATGTTCGATGTGCTGAATGAACAGCTGATTAAGGACGGGGATGATCCGATTACATTTGACCATGACTGCCGCGAAGGCATTTGTGGCTCCTGCTCCATGTATATAAATGGTAAACCACATGGCCCATGGCAGGCCAATACTACCTGCCAGCTGCATATGCGTGCATTTAAAGATGGCGATACCATTGTGGTGGAACCCTGGAGGGCCAATGCATTCCCCGTTATAAAAGATTTAATGGTTGACCGGTCAGCGTTTGACCGCATCATCCAGGCGGGCGGCTATATCAGTGTGAATACTGGAAATGCAGTGGATGGAAATTCATTACCGGTTCCAAAAGATAATGCCGATGCATCTTTTGCGGCAGCCATGTGTATTGGTTGCGGCGCCTGTGTGGCAGCTTGTAAAAACAGCAGCGCCATGCTATTCGTTGGCGCTAAAGTTTCTCATCTCGCATTATTGCCACAGGGCAACCCCGAACGCAAGAGCCGTGTGATAAGTATGCTGGCGCAGATGGATAAAGAAGGTTTCGGCGCCTGTACCAATACCGGTGCATGCGAAGCTACCTGTCCCAAAGAAATTTCACTTAGTAATATTGCCAGGCTGAATAGCGAATACCTGATGGCGGGTTTAACGATGGAATAAACGATGGCTCATCCCCTGTCCCGTTAAAGGATGCCAAAAAAATATCATTGTAAAAAATACGGTTACTAAAAAAGTAACCGTATTTTTTTAGGGAATGGTCAGTATTCATTTGCCGCGCACTTCAGGGTGTGGGATTAAGTCTCAATTATTTTATGCGGGCTTAAGCGCTTTTCATTGCAATGTTATCCCACAATCATTTACCACACCCTTCAGGCTGTGGAACTAAGTCTCTATTATTTTATGCGGGCTTAAGCACTTTTCATTGCAATGTTATCGGACAATCATTTGCCGCGCCCTTCAGGGTGTGGAATTAAGTCTCTATTATTTTATGCGGTCTTAAGCGCTTTTCATTGCAATGTTATCTGACAATCATTTGCCGCGCCCTTCAGGGCGTGGAACTAAGTTTGTTTATTATTTTATGTGGGCCTTTAGGCCATTGTCCTTAATAATCAACTGATGTAGGATTAACATTCTTCAAAACCATCTGCCATTTCTCATACCATCACAAATGCCGACCACCGGCAATACCTACGTACTTTTGTATGTCAAACCAATTCCATGAGTTACAAAATTCCTACCCAAACACATATCGGGCATGTTCATTTAAAAGTAGCGGATCTCGACAGGGCTCTATCCTTTTATCGCGGCCTGCTGGGTTTTGAACTGATGCAGAAGTATGGCACACAGGCAGCTTTTATTTCAGCCGGAGGCTATCATCACCATATTGGTCTCAATACATGGTACAGTAAAGACGGAAAGCCCGCGCCACCTAATGCAACAGGATTATTTCATACAGCTATTCTATACCCAACCCGTAAAGACCTTGCGGCTATTTTACAAAGGCTAATGGATGCCAGCTACCCTTTAACAGGTGCTTCTGATCATGGTGTATCGGAAGCATTGTATGTTGAGGACCCCGATAAGAACGGTGTTGAATTGTACTGGGACAAGCCCAAAGACCAATGGCCGCTTGATGCAGAAGGGAACTTACAAATGATAACCGAACATCTCGACCTGCAGAATTTACTGGATGAACTAAAAGATACTTGATACTGGATACTGGATACTGGATACTGGATACTGGATACTGGATACTGGATACTGGATACTGGATACTGGATTTTTAAGTTTTAACTTTTGACTTTACGTTTTATTTTCTCTACTCCCGAAATTCCTCCCATGTCTAACACTTATTTTCAATTCAAACAATTCATCATTCACCAGGATAACTGTGCCATGAAAGTGTGTACTGATGCGTGTTTGTTTGGTGCATGGATAGCACAACAGGTGGGTGATTATACAAATATTGACAGTATATTGGATGTTGGTACCGGTACAGGTTTATTGAGTCTTATGGTAGCGCAGCAATCTCCTGCAATCATAGATGCGGTTGAATTAGACGAAGCAGCGGCAGAGCAGGCGCGCGATAATTTTGAATTATCACCGTGGAAAGAAAGACTACAGGTAATACAGGGTGATGTAAGAAAAATACACTTCGGAAAAAAATATCAACTCATTATTTCTAACCCGCCATTTTTTGAAGATGACCTGAAGAGTGCGGATGCAAAAAGAAATCTTGCGCTACACAGCGCTGCATTGGGATTTGAAGAATTTCTGACTGTCATTAAGAACTATCTGTTGCCTGAGGGAAAATTTGCTGTGCTACTACCTTACCATCGCAAAGATGCCTTTATAAAAATGGCGGCTGAATACAGCTTCTTTCCGGAAAAAGAAATAGCGGTACAACAAACGGCAGTACATGCTTATTTCCGGGCGATGCTTTTATTTACAGCAAGAGAAGGGCCCATAAAAAAATCGATACTTATTATCCGCGAAGAAGATCACTACACAGAAGCATTTACGGAATTGTTAAATGACTACTATTTGAAACTGTAATAGTATGCTGCCACAGATGCACAGATTTAATCTGTGCATCTGTGGCAAACCATTTTATAAAAATCAGGAAGATAAGTATGAATGCTTTTTTTTCAATGCATTCAATGCTGGGCATAATCAGTTAAATAACTAAACCCATCTGTCAACTTTCCTTCGCGTAGAATCGTAGCCCTTTCAATTGCCTCGCTCCCACCCTTTCTGATATCATCTAACACATATTTAATCAGCTGTTCTCCAAAATACCGGCTTGCATCCCTAGGTAATTCATTGGGTAAATTGCCAACCGCCATTACATCAACACTGGTTACTAGATAGGGCTCCGTTTTTGTCCCCGTCATTTTATCAATTCCGTATACGGGCGCTTCAATAGTGGCGTCACCCATGTTACAAGGTATACTGCCGTTTTTATCATCTGTAATATATGCAAGGGTCTGAATGCGGAAATCACTTCGCTGTAACCTGTCCATACTAAACAAACGCGGAATGGATTCATCCCAATAAATACCATTCATTAAAACATCAGTATGTGCACAGAAATTTTCAAATACGCAATGGTATTGATCAGGATGCGCATGAAAATCATCCCTGCTGTAATTCCCTGTTTGTGTATGACGATACAGATCACTGCCCTTTAAATGAACATACACAGGATAACTAAAATGTCTGCTCAAATACTCTTCAGGTTCCACTTCATGCACATCCATCAGATTCATGATCTCCAGTATGCCATGCGCTACACGACCGCTGCCGGTAACTGCAATGGTAAGGTTGGGTAATTTGAGTCCGAAATAGGTATGAATCAATTCACGATAATCTTTTACTTCTGCTACTCTTCCCAAATGGTAAGCGCCTGTTCGGTTGCCATAAGCCATCATACCATTATGTGCACCTACAATACCGGCAAAAAAACCAAAACCAATAATGCGTTGCCCATCGCTATGTTCCAGGCATTCATAATCCAGCAAGGTAATTTTTCTGTCCATCATGGCATGCATCAACTGCCGGTTATGCGGTTGTTTTTTGCGTGTATGGGAGAAGAACATATATTTTTTACCTGCTATTAATTCGCTAACAGGTACTTCTTTAATACCCAGCAGCAGGGTACATTCGGTAAGGTCCTCCGCAACTTCCATACCTGCCTGCTCATATTCTTTATCGCTGAAACAACGGCTGGATGAGGGTTGTACCACAATGCTGATATCCGGAAAATTTTGCACAAGCCATTTACATTGCGCCGGTACCAGCGCCACCCTGTTATCTGCAGGAACTTTTCCCTCTCTAATAAGTCCGATCACAAGCATTGCCCTACTTTTGTCTGCAAGATAAGGGAAGATCGTGAGGGGGGTGAATGGCGAGTAGGCAGGGGTGAGTAGTTAACGTGGAAATTTTACCGATATTCATAATTCATCACGAACAATACACGCCTCACAATTGCCTATTGACCATTCACTCACAATTCACCACTCACCACTGCCTAACCATGAACTATTTCGAACTATACAACCTGCCCATCACGCTTCAGCCCGATCAATCGGTAGTGAAAGAAAAATTTTATGAATTGAGCCGTAAGTATCATCCGGATTTTTATAGCCAGGCACCTGAAGAAGAGCAGGCAGAGATGCTGGAGAAATCATCACTTATAAATATGGCCTATAAAATTTTTGGACATGCTGATGATACCATCAAGTATGTGCTGCAATTAAAAGGATTATTGGAGGAAGAAGAAAAATACGCCCTTTCACCCGACTTTCTGATGGAAGTGCTTGAGCTGAATGAACAGGCACTTGATGTATCGGAACAGGAAGACGCTGACAGGCTTACAGCTACCATTGCAAATTTTCAAAAAGAAATATATGAACCGGTGGAAACGATTATTACAAATTATCAGGAAGGTATTACTTCCGAAAAAGAACTGTTGCAGGTAAAAGAGTATTATTACCGAAAAAAATACCTCGACAGGATTTTGGCGGGCTTGAACTGATACTGTAATATTGCAACCCGGTAAAGTTTGGGGTTTGGAGTTTGAGGTTTGGGGCTGCTTAAAACCTAAAACTCCAAACCCCAAACTCCAAACCTTCTCGCCCAGATGGCGGAATTGGTAGACGCGCTAGACTCAAAATCTGGTTATCGCAAGGTAGTGCAGGTTCGATTCCTGTTCTGGGCACACAACCACCTTTTTTGGGTGGTTTTTTGTTTCCTGGAACCCTTTACTGTAGAAGGGGAATTTAATCTTACATCCAGGCTTTTAGGTTTGGTATTTGAATCAACATAAAGGGTTGAAATAGTTTAATTCTCCGCAGGGTGTCTTTTAAGCAACAAAAAAATAGCGTTCTCCGCGGACGTCTCTCGATAGAGGACTCCGCGGGTTAGGATTGCAAATCACTATCAGTTAACCCGTTCATTTATATGGAATTACAGAATCTTGATTTAACTTCATCATGGCCGTTCTAAAGAAGACTTGTTTGCAATGATGCCCTGTAGTTCTAAACCGCAGAGTCCCCTCTGGGAGACATCTGCGGGGAACTGTTTTTATTTTTGGTGGGACACCCTGCGGAGAAATAAATATTGTTTTTTTTGGGCTGTGGATTTTTACTTACTTATTCACATGTTACGTACCTCAAAACGTACCCTAAATTGCATTAACCTCTACTTTTAAAATATTTTTTAGTGTAACCCAATTATTGGTTTTTTAGAAAAATGGTTTGTTGATCAAGCCAATCTGTATTATAATTTAATATTCGACGAAATACATTTCATCTGTAAGAATATTAATGCTGGAAATCCAAGGAACATGTTCGAGATGGATATCGTGCATCAAAAGTAAAATCATATCTTATATTTTACTGCGTTCAAAATAATATAGTAGAAGTAATCCGAATTCTAGCCGATCGAATAAACATACTGAATAAGTTTAACGACCAAGCAAATACTTCCAATAAAAGTATTTGCAAAATCATGGCTAAACCAATTTATCAGTAATCAAACTTCTTTTACTTGCTGTTGGCTGATACTAAAAGGTGCGTGTTTACGAGAACCTAATGTATCAAGCATCCTTAATTGCAACGGTTTAATTATATAATCCTGGACTATATTATACGACCTCGCTTTCTTAATATCAAATAGGTCTATAGAAGAAGTTAACATAACAACTTTACATTTTGCCAACGCGTCAACAGGAAAATTATTAAACTCACATAAAAATTCCCATCCATCCATATCAGGCATATTAATATCCAGGAAAATGATCTCTGGAAATTCCTCCGGGCTGGATAACCATAAAGCTTCCAGTTGTGCAAGTGCTTCATTGGCATCTGTTGCAGTACTGACTTTTCTGGCCAGCCTCCCTATCTTAATTACCCTTGTATTGATCATGTTGATTACCGCATCATCATCTACCAGAAAAGCATGCTTAATTGTTTTCATTGTAATGATTTATGGGTAAATAAATTACAAACTCGGTACCTGTATGCTCTATACTAGTTACTTCAACCCTTCCACCTAAAGATTCGGCGTGCGCTTTCACAAGATTCAGGCCTATTCCTCGTCCTGCAATCTGGCCTCCATGAAACCGCTTATACAGGCCGAATATTTTATGACCGTTTTTTTCCATGTTTATTCCCCTGCCATTGTCTTTTACAAAAAAAACTATCATATCGTCCTTCCGCGTTGTCTTCAACTGAATTAGCAGCTGCCTTTCTGGGGAGCGGTATTTGATGGCATTTGACAGGAGGTTATACATAATACTGTACAAAAAACTTTTTACAGTTATCAGGCCCTCAACTTCATGAAAATCCGCAGTAATAACAGCATTACTCTCCACGATCTGATTCTCAAGTACATTTTCAATAAGTTTTAGCTTTAAATCAAATAAAACATGTTCCAATTTTTTATCTCCCGAATCCTGCACAGAAAGAATGCCATTTATGTCTTTTACAACATTATCAAGTTGCTCCACTTCACTACTTATCATTTGTAGTAACTGTGGTAACATTGCTTTACTCTCAGCATCGTGATTAATCAAAAATACCAGGCCCTGTATCTTTGCTATCGGTGCTCTTAGATTATGTGAAACTATATAAGTAAACTGCCGCAAATCCTTATTTTTCATCTCCAATTGGTGAGCGAGTGAACGATATTTTTTTTCATCCTCGAGTAGCTTCGCGTCTAACAAAACTTTCTCTGTAATATCGGCAACCATGGCAAGTGCTCCTTTATAATTTCCTTTATCATCAGTAATGGGATTAGTTGAAATACTGGTCCAGATTTCTTTTCCACTTTTTGAAATATATTTAAAATCGTTGCGGCCTTTCTCTCCCCTTCGCTTATCCTGTATCAATTTTGCTGCAATTTGTTTGCCTTCCTCATCCATGAAATAATAAATTTCTTTCCCCAGCATTTCATCTTTTGAATATCCAAATATTTCACATAGTTTTTCATTAACAAATGTGGTTTTGTTAATCTCATCAATCATCCAAATCCCTTC
>JBBRHM010000024.1:0-32449 GCA_038222655.1 Chitinophagales bacterium | reverse complement strand
ACTAAAAAAAATACTATCCACCCCATGATGGTATAGTTGGTAAAAACAGAACTATGAATTATTCCCTGCGGATAAGGAAATAATATTTTTTCCCCCTCCGGGTACAGGGTCATGCGATATCCGCGGATTATACCTATAATGGACGATAAATACAACAAGACAATCGAAATGTTTCTGGTTAGTTTCATCAATAAATAAATCTATTTAAAAATTTATAGTATTTGGTAATTAAGATCACTCTTTAAAAAATACGTTACGTAAACAACCGTAACTTTCTTGCAGAAATACATAAAAAATAAATAACTGATTTTTTATGCGCAGTGATTAATTTAGTAATGTAACTTACTGATTAATTTTTCAATCAAACTTCCTGTTATGCCATTAAAAAATACCCTTCCCCAAAGCAATTCACGTCGTAGTTTTTTGTATAAAAGCGCATTGGCATCCCTTGCCGTTGTCTGCGCCGGTCGTTCTGCATGGGCTATGCGACCTTTACACCTGTTAGTCTTGCAGCCTGATTCTAAAATTAAGGGTGTACAAATCGGGGCCATTACCTATTCTTTCCGAAGTATGCCGGGTAATGCAGAACAATTACTCCAGTATTGTATTGATTCAAATATCAGTGCTATTGAATTTATGGGCGACAGCATAGAAGAGTATGCAGGAAAACCGGCTAATACAATTAAAATGCCCCCAAGGGTTCCCGGCCAGCCTATGAAACTAACGGATGAACAAAAATCACAGATGACGGCCTATCAAAAACAGGTAGCTGACTGGCGGGCAACTGTTTCCATGGAGAAGTTTGAAGAGATACGTAAAATGTATCACAAAGCAGGTGTTAACATTTATGCATTCAAACCAAATGCCTTAAATGCCAACAACACAGATGCAGAAGTGGAATATGCTTTGAAAGCAGCCAAAGCGCTGGGAGCCAGGTCGGTTACTCTTGAACTACCTACCGATCCTGCACAATCTAAACGCCTGGGCGATTTGGGTGCAAAACATAAAATCTATATTGGATACCACGCACATTTACAGGCTACAGATTCGGCGTGGGATACAGCATTAGCACAATCTCCTTATAATTCTATGAACCTCGACTGCGGCCACTACATAGCTGCAGGGAATAATAATACCAAAGAGACTTTATTGGCCTTAATAGAAGCTAAACACGACCGCATTACCAGCCTGCACATAAAAGACCGTAAGTCAAAACAAAATGGAGGGATTAATGTAGTTTGGGGCCAGGGAGACACACCTCTCAAAGAAATTCTTACTCTTTTAAAAGACAAAAAATATAAAATTCCAGCAACTATTGAATTGGAATACGATATTCCTGCCGGCTCTGATGCAGTTAAGGAAACCAGAAAATGCCTGGACTATGCAAGAAAAATATTGGAAGCATAGATTCTTATCATTGAATGGAACGGTTTGTTGTAAAGGGAACTGTTAACTGACGCTAACTTCTAATACAAATTGATTGAAAAGACTCCAGTCACTTGATTTTTTGCGGGGCCTGATTATGGTTTTATTGGCCCTGGAAAGTACAGGACTATATGAGCATCTCTTTACAGTAACCGAAGGGAATTTTCTACACGGATTCTTTCTTCAGTTTTTTCATCATCCATGGAACGGTCTTCGTTTCTGGGATTTGATTCAGCCTGGTTTTATGTATATGGCCGGCATTTCTATGGCCTATTCATTGCATAAACAAAAGGAACAGGGCGTTTCATGGAATGAGTCATTTGTAAAAATAAGTAAGCGTTGTGGCTGGCTATTCTTTTGGGGCGTACTTGATTATGCAGTTCATCCCGGTGGGTTATCATTTGCGTTATGGGATGTACTTACACAGTTGTCTTTTACTACCCTTCTGGCATTTCTTATTTTCAATTGGCGCTTCAGCTACCAGGTCTTAATGTGTGTGGCTTTATTAATACTTACTGAAATACTATACAGGTTTACCCATGTTCCCGGATTTGATCAACCCTTTACCGATCAGCACAACTTTGGGAATTATGTAGATACCTTGTTGATGAACAAAATCAATAAGGGTGGATGGGTGGCCATCAATTGCCTGCCCACTGCTGTACATACCATTGCGGGTGCCATGACAGGCAAACTCTTATTACAGCACAAAACGAATATAAAAGTATTATTACTAGGCGGCATTATATGCCTATTGATCGGGTATGGATTAGATGGGGCAGGCATTACCCCTATCATTAAACGTATCGCAACCAGCTCTTTTACACTGGCTTCCTTAGGCTGGTGTTTACTTGCCTTGGCGCTCTGTTACTGGTGGATTGATATTCAGATTCATAGAAAATACCTGTCATTTTTTTCGATCATTGGTATGAATTCTCTATTTATTTATTTATTTTTCGAAATCGTAGGTTCACGCTGGTTCAATAAGTATATCAGCACGATCGTTAATAGTTTGTTGGCTTTCATACATACTCCCCAAATGCTGAGTCTTATTATTTCCTCGCTCTGCATTTTTATTCTTGAATGGAGTATTTGCTATTGGTTGTATAAAAAGAAAATATTCTTTAAAATATAAATAGATAGGGGCCTTATCGGTACATACTAATCCTGAAATAATGGTAAAGAAGAATTCTATACATCATCATTCACAATAAATCAAATACTATGGAAAACGATAAAAGTTCTTGTATCCTGGTGATAGGTGCTACCGGCTTTCTGGGAATGGAAATCTGCCGGCAACTCGTAGCTGCCAAAAGAAAAGTAAAAGCATTGGTGCGTATTTCTTCTGATGCCGAAAAAGTTCAGATTCTTCAGCAGATGGGTGTTGATACGGTAACCGGTGACATAAAAGATACCGCTTCTTTACAGAAGGCTTTTACAAATGTATCCGCGGTTATTTCATCAGCCTCTTCCACATTATCTCGCCAGAATGGAGATTCTATTGAAACGGTTGATAATAGCGGACAGCTCAATGTGGTTGCTGCTGCAGAAAAAGCGGGTGTAACCCAATTCATATTTATTTCTTTCCCTCCTATGTCAGAGGAATTTCCATTGCAAACTGCCAAACGTGCTGTTGAAAAACAACTCATCGCAAATAAAATGAAGTATACTATCCTTCAACCCAGCATTTTTATGGAAGTATGGTTAAGCCCTGCGCTTGGTTTTGATTATTCCAATGCAAAAGCGAGGATTTATGGGGAAGGAAAAAATAAATTATCCTGGATCAGCCTCCGCGATGTAGCGGCTTTTGCCGTTGCCTGTTTGGATAATCCTGCAGTTATGAATTCGGTTTTAGAATTAGGCGGGCCTGATTCCTTAAGTGCATTGGACGTAGTTAACATTTTTGAGCAACAAACCGGTACCAGCTTTACACTTGAAGTTGTACCTGTAGAAGCTTTGCATGCCCAAAAAAATGGCGCAAATGATTCTTTGAGTCAATCTTTTGCTGCACTTATGCTATCCTTAACAGAAGAAACAATTATAGACATGAAGCAAGCACTGAAAGCATGTCCTATCGTATTAACATCTGTAAAAGATTATGCAAAACAGGTTTCTGCACGCTAATTATGGGCCATTCTTTTTATCCGTTATGAATTATTTAGTAATATTTTTTTTGTAAATTATACAGTACGCTCCTATCTAGCTCATTGATCCGTTTGGTGGTATCCTGCAAAAAATGACGTTTAAAAGAACGGATGGCAGCAGTGGTATCTTTTACATCGTATCCAATAATGCGAAGGGCCTGCAGGTGATTAAAATCAACGGGTACAGAATCTCTTTTTTCATCAAACCATAATCCAAATCCTTTATCAGCAAGGACTTTCCAGGGGAAACGGTAATTGGGATCATTTTTTCGCGTAGGGGCAATATCACCATGACCAATAAAATTGGCTGTAGATATATTATAGTCTTTTTTCAATCTCGCCAGTAAACTGAGCAGGCTGTTGATCTGTGGTGTACCAAATGCTTCGAAGCCGGTATTATCCAGTTCAATGCCTATGGATGCAGAATTGATGTCTATCAGGTTTCCCCAGCGGCTTACCCCGGCATGAGCAGCCCGTAGATAATCGCTAAGCATATGGTGTACGGTTCCATCCTTACAGATTACATAATGCGCACTCACGGCAGACCTAGGTGTGGTAAAGGTTTCCAGTGTTTGCGGACAACTATTCTGTGCCGTATGATGAATAATTACGAAACTGGGTTTACGCAGGTTGAAATTAGTGGTACCCACCCAGTAAGCCGGCATTTTAATAGTGTCATTAATGGGATCTCCCGGTTGTGCCAGTATTTGTTTGGTCAATTCTTTAGATTGTGAGCGGTATACTTTATTGGTTGTTGCATAGGGTTTCGGGCTACAAGCATCCATAATGATAGCTGCCAGCATCAAAAAAAGTAAAATAAAATAGCTTTTCATAGTAAGGTTTATATCAGTTAAAAATTACAGAGGGTCACACATTTTCTTGTGTATGCATTTTGTGTTGTACACGTTTGTTCAGAAAATACAGCATTACTACAGCAACAAGCATCGACGTAATTACTACATAGCCCAATATATCATACCGTTCCAGTCTACCACTGTTTGTTTGTAATACGATCATTCCGGCAATAAGGGATGCGACCCCGCCCGAAATCTGCTGGGTAGCAGAATTAATACTCATAAAAGCTCCGCGGTCTTTTGCATCCGGTACAGCCGTCAGCAATGCAGAAGAAGCGATCATACGGGATGAGATACCTATAAACAATATAACGTTCAGTAAAATCAGTTCCCATAAAGGGGTAATGCCTAAATGCGTATAAATAGCCACCATCGATATACTGATTACAGTGCCTACACAAAAAATATTAAACTTGCCTATCTTATCACTTAATTTACCGGTCACTGGTCCGAATACTATTGAAGCAAAACCTGTAATCAGGTATACAATCGGTAATTGTGCCAGAGTAATGCCGAGGTTATTAATGCTGTATGCGCTTCCAAATGGCATAAGCATAAACCCACCGGTTGCCAGCAAAGTAGTGGCAATAAACGCTTTTGCATAATCAGGTCTAGTCAATGTTTTTAATAAATGCTGAAACGCGTTATGTTCTACTTTTAAATGAAGATGCTGGTCTACGGGTTTCAGTTTCAGCATAATAACTATACCAAGAATAGTTCCCGCACCTGCAATCATCCAGAAAGGGGCATGCCAGCCGAAATGATTGGCCAGAAGAAGTCCGATAGGCAACCCTAACACCTGACTTGCCGCAAAAGACATTTGTACAAACCCCATTACCCTTCCTCTTACTTCCATTTTAAAGAGATCAGTTATGATGGCAAGGCTGATGGAACCGATTACTCCACCAAAAATACCGGTAATGATTCTCGCATACAGCAATAATTGATAAGTAGGCGCGATAGCGCATAAAAGGGTACCTATAATAAAACCTGTATAAAAGAAAAGCAGCATTTTTTTTCTGTCAAATTTATCGGCAAAGCCTGCCGTAAGTAGTCCCGCAGCGCCGGCACTAAAAGCATAGGCAGATACGACCAACCCAAATTGTGAAGGGGTAATATGAAGCGTATCTATCAAGATCGCGCCCAGTGGTGAAAGAACCATAAAATCCAGTATCACGGTAAATTGTAATAAGGATATTACCGCTATTACAAATACCTGGTAAGAGGTAAAGACTTTTCCGGTAATTTTTTCAGACTCACTCATGGGTATTAATTTAACAGTAAGCAGGTTTATTGACTAAAGATATTCTATCAACCTATCCCATTTCAAAAACGGGCGCCTATCTTTGAAATAAACCTGGAAACTTATGTCTTTGCAACTTGGAAGAACCCAATTCGGTAACCCGGAAAATACGGGTAATGTATTATCACATACACAGGCAGCAGAACTGTTTAATAGCTGGGTACTCAATCCCAAACTGAAACTGCACATGCAGCAGGTGGGTCACCTCATGAAATGCTGGGCCACTGAAAAAGAACAGCTTGATGAAAAGGGTGCCTGGAAATGGGAAATGGCCGGTCTGTTACATGATGCCGATTGGGATCAGTGGCCGGAACTTCATTGCAAAAAAATCATTGAAGAACTGGAGCAAAGAAATATAGATCCCGAAATTATCCGTGCCATCGCTTCACATGGTCATCTTCATTTTGGCGTGGAACCTGAAACCATGATGGATAAAATGCTGTATGCATTTGATGAATTATCCGGTCTTATTCATGCCTATTCCCTTATGCGTCCGGGGGGATATGAAGAGATGGATGTGAAAGGCGTAAAAAAAAGACTGAAAGAAAAATCATTTGCCGCAAATGTATCCCGTGATGATATAAATGATGCCTGTGAACGTGCCGGAATTCAGTTAGAGGAACTCGTTGCCTTTATTATTCCAAGACAGGCATCCGTAGGAAAGGGTGAGTAATGAGAGGGCAATAGTGAATAGGCGATGCGCAAATCGTATCCCTCCTGCATGATACAGGATCGAATTCACCATTGGGCATAAAAAGTTAAATGGATTCACCTGGGCTGCAAAACCTACTTTTACTCACTCTTACCCAAGAGGCAGGCAACCTTTTCTAAATTGCTTTCGTATTTGTAACGAAAGCCAGTTAAGGCAATACATGCTGGCAGGAACAGCTTATTTCTAAACCTTAATACAACTCTATCATGGAAAGAAGAGCATTTTTAGGAAGTCTTACAGGTCCGGTACTGGTAGCCTGTGCGGTTTGTATGGGTAGTTGTAGCAAAAGCGGCAGCTCTCCTTCTTCTACGCCTACCGGCGGAACACCGACTGGTGGAGGGCCTGCCAATTTTACGATCGACCTCAGCAATAGTCTTACAACAGTGGGTTCCTCACTCGTTCAAAGCGGGGTGATTGTAGTAAGATTGGCAGCAGGCAATGCACCAGCGTCATTTACTGCCGTACAGGTAGCTTGCACGCACCAGGGTACCGCTATTAATTTTAACCAGGCAGGTAATAACTTTGTTTGCCCCAACCATGGATCTACTTTTACAACTGCAGGCGCAGTAACCGTGGGACCGGCTTCGAGTGCCTTACAAAAATATAATATCGCTATCGTAGGAAATACAATGACAGTTAGCTTATAATTAATTCTCCCCCAATAGTAGTTAGTAAGGCCACTGTTATGTTATACCAGTGGTTCTTGCTGGCTCAGGCAATGAAAGCTTCCGAGCCCCCAGATAATATCGGTAGAATCGATGCCAACCACTTCCCTTTCCGGGAAACAGACGGCAAGTATACTCATTGCTTTATCATCTTTACTATTCCTGTAAGTAGGTACAATTATATGCCGGTTACTAATATAAAAATTAGCATAAGATGCCGGCAACCTTTGATCTTCATATACAATCTCATCAGGCATCGGTAATTCAATAATATTGAGTTGCTTTCCGTTTATCAATCTCATCTGCTTTAATTGCTGCAAATTTTTTTGCAGTAATTCGTAATTCTCATCTTGCCTGTTCTCTTCAATTACCGTTACGACGGTATCTTCATTTACAAAACGAACGGTATCATCAATATGACCGTCGGTATCATCTCCTATTATCCCTTCCTCTACCCATAACACCTGTTCAACTCCATAATAGTCGTATAAATATGTTTCAATCTGACGCTGGTTAAGATGCGGGTTTCTGTTTTGATTAAGCAGACAGGCAGTTGACGTAAGCAAACTCCCTCTACCATTGAATTCTACAGAACCTCCTTCCATTACAATACCCGGATGATATACGGGGATATTAAAATGATTACCTATTAAAGTGGGTATTACATCATCCAGTTCATAGGGCGGATATTTATTACCCCAGGCATTATAATTCCAGTCAACAATCACTTTTTTTTGCTCGCTAACCGGATTGATTAAAAAAGCAGGGCCATGATCTCGGCACCAGGCATCATTGGTGGGATGCATAAAAAATTCCACACGTTCCATGTTCACGCCAGCTTTTTGTAAATGCACAGTAGCCGCGGTTTTCATTGCATCATCCATAACATTGATCCGCACAAGTTCACTTTCAGCAAGATATTTTACAAACAAACTGTAATTCGGGTAAATACTATTGATCTTTCCTGGCCAGCTGGCTTCTTTATGCGGCCAGCTTAACCAGGTAGCTTCATGCGGCGCAAACTCTGCAGGAAAATAATAGCCCAGCTGTTTGGGAGATAAAGATTCAGGGGTCATAGTGGATAGTTCATGGTTCATAGAGCATGCATCATACTAAAGGAATTGGCTGGAGTAATAAAAAAATGGATGATAGGTAACTGAGACAAAAAATTCCATGATCTATCACCAATAATCATTTTAGTCCTCATCAATAAATCGCTTCGTTATCTGCTGATACGAATCAATTCTTCTGTCGCGCAGAAATGGCCAATGTGTTCTGTAACTATCTGTTTTTGCCGTGTCTATTTCAACAACCGCCACTTCTTCTTCCTCATGGGAAGCTTTATATAATAAACTGCCAAAAGGGTTGCTGACAAAGGATCCGCCCCAAAATTTCATAGCACCGTTTTGCTCATATCCTACCCTGTTCACCCCTACAATATGAATACCATTGGCTATGGCATGACTACGCTGGATCGTTTGCCAGGCATTGAATTGTTCGGTATTGGTAGCTTCATCCTGCGAGGTTGCCCAGCCAATAGCTGTAGGATAAAATAGTATTTCTGCACCCATCAGGGAAGTAATACGAGCTGCTTCAGGATACCATTGATCCCAGCAGATTAATACACCGAATGTGGCAAATTTTGTTTTAAATATTTTATAGCCAAGATCACCTGGGGTAAAATAAAATTTTTCATAAAATGCAGGATCATCAGGAATATGCATTTTACGGTATTTGCCAAGATAACTGCCATCTGCATCCAGCACAGCAGTTGTGTTATGATAAATACCCTGTGTTCTTTTTTCAAACAAAGAGGCAATGATCACTACATTTAATTCAGCAGCTACTTTACTTAAAGTATCGGTAGACAGGCCCGGTATGGATTCAGCCAGTTTAAAATTATCATAATCCTCCGTATCACAGAAATACAGTGAAGTAAATAATTCCTGCAGGCAAATAACCTGGGCGCCTTTCGCAGCCGCTTCCCGTATTTTCTCAACGGCTTTTGAAAGATTCTCTTCTTTCACAGCGGTACAGCTCATCTGCACCAATCCTATTTTTACAATTGACATAAAATATTATTTCTGCTGAGTGAATGAATTATTTGCCAATTTCTAATCATTAATTACTAATTAACCCCTAAGTTATCTGTTGAATAAACCCGTCAAAACTCCTGATACCAATGGTTTTCTCTGAGCAAAATCCTTCTGCATATGCAACACCTATTCTTTTACCCAGCATCAGCGCCCTTGCTTTAACTGTTTCCAGAAACTGTGGTGATGAAATATAGGTTTGGGGTTCATCCAGTTCAGGATTAAAGAATTGTGTTGAATAGGCCAATACCGCTTCAATCTTTTTATCCATATGAGCAGTAATATCAAAAACGAATGAAGGCTCTATAAATCTATCCTGTATATAATGAAATACATAGGCCGGTTTCCATATGGGCTGAATTTGTGCGTCTGCCAGTGTCTCAATTTTCCTTAGTCCCGAAAGAAACACAGCATCAGCCACCAGTTTGGCACTTCTGCCATGATCAGGATGGCGGTCGTCAAAAGCATTCGCTAACACAATATCCGGCTGGTATTTCCTGATTACTTCAATCACTTTTCGTTGATGTGTTTCATCATTCAGGAAAAACCCATCTGCCATACCCAGATTTTCACGAATGCTCACACCCATGATGGCTGCGGCTTTTTCGGCTTCTATTTTTCTTATATCCGCATTACCCCTTGTTCCCAGCTCACCCCTGGTCAGGTCAATAATTCCTACTTTCTTTCCCTCTTCCATTGCAGCCATCAGGGTACCCGAACAACCAAGTTCCACATCATCCGGGTGAACACCAAATGCAAGTATATCCAGTTTCATAATGTTGAATTATAGTTTGCAAAGTTAATGTTTGAGATGGTTCCTGACGCAGCACAGTTCTGATCAGGTAACGGACAGGCATATAAAAAAAATCCCCGCGATGTTCGCAGGGATTTTCAATATTATAGGGAAAACTATGACTCTTTTTTCGCGTAACGCTTTTTAAATTTGTCGATACGGCCTGCTGTATCCACAAGCATATTTTTACCTGTATAAAAAGGATGTGATGTATTTGAGATTTCCAGTTTAACCAGGGGATACTCATTACCATCTTCCCATTTAACGGTTTCTTTGGTGTTGGTTGTAGATTTACTCAGGAAAGTATGACCATTGCTCATATCCTTGAACACTACAAAACGATAATTTTCGGGATGGATACCTTGTTTCATGATTGTTATTTTAGGTTGCACGGATTTGGCCGTACGATTATTTAAAGGACTGCAAAATTAAGGCAGGAAATCATAGTTGCCAAATGAAATATGCCGTTTGAAGCGATTTTAGGCACAAAAAGAGGCATTATCTAGCTTTTCATGTTCACAAACTGTAAAGGGATACCAAAATTGTCTACCCTGCATTTCGCGATAACTTCCTGCAGATCATCAATTTTCTTGGCGGTTACCCGTATAATATCGTCCATAATAGCTACCTGAACTTTAAAACCGCCATCCTTTATCATTTTTACAATCTTTTTCGCATCATCCTGTTTCAACCCGTTTCGAACAGGAATTTCCTTTTTTACCACTTTCCCACTCGGATAGGCATCCTTACTGAAATCAAAAGCTCCGGAATCAATGCCCTGCTTCATTGACCGGCTGATTAACACGTCTATTAGCTGTTTCATCTTCATATCACTTTCCACTTCCAGCAGTATCGTATAGTCTTTTTTGTTTAGCTCAATGTTCACCGGCGAACCACGAAAATCAAAACGGGTGCTGATCTCTTTCTTTACAGTATTAACTGCATTGTCCAGTATCTGGAGGTCCACTTCACTGGCTATATCAAATGACGGCATATGATAAATTTTGCACAAAGATAAATAAGCAATTGAATTCACATAATGAATTTCGTTCCTGCCTCGTCGCTGCGAGGAACGAAGCAGCCCGTGTCCCGTAAAATTAAATCTCAAAACCCTATCAACAAACCTGCCTCACTCGTCGCTGCGAGGAACGAAGTAGCCCGTGTCCCGTAAAATTAAATCTCAAAACCCTATCAACAAACCTGCCTCACTCGTCACTGCAAGGAACGAAGCAGCCCGTGTACTGCAAAATAGAGTGTCAAACCATCTCAATGAAAAAGTATATCAAAGCGCTGCAACCAGGTTGTTTTATTGAATTAGTCTCTCACACATAAAGAAGCCCCGATAGAAATCAGGGCCGTTGATATAATGCACATGAGAAAAAAAATGAACAAACCCGGTCGCAGGATTTGTTTCAAATAGAATTGTCAAAAGGTTAGTGCAAAAAAAGTCCGCCTTATTTTGGCGGACTTTATGGGTTCTTCCGTTAATTGTTATCACCAGATTTTACACGACTTGCTTCTTCACTGGCGCCACCTCTTTTTCTTTGCGGTGCATTTGCTTTTCCTTTCATGAAACGGTAAGTAAAAGACAGGTTTACAACCCTCGACTCGCCGAACTGCTGGAATTTGGCATCGATATTACTGTATTTACTTTCGCCTTTAATCCGCTGGGTTAAGAATGCATCACGCACACTTAAACGTAAGGAACCTTTGTTCTTCATCATTTGTTTACTCACTCCCATATTAATGGTACCAAACGCTTTTATCCGGAAAATACCTTCTACTCCTTCTGTTCTGTAAAATCCACTGGCTTCCGCACCCCATCCATTTTTGAACTTGAACTGTTCCATAATATTTGTCATCCCCGTTGTGGCACCTACCGTAACAGCATCCCCGTTTATAATACCACTGAATTCATTATTGTACACGTTAACATAGATATTACTGGTCCACCATTTTGTTATGGGGAAGAACGCATTCATGGAAAATCCATATTGACGCTGGTTGGCAATATTGGATTTTTTGATATAGCTCTCATTTTTATTGGTGTTCTGTTCCAGTACATCCTGGATGATATCTGTTGTTTTGGTATAATTTAAAGTGGTGGTTAAAAAATTATTATAGGTATGGGTTAACTCAATATTATGACTGAATTGCGGTTGCAGATTGGGATTTCCCTGTTGATAGGTATACCTGTCAAGAAATGTGACAAAGGGATTAAGGCTTTCATAATCTGGCCTGCTGATCCTCTTACCATAATTTAAGACATATACATTTTTGGCATTGGCCTGGTATTGCAGATAAGCCGTTGGAAACAATTGTACATAATCTCTTTTAAACACTATACCTGTGGTAATCTGGTCACCATTGGAATGTGTGTGTTCCATACGTAAACCAAACTGTCCGCTTATTTTCTTGCTAAGCGGTCTGCTGTAATTAACATACGCAGCATTAATATTTTCATCATAAACAAAATGATTACTTCTGCCAAAGTCATGGACCAGTGCATTATTTTTCAGGCTGTCATATCCTGCATTGTTATCGGTCTTCACATAACTTGATTTAAATCCTGCTTCAAACCTTGCACCATTATTCAGTGGCTTCAGGTAATCAACCTTCAAACTGTAAATAGCAATATCCTGTGGCAGATTACCCATTAATGTATCTGGTTTGGCCCCAGCTAAAGGACCTCCGGTGGCATTAAAATAACCGTTGGTTACTAAGGTTCCGGAGGTAGCCTTATATTTGATATAATCAAGGTCAACAGTTATTTCTGAACCGGTTGTATCCAGCAGCTGCCGTAAATTAAGATTGGTACTGAAATTTTTCCATATCTGTGAGTTATCAGAGGCTGCACGGGTCTGGCTTAACAATACATAATTAGGATCTGCAATATTAATAGCCCCGCGACTTGTAAATACATTATCACTGTTACTTCCATTGACTACTATACCCAGCGTTGTTTTTTTAGTAATAAAATAATCAAGACCGATTTTACCATTGAAAGATTTATCATTATTTATAAGGTTATTCAGCTGATCAAAATTTGACGTAATCACTTTTGAAACCCCATCAATAAATTTTCTCTGAATATTCAATGTCTGGAACCGTTCACGGTAAGCATAGCTCGCATTACCAAAAATGTTCACCTTGCCGGCCCGGTAATTCATATTCACACTTTCATTTGTTTTTGGATATACACCCTGACCATACCCTGCGGTTACACTTCCATTATATCCTACCTGTTTGTTCTTTTTGGTTTTGATGTTGATGATGCCTGAATTTCCGGCTGCATCATATTTTGCCGGGGGATTAGTCATGATCTCCAATTGATCCAGTTGACTGCTTTGTAGGTTCCTTAGCATATTTGCAAGATCCTGTCCTGATAAATAAGTAGGTCTGCCATCTATAAAAACCTGTACTCCCTGCTTCCCTTTTAAACTGATATTCCCATCTTTGTCAACAGAAATTCCAGGAGATTTCTCCAGCACTTCCAATGCATTACTACCTGTATTGGAAACCGAGGCTTCCACATTTACAATCGTACGGTCTATTTTTTGCTCAATCAGAGGTTTATTTGAAGTAACGGTTACAGCACCCAGGATCTTACTGTTAACCTGTAATTGTATATTTTTTAAGGAGTAGCTGGTTTGAGCAGGTAAAATTTCAAATGCTTCGCTATAATATTTGGCATGTCCTAAAGATTGAACTGCCACGAGGTATTTACCCTGTTTTACATTGTCAATTTCAAACTGTCCCTGCTTATCTGACACCGCAAGCTTCACCACTCCTGAATCTTTTGTACGGAGAAGGCCAATCGAAGCCGATTCAACTGGTTTTTGGGAAGCCATTATTACTCCGCTTACTTTGCCAGCAATTGTTTGTGCATGGCCCACTGAGGAAAAAGAAAGAATTCCTAAAACGGCGAGGATGGATACAATTTTTTTCATGATTATCACTTTATTAATTATTTATACAGAACTATTCGTTACTGATTACAGGTCAAAACTATGTACTATGTTAGGCATAGTACATAGTTTTGTAATCTAACGGTAATTAATCGTGATAAATGGCAAAATAATTAACAGTTTAAATGAATATCAATTATAGTATATGCTTAATTCATTACTAGTCAAATAAAAAAGCCAACCTACCTTTTTGGTAGATTGGCTTCTTGCGCTAATAAATAAATTGCTTACTTGATAGGGATGTCGTTATTGAACCATTTTTTTGACTGGGTTATCATAATAACACCACCTATAACCAGTAATATAGAAATGATTTCGGCCTGTGTTGGCTGGAAAGGAAGGAATTCATATTTTGTATTCACACGTATATGTTCAATAAAAAAACGTTCAATACCATTAAAAATGAGGTAAAGTCCGGCCATTTGACCTGCGATTTTAATCCGCTTCCGAAGAGACCATAGCACAAAAAACAGCGCTAAGCAAATGATGATTTCATAGAGAGAAGTTGGATAAACAGGCGTGGCTAATTGATTGCAATACTGGCCAACACATCCCCGCATAGGAACACCTTCACCAATAACATTGTGGGGGAAACGATAAGCCCAAAGCCAGTCGGGCAACCAGCTGAATGGTTTGGGTCTGTTATTGATAATACCCCAATCGCCATCCCCGCTAACCTGGCAACCGATTCGCCCAAGTGCATACGCAAGCATCATGGTAGGTGCCATAGCATCTGCGAGATGAATAACTTTTATTTTTTTTCTTTTCGAGTAATAAATAATAGCAATTCCTGCACAGATCAATCCACCATAAAAAGTAAGTCCGCTGAAAGAAATCAACGATCCCCATGGATCTTTCACAAATTCATTCCAGTTTTCAAGATTGTGAAAAATCTTCGCACCGAGAAATCCAAAAACAGCTGCAAAAATAACAATATCACCTACTCTATCCTGTGGCCAGATACGCACAGTGCGGGTTTCAGGCTTATCAAGTTTTTCTTTATTTTTTTCCCACAATTTTAATCCCGCAAAAATCAATCCCACTAAAATGCCGATCAACAGATTTCCTCTGCCGGAAAGAATAAACGCTTGTGGATCATTCAGTGCATCAGCAATGGTAAAAGCCCCTATAATTTTATAACCAAAAACAAATCCAAGAAGAAAATTCAGAAGTAATTCCTGCAGGCTCGCTTTTGCACCGATGGTAATCACTTCTTCGGTATGCACAAATAAACCCTGCTGCTGTTTTCTCCGGAGTTCAAGGGTTAATACCCAGGCAGAAATAATAAAAGAAAGTGCTACAAAAAAACCAAAGGAATTGACCAGTTTTAGTCCCTGCAAATCAATCCCGAAAATATCTTTAAATGCGTAGTATAAATTTGGATACATGTATGAAGAGATCTTAAATTGATATTTACAAATACAAAGATGCAATGTTACTCAGAAATATTGAATACCTTCTTTCTGTGCATGTTAATGATAACGATACTATGCTGTTTGGGTAGTTTATAAAAAGAGTAAGGCCCCACATAAGTGGAGCCTGTACTTACTAACCCATCTATGAACAAAACTAAGTGAAAATCTAATTACAAAATTCATCAAAAACAGAAATAAGGTGTTGGGCAATAACCTGGGCGGGACGGCCCTCTATTTGGTGACGCTCCACGATGCTTACCAGTTCCCCGTCTTTAAACAATGCAATGGCCGGTGATGAAGGCGGGTAAGGTAATAAATGAGCTCTTACCTGATTAACTGCCTCAATATCAAAACCTGCAAAACTGGTGGTCAGCCTGTCTGGCCTCTTTGTGGCATTCTGCACGGCCATTAACACACCTGGTCTGCATGTGCCTGCTGCACAGCCACATACAGAATTAATGACTACTAAAGTTGTACCCTGTTTTTGTAAGGTATCATCTACTTCTTTGGCGGAAACTAACTCATCAAAACCTCCATCCGTTAATTCGGCCTTCATTGGTAAAACTATTTCTGCTGGATACATATAAGATCTGGTTATTTTATTAAATGCAAAATTACGTCAAAAGTCGAAACATTGAAAATGTGGTTTTATAACGGCCATAATGGCTATTTTATAATATAAAAATGACATATTGACGCTTATTGATAGTGTAATTGCCATTTTACTGCACTTTTTTCTGCTTTTTTAAAAAGGTCCACTATTTGAAATGATCACATTGAAGTATTTTTTTAAAAATAAACCCGAAAAAATGATACATGTAAAAAACAATCCAGCCAATCTTGGTATTTTCTTTGATGAACTGTTAACCAATTTTCCAGCTAACTGGGGAAAAGATACACAGGGCAATTCCATAGTACCGCCAACCAATATTCATGAAACCAAGGAAGGTTATCATGTAGAAGTTAGCGCCCCGGGAAGAAACAAAGAAGATTTTAACCTGAACGTTGAAAAAAACTTATTGACCATCAGTTTTGAAAAGAAAGAAGCATCAGAAAACAAAGCCTATAAGACTATCCGAAAGGAGTTTAACTATGGCAGTTTTAAACGCAGTTTTAGCGTGGATGAAAAGATCAATAACGCAGGCATACAGGCAAAATATGAGCAGGGTGTATTAAAAGTATTCCTGCCTAAAAAAGAAGAAGTAATCGTTACGCCACAAAAAATAGCTATCCAATAATGGCTTTAAAAATATAGTAAACCTGTTTCATAAGCAGTTGGTTTTGGTTAATAGCCCCGTGTTTCTACCCGGGGCTTCTTTTTTGCGTATTATTTTTAGCCGGCCGGTAATGTTTTGGTGCAAATGACTACTTATGCAAGAAATGAAAGGATGAAAAAAGCCTGTTATATAGTTATTTCTGCATTTTTCATAATAACCTCTTCGCATGCACAAACTGCCCCCTCATCTCTGTTATGGGAGATTCGTGGAAACGGTTTACAGCAGCCATCTTATATTTTCGGGACCTTTCATATACTCTGTAAACAGGATTTTACTATTTCAGGTATACTGAAAGATAAAATTATTACATCGAAACAATTTTACAGCGAACTGGCAATGAATGATCCAGGTCTGCAGATGCAATTGGCCATGAAAATGATGATGCCTGATAAGACACTGCAATCTTTGATGACAGACTCTGATTATCAGAAAGTGAGTAACCGTTTCCAAACAATTGTGGGTATGCCCATGGTAACCTTCAATAATTTCAAACCTTTTGTAGCACTTAGTTTATTAGCCATGAACAGTATTTCCTGTACTGACAAAGTACAACCCGAATCCCTTTTCACAGAACTGGCAACACAGAATCACTTGCCCATCTTCGGACTGGAAACGATAGATGACCAGGTAAATGCTATCGACAAAGAACCACTGGACTCACAAATGAATTCACTCAGGCAAACAGCCCTTAATTTCGACAGTGTAAAAAATATAATGGCAAACATGGTATCGGTATATAAACTTCGCGATATTGATTCTCTCTATTCCTTTATGAAAAATGCCGGCGCCAGCGACGATTTTGAAATGGAAATGATTATTAAAAGGAACCGGAACTGGATACCACTAATCAAAAAAGCAGTTGCAGAAAAACCTACTTTTATTGCAGTAGGCGCCGGCCACCTGGGCGGAAAAGATGGCGTAATTAATTTATTGCGAAAAGAAGGATACCGCGTTACTCCGGCAATGTATTAAATTAGATGAATGTCATCAGAAAAGGAATTTATAACATTACTTAACCAGCACCAGAAAATTGTATACAAGGTTTGTAACCTGTATATGGACAGGCATTCGGAAAGAGAGGATCTTTTCCAGGAAATTACTTTACAGGCATGGAAGGCATACGGCAGTTTCAGGGGTGATGCAAAATTTTCTACCTGGTTATATCGTGTTGCGCTGAATACGGCGATTACTTTTTTTAGAAAAGAAAAAAAGCAGCCGGCTATTTATTCCACTGATACGGTTCCTGACCAGAGAGATGATAATTATGATCCTATTGAAGAACAGGTAAAAGCCCTTTATGCAGCAATTGGTGAACTATCAAAGATTGACAAAGCCATCGTTATGTTATACCTCGAAGACTACAGCTATATTGAAATAGGTGACATGATGGGCATTACTGCTAATAATGTAGCGGTAAAAATGAACCGCATTAAAGCAAAACTGAAAGAAGAAACACAAAAACAATTGGCGACCATTTAAATGTAAGGATATGGATTTGGATGAACTGAAATATCAACTCAAAAACAAGCTGTCTACTGATCATGCGGGGCTATCTGATCAGGATATTGCGTTGTTACTAACCAAAAAAACTATTTCCATTACAGATAAGCTAAAAAGAAGTTTATGGATTGAAATATTTTGCGCAATAGTGGTGATTATTGGTTTTGGATGGATGGGTGTATTCAGCAGCTATTGGTCTTTTAGGATCTATTTTTCTGTTTTTGCCATTTTCTCGGCGGCATTCATTTTTTTACTTGTTTACCTTCTCCGCCGCATTTCAAAACTAAGCACCACACCCCTTCCGGTAAAAAGTAATCTACAAACCATTGTAGATATCATTGAGGAATTTATAAAACGGTATTTTCAGTTTACGATGGCACTGATACCAATTTGTTTCATCTTTTCTTTTTTATTAGGTTATAGCGATCCCAAACCTATCCCTGAAGCAGAACATTTTGCCAAACATTATCTTAGTTCCCCTACACAGGTGATTATTTTCATGATGATCTACACGCTGTTTCTTGTTGCGGGGGTCTATTACTTTACAAAATGGTATTTAAAGAAACTTTATGGGAAACATATTGTTCAGCTGAAAAATTGTATTGAGGAATTGAAAGAAGAATAAGTTTATGGATCGGTGAATACATCCGAATACCATTGCCCAAACTTTATTCACAACCCTGTTTTCGTCTCGTATCTATCAGGTACTGTATTTTCCAGGTTCCATTGGAACGCACAAGCTGGAAAGAGTTTACACCGCAGTGACTAAACTGACCGTTAAGGTAAAATTTATAAGGTGTCCATGCCATCGCAAGCGCCCCATCTGTTCTTAGTACATCATAGGTGATACGCTCATCTGCGGCATCCTTTGGCATAGAACTGATCACCGCTATAAAATCTGTCAGTATCTCATATTTTGCAATAATAGCACCGGTTCTGTCCCTGGAGAGGGTTTGTAATATCGCGCTGTCTGTAAAACATTCTTTCAATGCTACACCATCACTTGTTTTCATTGCCATGAAAAATTTATTGATGGTTAACTTTACCGAGTCCACAGCATTCTGTGATATTGCCGGCATGTACAGACAAAACAGGCAAGCTGCCAGCACCGCTATTTTTTTCATCAATGATTGTTTGATTAAATGTAAAAAAAAATCCCGCAGTGGTATGCGGGACTTTCTTTTATTTGAGATAACCGAGAATTTTTAACATACTCTGAGCCGTCTGCTCTTTCGCATATAGCCAATCAACCAGCTTTCCATTCTTATCGTGTTCCACAATTACATGTTTTGGAGAGGGTATCAGACAGTGTTTAATACCTCCATAACCACTTATCTGATCCTGGTAAGCACCGGTATGAAAGAAGCCTACAAACAAAGGTTCTTTATTGACAGACTCATCTGCTGGATCATTAGAAGCCAACTTTGGCAGAAACACTTCGTTGATATGTTCTTCCGAATCATAATAGTCATGGCTGTCGCAGGTAATCCCTCCTAACACTACGCGATGATATTCATTCTCCCATTTATTAATTGGAAGCATGAGAAATTTTTCACCAATGCCCCAGGTATCCGGTAACGTTGTAATAAAAGATGAATCGATCATATACCAACACTCACGGTCGTTTTGGATCTTCTGGCCCAATACACTGTAAATATGTGCCATACTCTCTCCCACTGTAAAGCTTCCAAACTCTGTATAAATATTGGGCATGGGTACTTTTGCTTTTTTACAGGCTTTCTTGATATTGCTTACGATCTCGTTAATCATAAACTGGTAATCGTATTCAAATCCCAGTGAGTGTTTAATGGGAAACCCGCCGCCGATATTAATGGAATCCAATTCAGGACAGATCTTTTTTAACTGGCAATACAGGTTAATAATTTTATTTAATTCCGACCAATAATAGATGTCATCTTTAATCCCTTTGTTTAAAAAAATATGCAGCATCTTAAGCTGGAATTTTTCTTCATACCCTTCAATATCATCTACATAAAATTCAAGTATATCTTTTGCCCTGATGCCTAAACGCGATGTATAAAAAGGAAAATTAGGTTCTTCCTCAGCAGCTACCCGTATGCCCAGCCGGAAAGGTTGTTTTACACTTTTTTTATACGCGAGTAATTCTTCTTTATTATCAAGGATAGGAATTACATTCTTAAAACCCGAATTGATCAGTTTCGCTATGCGTGATGTATAATTCTTCTGCTTGTACCCGTTACAGATAATATAGGTTTCTTTATTGATCTTTCTCCGTTCGTATAAACGGTTAATGATCTCAATATCGTAAGCATAGGAAGTTTCCAGATGAATATTGTGCTTTAATGCTTCTTCCACTATAAAAGCGAAATGCGAACTCTTTGTACAATAGCAATAAAAATATTCGCCCTCATACTTATGCTTTTTAAAAGCGGTATCAAACATCTTCTTCGCTTTGTTAATCTGCATGCCGATTTTAGGTAAATAGGTAAGCTTCATGGGCGTTCCATATTTATCTATCAGAGATTTCAGATCCAGTCCATTGAATTCGAGGTAACCTTCATCATTCTGGTCAAAACCCTCCTGGGGGAAATGAAATGTCTGTTTAACCAGCGAAGTATAGCTATTGGTCATGTATGAGCAAGGTATTTTACTGTGAGCAGAAAGGTTTTTTTCAGATGCACAAAAATAGCAGTTTGTTCAGTTCTTAAAATAAAAAAAACCGGGAGCATGCTGATGCTCCCGGTTAACTGATTATTTTGGTGGAACTATTTTACTGAATCAACCAATGCTTTAAAGCTGGCTGGCTCATTCATAGCGATGTCTGCCAGTACTTTACGGTTCAGATCAATACCCTTTACAGACAGTTTATTGATAAACTGGCTATAGGTCATACCTTCTGCCCTTACAGCAGCATTGATACGGGCGATCCATAACTGACGGTATTCGCGCTTCTTCAACTTACGGCCAACATAGCTGTAAGTCATTCCTTTTTCTACAATATTTTTGGCAACGGTATATACGTTTTTACGTTTACCATAAAAGCCTTTGGCTTGTTTCAGGATTCTTTTTCTCCTGGCTCTGGATGCGACTGCATTTTTTGAACGTGGCATGCTATAATGTTTTGAAGTTAGCGGTACTAACTGATTTTGAAATGGGATGAATAACTTCCAGGATTGTAATTATCCTTTTAAGCGTAATAAACGTAACACGAAATCTTTGTTAGGCGCACCTACCATCCCTTTTTTGTTCAGGGCTCTTTTACGCTTTTTTGATTTCTTGGTTAAGATGTGTCGTTTAAAAGCTTTCTGGAAAGTGATCTCTCCGGTACCGGTCACCTTGAAACGCTTCTTGGCGCTTGAGTTTGTTTTTACCTTTGGCATATAAAATAATCTATAAAAGATTACACCCTGCTGGCGGCCCCGAACAGACGGGACACTTGTTGAGCCTTACGGGAAAATGGGCTGCAAAAGTAAGAAGATATGGCTGTATTGCAAGGAAAGAAATAGGAAAATCAGTAATTAGTAATTAATAGTTAGTAATTAGGGAATTATACATTACTAATTACTAATTATTAATTACTAACTACAAGTCATATTAAGTAGTTGCTTTTTTCTTGCTGCTTGTTTTAGGCGTAAAGATGGCGAACATGCGCTTGCCTTCCAGTTTGGGCATGCTTTCGAGTACACCCGCCTCGGCTAATCTTTCGGCAAATTTGAGCAACAAAAGCTGGCCCCTGTCCTGAAACATAATGGCACGGCCTTTAAACTGAACATATGCTTTTACTTTATTGCCATCTTTCAGGAATTTCTCGGCGTGTTTTGCTTTGAAGTCAAAATCATGATCATCCGTTCCCGGTGTAAAGCGGATTTCTTTCACCTCGCTTTGCTTGGAATTGGCCTTCATTTCCTTTTCCTTCTTCTTTTTTTCGTAGAGGAATTTCTTGTAATCGATTACTTTACAAACAGGAGGATCGGCTGTTGGAGAAATTTCGACCAGGTCAAGTTCCTGCTCCTGTGCAATCTTCAGTGCTTCCTGTGTAGGATAAACGCCAACGGTAACATTGTCGCCTACCAATCGAACCTGTAATGACCGGACTCTTTCGTTGATACGATGTTCAGGCTCCGGCTGCCTGTTAAACCTGGGATTAAATCTTCCTCCCCCTCTTGGTGGTAATGCCATTAAAACTTGTTTAGTGAATAATTGATTTGTTGTTAAAGATATACATATTGGCGACTATTCGCCTGATTTCCGGTTTTCGATCTCATCCACGATATGTTCAATAAATGCCGCCACATCCTGTGTGCCCATATCTCCCCTGCCCTGGCGACGTACCGACAATGTATGATCATTCATCTCCTTTTCGCCCAATACCAGCATGTAGGGTACTTTCATTAACTCAGTATCACGTATTTTTTTCCCGATCTTTTCCTGCCTGTCGTCTATCTCCACCCGTATGCCAGCCCTGCGTAATTGTTTTTTCACCGATTCTGCATATTCCATGAACTTGTCACTGATCGGCAAGATCTTTACCTGCAAAGGCGCTAGCCACAAAGGAAATTTACCTGCATAATGTTCCAGTAAAAATCCAATAAACCTTTCATGAGTACCTAAAGGGGCACGATGAATAATTAATGGAGTTTCGGGTGCATTGTCTTTATTAGTGAATTCCAGTTTAAACCTACGGCCCTGGGCAAAATCAACCTGGTTGGTGGCCAGTGTAAATTCTCTGCCGATGGTACTCCATATCTGTACGTCAATTTTTGGGCCATAGAATGCTCCCTCATCCTGTACTTCAACATAGGGTGTTCCGCTTTCTTTCAATACCTGTCGAACCATCTCTTCTGTTTCCAGCCACAATTCAGGTTCATCAATATATTTTTGCCCCAGCTTGGCAGGATCATGCAGGCTCAGTCTCATTACAAATTTGTCAATACCAAATATGCTGAAATATTTGAGATACATTTCGTTCACTGCTTTGAACTCTTCGGCGAATTGTTCTTTGGTGCAATAAATATGTGCATCGTTCATATGCAGACAACGTACCCGCATCAGTCCAAATAATTCACCGCTTTGCTCGTAACGGTAACAGGTACCATATTCTGCTAAGCGGTAAGGAAGATCTTTATAACTTTTTTGTTCTGTTGCAAATATTTTATGGTGATGCGGGCAATTCATAGCCTTCAGGTAATATTTGGTTCCATCAAGTTCCATTGGCGGAAACATGCTATCCTGGTAGTAAGGTAAATGCCCACTGGTAATGTATAGATTCTCTTTGGCTATATGCGGTGTTACCACTCTTTTGTAACCGGCCGCTTCTTCTGTTTCTTTGGCCAGCTTTTCCAGCTCTTCAATAATGATGGTGCCATTTGGCATCCAAAGAATTAGTCCCGGGCCCACATCTTCATCCATGGTAAAAATGCTGAGTTCTTTGCCCAGTTTGCGGTGATCGCGTTTTTTGGCTTCTTCCAGCATTAACAGGTATGCATCCAGTTCTTTCTGATTAGGAAAAGTGATACCATACACACGGGTAAGCATTTTATTTTTCTCATTGCCTTTCCAGTAAGCACCCGCAATGCTGGTTAGTTTAATGGCTTTGATAAAACCGGTGTCCGGAATATGCGGGCCACGGCAGAGGTCAGTGAATTCACCCTGTGAATAGAAAGTGATGCCGCCATCGGTTAAATTTCCGAGCAGGTCCAACTTATACTCATCTCCTTTGTCTGTAAAATATTTTACGGCTTCCTCTTTAGATATTTCCTTGCGGACATAAGGATTGGCTTTTTTTGCGAGTTCATTCATTTTCTTTTCGAGGAGTAAGAGATCTTCCTCGCTCATTTTCCTGTCGCCCAGGTCCATATCGTAATAAAATCCTTTTTCAAGTGCGGGTCCTACCCAGAATTTTACACCCGGAAATAAAGTCTCAACCGCCTCTGCCATTAAGTGAGCAGATGAGTGCCAGAAAGTATTCTGACCATCGGCATCGTTCCAGGTTAATAACTGAAGGGAAGCATTCTGTGTAATGGCACGGGAAGCATCCCATGTCTCACCATTAATTTTGGCCGCCAATACTTTTTTTGCGAGGCCCTCGCTGATAGAGCGGGCTATTGCTAATGCAGTAATGCCCGTTTCATATTGACGAACTGCGCCATCCGGAAAACTTATATTAATCATTTTGCTGTAAATCAACCTTTTTTGTAAGGAATGCAAAAGTAAAGAATCAAAACCAGACTTAAACTGCTAACCCGATTTATGCGCAAAAAACCTTAACGCTTCTTTATCAGGGCGTAGTAAAATGCCAGCGTAGATTTGCCTTATGAGATGGATGTTTACTTTTCTCTTTTTTTTACTGTTTAGTTATACCGCCAGCGCCCAGAAAATAACGGGGATCTGGCGTGGCTATTTCAGTTCCTCTGCCGGCACTAACCGCCAGGGAGTCAGGGAGGAAATGTATAAATATGAAATCCAGATAGAGCAACAATCTAATAATGCTTTAAAAGGGGTTACCTATTCTTATAAAAGCACTGTTTTTTATGGCAAAGCCGAAATACAGGGTATTGTTACGCTTCCTTCCAAATCTATCATTATTAAAGAGATTAAACTGCTGGACCTAAAGATCGGTGATAAAAGCGAGCCCTGTTTAATGACCTGCTACTTAGATTACGCGAGGATGGGAAAGCTGGAAGTACTGGAAGGCACTTTTATTTCGGTGAACATTAAGGATAAAGGGGATTGCGGAAGCGGTAAGTTATACCTGGAACGGGTGGCTGCATCAGATTTTAAAAAAGAAGATTTTTTGCTGAAAAAGAAAACGACGGATACGCCAAAAACTGAACCTGCTGAAACGACGCTTACCCCATTGCCATCCAAACCATCCATTATCAGGCCCGATGTTACGCAACCTTCCCATAAGGATAATGCCATAACCAAAACCTTACCCTTACCTCCATCCACTTCTACTCAACGAAAAAAGGCCCAGGCCGCAGTTGTACCGAAACGAACAGTTCCTTCCAATAAACAACAGATTAATAAGTCCAATATTGCAAGAAATAATCTGCCCAAAAAAGACAACAGCCCCAAAATAGTTACAAAGCCTGCTGAAAGAATTTCAGAGCCTTCTGTCAATTTAAAAAAAGAAGAACCCATTCTTTTGCCGCAAACAGAAACGAGGAAAGTTCCTTTACCAAAAGTACTGGCAGAGAGAGAAAATAAATTAGTGAGAACGATTACTACCAGTGAAGAGAACATACAGATAGACCTCTACGATAATGGTACTATTGATAATGATACCATTTCGGTTTACCACAACAACCATCTGGTAATTGCTGGTGGCCGTTTAAGTTATACGCCCATAACTGTAAAAATAAAATGCTCCAAAGCTGATAGCCGTCACGAGTTTATAGTGGTGGCGGATAACCTTGGGGATATTCCACCCAATACCGCCCTAATGGTGATTACTGCAGGTAAAACGGAACGTTACGAAATATTTCTTGCTTCCAATGAACAACGGAATGCTAAAGTGGTGATCAATTATGTTCCTAAAGAATGATGGTTATAATTTGATATTCCACGTTACTGAAGGGATGATGGGAAATAAGGATACCTGCTTAGCCGTTACTTTCAAAGTGCCCGCTGCAGCACTACCTTCCTGGTCATAATAAATAAAATAGGGGTTTAGCCGGCTGTATAAATTATATATACTGAATACCCAGTTACTGGTATACTTTCTTATTTTTTTGGGTTGTGGTGTGAAAGTTGCGGCCACATCGAGACGGTGATAGGATTTCATACGGTATGCGTTGATGCGGCTGTATTCCTGCGTTAATACGCCGCTTACAAAATAAAAACGTTCCGGTAAAGAAGTAGCATTGCCCGTGCCATAAACAAAGACGGATGAGAGTTTCCATTTTTTATTCAGTTCATAACTGCCCACGAGAGAAAGATCATTCCGCCGGTCGTAACGACTGGGATATTTCAAACCATCATTCAAATCTTTGAAGCGGCGCCATGTCCAGCTAAGTGTATAGCCAACCCATCCGGTAAATCTTCCTTTTACCTTATTCACAAAAAACTCTGTCCCATAACTCCAGCCTTTCCCAAATACAAACTCTTCTTCCGGATCTTTTAAGGAAGGGGTATATCCTTCTTTGTATTCGATCTGGTTTTCCATGGTTTTGTAATAGGCTTCTACAGATGTTTCGAACATGCCTTCTTTAAAATTTCTGAAATAGCCTGCAGCATATTGCCAACTGATCTGTGGTTGAACACGTAAGGTACTTGGTACCCATAAGTCTGTTGGCAATGTGCTGCCCGCATTGGTAACGAGATGTATGTATTGCAGGTTGCGGGTAACAGACGCTTTGAAAGATGCATTATCATTTAATAAATACCGCAGCGTGGCCCTTGGTTCAAGACCGCCATAGGATTTGACAACACGTCCCTTCCCATACATGGTGCTATCTGTTTTATTACCGTTTGCATCCCTTTTATAATCCGTGTAACGGCCCACCTGCTGAAACTGGCTGTAACGCAGGCCCAGGTTTAAAGTAAGTTTTGGAGTAAGTTCCCAATCATCCTGAATATATACCCCATATTCATTGGCATATTTCTTTGTGGAGTTATTTGGTTCAAACACAACGCTGTCCTGGTTGCCACTTAATACATTGGGTAAAAATGTATGAAAAGTATACTGGGCACCCAGTTTCAGTTTGTGTTCCGGTGAAGGATAAAAATCAATATCTGTTTTTGCGGTCAGGTCGCGTATGCCTGAAGAAAGTTTGAGGCGAAAACTATTCTGCCGTCCATCCAACGAAAATTTATAATCATTATACACGAGTGTGGTGTTTGCGAATAATTTTTTATTGAAAATATGGTTCCAGCGCAATGTGGCAGTAGAGTTGCCCCAGGGAATTTCGGTACTGAAGGATCTCTTCGCATCATTAAAATTAAATTTATCCCTACCAAAATAACCACTCGCGTACACGCGGTCCTTTTCAGAAAACTGGTAATTCACTTTTGCATTCAGGTCATAAAAATAATAACCAGAGCCATAGAAATCACTTGTCTTTTTAATAAAAGCTTTTGCCAGTGCATCCACATAAGTTCTTCGTGCAGAAATCATATAAGAAGCTTTGTTTTTTTTCAACGGGCCCTGTATGGAAAAACGCGATGCAATTAAACCAATGCCCGCATCTACCTGCGTTTTGTTCTGGTTGCCTTCTTTCATGGCAATATCCACTACGGAAGAAAGACGCCCCCCATATTGTGCAGGTATGCCACCTTTAATAAGCGTAACATTTTTAATAGCATCTGCATTGAAAATGGAAAAGAAACCGAAAAGATGGCCGGTATTGTATACCACAGCATCATCCAGTAAAATCAGGTTTTGATCAGGGCCTCCGCCCCGTACGTAAAAACCTGCATTGCCTTCGCCTGCATTGCGAACACCGGGCAGTAACTGTAAAGTCTTTAGGATATCTACTTCACCCAAAAAAGCAGGCAGGGCTTTGGCTGTATTTACACTCAGTTCAAATTTACCCATCTGAGCGGTTTTTACATTATTATCGCGTTTCCTGCCGGTAACCGTAACATTGCTGATTAACGCAGAGGTGGGTAATAACAAAATATTTTGCTGCTGGTTACTGGCAAGATCAATGGTAATTATTTTGGACTGGTAACCCACAAAAGAACACAATACCTGGTAACTGTCTTTTCTGAGTGTGATGGAATAAAATCCATACTGGTTACTGGCAACACCTTTTCCAGCCGAACGTATGTTGAGGTTAGCGCCAATCAATGATTCGCCGCTTAAAGAATCCTTAATATAGCCATTGAGCGTAAACTTATCCTGCGCTGTTGCTGAACAAAATAAAGAGGATACGAAAAGAACGAGACACAGTTTTCTCATAACAGATTTTGGTTCGGACGGTCTGATTGATTTATTGATTAATAACTTTTTTTTGTATCCTGTACAAAAAACACCAATCCATCTATTTTCTGAAATCAATTGAATCCTTTATTTCACCGCAGGTCAACATTTTTTTAGGGATATAAGGGTTCTTAATATCCCTTGAATTACTGAGCCAGTTTGCGCCCTGATCATTAAACGCCATTGGACAGAAATCGTGGTAAACGATAGCCTGATCGTACTGAACGGTACGGATCAGGTCATACAACTGCTCTCCCACCATCTGGAAAGATTTACGTTTTTCTTCCCTGTCTTTTTCACCCAGCAGGCCTTTTAGTTCAGCAGAGATTCCCTGTGTATAGGTCCTGGCGGTAGCCACAATATTGGTATCGCCTTTTAGTGCATCCAATTGGATGCTGTCAACCGAAATAATCATGCTTTTGGCTAACTGGTTAATAGCAGTATCATTTTCTGCAACAAAATTGTCTTTCAGGCTGTAATAGTCAGTCATAACTTTCCCAAAAGACCGGTTAAAAGCATCCGAATTGGCACTTCGTGTTAAGGGTGCCTGCACCTGATTCTCCAGTTTTGCTTTCTGATCACTGCCTCCACAGGCAGCCAATAAAAGCAATACACCATATCCTAACTTTTTTATCATAACAAAAATTTAGTCCACAAAGGTAAATGCAAATTGAATCGGGAGCTGTTTGCAATTACCTTTGCGGCCTTAAATACTTGTTAAGAGATGTTAATAGGATTACAGAATGTGACATTTGAGTTTGGTGCCAGGGTTATTGTTGAAGATGCCACCTGGCATATTCAACCCGGTGACAGGATTGGATTGATTGGCTATAACGGTACCGGGAAATCAACTTTGCTAAAAGTATTGGTAGGCGAATACCTGCCATCGAAGGGTAGCGTGGAAAAAAGCAAAGAGACGACCATTGGATACCTCCACCAGGATTTGCTGAGCTTTGATACGAATGATAATATTACAGAAGTGGCGTTAAGCGCTTTTGAACGCGTGCGTCAACTAGAAAAAGAAATCGAAGAATTGGGTAATGCCCTGGAGAAGGATTCAGATAATGAAGTGCTACTGATCAAATATACAGACAGCCTTCACGAACTGGATGTACTGGATGGATACAATATCCATCACAAGGCCGAAGAAGTTTTGCATGGTTTGGGTTTCAGCAATGAAGACCTGGTAAGACCTTATAAGGAATTCAGCGGGGGATGGAGAATGCGTGTGTTACTTGCTAAAATGATTTTGCAGCAACCAGATGTTTTGCTGATGGATGAACCAACCAACCACCTTGATCTTCCGTCAATAGAATGGCTGGAAAAATATTTGCTGCATTATAAGGGAAGCGTGGTAATTGTGAGTCACGATAAATTTTTTCTGAACCGGATGGTGAACAAGATCGTGGAACTTTACCAGCAGCAATTGCATATTTACACGGGCGATTATGAATTTTACGAGCAGGAAAAAATGATCCGCATTGATATGCAGCAAAAAGCTTTTGAGAACCAGCAGGATTATATTCGCCAGCAGGAACGTTTTATTGAACGTTTTAAAGCGAAAGCCAGTAAGGCCGCACAGGCACAGAGCGTTCAGAAAAGATTGGATAAAATAGATAAGATAGAAGATGTTAAACTGGAGCGGCCCGACCTGCGCATCAATTTCCAGTTGGAAAAAGTGCCTGGTAAAGTACTGATTGAATTGAAAGATGTGAGCAAAAATTTTGGACAGATTAAAATCCTGGAACAGGCCGTAGCTGAGATTGAACGTGGTGATAAGATCGCATTAATCGGCGCCAACGGTAAGGGAAAATCAACCGTACTCAGGATGGTTGCCGGAACTGAGCCTTTTGAAGGGCAACGTGTATGGGGACATAATGTAGAAGAAAGTTTTTATGCGCAGCACCAGCTGGAAGCGCTTTCACTGAATAACAATATCCTGGAAGAATTACAGGAGTGTGGAAGTAAAAAAACAGATGTTGAATTAAGAAGCCTGCTCGGTGCTTTCTTATTCAGCGGTGAGGATGTTGATAAGAAAGTAAAAGTGTTGAGTGGCGGTGAGAAAGCAAGGGTGGCATTGGCTAAGACCATTGTGAGCAAAGCCAATTTCCTTATATTGGATGAACCTACCAACCACCTGGATATGCATTCCGTTGAATTACTGGCAGATGCTTTAAATAAATATGAAGGCAGTTATATCCTGGTTAGTCACGATCGTTTTTTCATTTCTAAAACCGCCAATAAAATATGGGAGATTGTTGACCATAAGATCAAAGAATTCAAAGGCAGTTACCAGGAATGGGTAGAGTGGAATGAACGTATGGCAAAAATTGCTGCAGAAAAACAGAAACTGGGTATTACTACATTAAAGTCTGAGAAGCAGGCAGTATCAGCCCAACAGCCTTCAGCGCAGCAAAAAAATGTACCAAAAACTGAACCTCCCGTCACCAATATCATCAATAAAGAATTACAGAAAGAGTTACAAAAAGAGCAGCGTAAATTAAGTGCCCTCGAAGCTGAACTGAACAGGGCAAAAGAAGAACAGCTAAGATTGGAAGCAGCGTTAGGCGATCCCGCCAATTATTCTGACAAATCAAAGTTTGTAAACATTGAGGCCGATTATAACAAAGCAAAGAATAACCGCGAAGCTTTAGATAAACAATACGAAACTGTTTTTGAAAAAGTGATGGAGCTGGAAGGACAACTTTAACTCACCCCGACATCGCTTCGCTCGTCACCCCTCTCTGCTGTGCAAAGAGGGGTGTTTTTTGCTACGCAAAAAAAAAGTTCTTTCCTCCCCTCTTTGCGCAGCAGAGAGGGGCCGGGGGTGAGTCAGATCATCATGCCTTTTACAAAATCACTAACAAGATAACTGATAAGCTTACCCGTGCTACTGCTGGTTCTTCCATCAGCGAGTTGTGTAGCGCCTTCACAAATATGCAGGTAAGCAACTTTACTGTCTGAAGATGCATAACTGATGAATTGTCTTGCATGATTGGCGACAATACCCACCGGACTGGAAGCGCTGCTTAAGGTATTTTCAATGCAATCCAGATCCAGTTCAATTCCACAGAGTGTATCGCTGGTAAAATCAGTAGCATGGGCCACAGCCTGTAAAAAAGTTCTTTTTTCGTGGAGAAAAATATCTTCGTAGGTTATACAATCAACAAAAGGGTTATTAACCATATCCATCCATACATTTTGCGGTAAATAGTTTTCGTGTAAGCCAACAACGCAATACTTTTCGAGATACCCATCGGCTTCGGCATAGCTGAAACCATTACCACTATGACGGCCTTCCATCGGTCTGAAATCGGCATGTGCATCTAAATTAACCGCATTTATTTGCGCTATCGGAATCACACCTGCTTTATAAAATCCTTTGGCCGCGCCTTTAATACATGGATAGGAATTGTTATGCCCCCCGCCAATCACGATGGGTATTTTTTTATTCTGGGTGATGATATGAATCAGTTGTTCCACTTCATCATCAATGGTATTTACCGCATGTCGGTAAGCCGCTAATTTTTCTTCAAAATCATGTGCATTTTGTTCAATCAGTTTTTCAATATTGGAAAAATCAAAATGACCTAACAATAAAATATTTCCTCCTTCAAAAAAATCATTGCTTTGAATATTGAGAAAAGACTGAAGAAAGGATAACCAGGCAGAATCGGCGCCACCGATGCCCATATTGGCTTTCACCCCAATATCTTCCGGAATACCAAGCAGCACGTATGAAGCAGATGAGTTTTGTAAAGAATTTTCAATGGCATTTACATCACCCAGTACTTGTACACGCTCACCGAGCTTTGTTTCGAACCGGCGGATCCTGGTAAGTGATAATACATCCTGCTTATTATAAAACTTAAAATGGCTCATATGGCTGTCATTAGCTGAGATAAATAGTTTGCACCAGGCAATCGAAAGCAGCGATGTTAAATATACTTAAATAAATACACCCTTGCTCATCACATTATGAATAAGATTAGTCCCCAAGCATAAGGTAGGTAAGCAAAGATGGAATGAGTGAGGACAGGGAACCCATGACCGACGAAATCCCTTTCAGTTTATCATATTCTCTAAGCAGTCATCTTTTATCAGTAAAAAAGCGTTTTGAATAATGGGTAATTCTGCGAGTTAATTTCCCCGTAATAGCTTACCCGGTTCACGAACATTTACGCTTTTGTATATGTTTGTGATCAATAGCTTCATTGCTGCAAATTAGACAGATTCTGATAGACAAACAAAAGGTGTCTTCGATGGTCTGAAAAAAACCTTCTGACAGATTTCTGTGCCAAAACTTATTTGCTCCGTATTTTCGATCATGATCGCTACTCTTACTATTGTGCGTTATCCCAGGTGGATGGGCTGGGCGGGATTTATTTCTATG
>JBBRHM010000023.1:0-32536 GCA_038222655.1 Chitinophagales bacterium | reverse complement strand
CCCAGTTGTTTGTGTTGTTTAATTACCATCACTACTTCTTCCAGTGAAGTGTTGCCCGCTCTTTCTCCCAATCCGTTAATGGTACATTCTATCTGCCTCGCACCACTGATCACGCCTGCAATAGAATTGGCAGTAGCCAGGCCGAGATCGTTATGGCAATGGCAGGAGATAATGGCTTTATCAATATTAGGCACGTTGTTTACGAGGTACGCAATTTTTTCACCATATTGGTGAGGTAAACAATAACCCGTTGTATCAGGTATGTTGAGTACAGTGGCGCCTGCTTTAATTACGGCTTCTATTACACGGGCCAGGTATTCATTATCGGTACGTCCTGCATCTTCGGCATAGAATTCAACATCGTCTGTAAAATTTCTTGCCCATTTAACTGCCTGCACTGCGCGTTTCAGAATTTCTTCCTGTGTGGTATTGAACTTTGCCTTGATATGAAAATCAGAGGTACCAATACCGGTATGAATGCGTGGGCGTTTGGCATATTTTAATGCCTGCGCGGCCACTTCTATGTCTTTCTCTACGGCACGACTCAGTCCGCACACGGTAGCATTGGTAATGATCTTGGAGATCTGCATAACAGATTCAAAATCGCCGGGACTTGAAACCGGGAAACCCGCTTCAATAATATCAACACCTAAGGCTTCCAGTTTCAGTGCCAGGTCTACTTTCTCTTTGGTATTGAGTTTGCAGCCCGGAACCTGTTCCCCGTCACGCAGTGTGGTATCGAATATGAAGACCTGCTGATCCATCAAGACTTATTTTTACAAAAATTTCAGATAAAAGACAGGCTATTTATTTTTGTTACCGATTGCCTTTAATAACAAAGCGATAGCCTGCCAATCCGAATATAGTTTACTAACGAAGGGAAATCAGATCAAAATTGATGGTATTTTACAGTCCATAAACCGGGTAAAATGCCCTGAAACACCTATTAATACTGGATTTTAGTATAAAAGAATTACGATGCCCAACCGATCAAGCGATGCGCTGTTTCAACTGGTTCAATCTCTGGAAAGATCCGAAAAGCGGAATTTTAAGCTTTATATGACACGCAATTCGGCCTCCGGCGACTTGAAAGTGGTTCATTTATTCGATGCGCTGGAGAAGATGAAGCAATATGATGAGGAATTATTGCTGCTCAAAAATCCATCCATCCACAAACAACAACTCTCTAATCTTAAAGCCCACCTGTACCGTGAAATATTGCGAAGCCTACGCTTACTTAACCAGGAAGAAAACATCGACCTTGAATTACATGAACAACTTGATTTTGCGCGGCTACTGTACAACAAAGGTCTTTACCTCCAAAGTTTAAAAATTCTCGACAGGATAAAAGAGCTTGCAAAAAATAATAACCAGGCTACTTACCAGTTACAGGTTTTGTTTTTAGAGAAAAAAATAGAATCCCTGCACATTACCAGAAGTATGCAGGATAGAGCGGAAAGACTAAGCGAAGAGTCGGTAGAAATTACCGGCCGTCTTTCCTTAATAAGCAGTCTCTCTAACCTTTCGCTGCAATTGTATAGCTGGTACATTAAAAATGGTCATGCACGTAATGCAGAAGATAAAGCAGAAGTGGATGCTTTTCTTACGCATCCTGCTATACTGCAGGCGCAGGATAAGAAAGGTTTTTATGAACGTCTGTATTTCTATCAATGCCATTGCTGGCATGCATTTATAACGCAGAATTTTTTAGGCTACTACCGCTATTGCCAGAAATGGGTGGATCTGTTTGATGCAGAACCCAAAATGATTGATGTAGAAACAACCCATTATATAAAAGGTCTGCATAATTTGATGGGCGCCCATTTCGATCTGCATAATTACCAGAAATTTAATGAGACCATACTGGTTTTTGAAAAGTTTATGGCCACACCGGTGATAGTGAATAACCGGAATAACCTGATACAGACTTTTATTTACCTGAACATATCCAGACTCAATAAGCATTTTATGGAAGGAACCTTTACTGAAGGACTGCAATTGGTTCCCTATATTGAAGAGAAGCTGGAAGAATATGAATTATACCTCGACCGCCACCGGGTGCTGGTGTTTTATTATAAGATTGCTTCCCTGTATTTTGGCAGTGGCGATGCTGACAGAAGTATTGATTACCTAAATAAGATAATTAACTGGAAAGTAGACCTGAGAACGGATCTGCAGTGTTATGCGCGGCTGCTTCACCTGATAGCACATTACGAGTTGGGTAATTTTGATTTGTTAGAATATTTACTGAAATCTGTTTACCGGTTTATGTATAAAATGCAAAACCTAAGTACGGTTGAAGAAAAAATATTTGAATTTCTGAAAAAGTCTTTCCGTCTATCCTCCCACCAATTGAAACCTGAGTTTGAACCCTTGCTGGTTACTTTACAATCTCTGGAAAAAAATCGTTTGGAAAGCCGCGCTTTCATGTACCTCGATATCATATCCTGGCTGGAAAGCAAAATCACTGCAAAGCCCGTTCAGCAAGTCATCCGCCAGAAATACCTGGATGCGTTGAAAAGAGAACAGGTCTGATAGCGATTTGCATGACATAGAATTTGTACATTCCGTGTTCAAACGAACGCTATGAGAAAAATATTTTTGGGCAGCGCAGCCTTTATACTGTGTACACTTTCCTGCCTGGTATCCAAATCACAAATAACTAAAGCACCCGAACGAAAAGAAGGCATGGGCCCATATACCCAGCTTATCATACGCGGGGTTACACTGATTAACGGCACAGGTGCCCCGCCGTTAGGACCGGTGGATATTGTGATAGAACAAAACAGGATTGTTCAGATAAAAGTATTGGGTAACCCGGATGCAAAGATGGATGCTTCCAAACGTACGCAACTAAAAAACGGTGGTAAAGAAATTAATTGCGAAGGCATGTTTGCTATGCCGGGACTAATTGATATGCACGCACATATCGGCGGAACAGAACAGGGTACGCCGGCAGAATATGTTTTCAAATTGTGGATGGCTCATGGCATTACTACCATTCGTGACCCATCTGCCGGTAATGGACTGGACTGGGTTTTGGATGAGAAGAAAAAAAGCGCAGCCAATCAGATAACAGCACCCAGAATATTTGCCTATACCGCATTTGGTCAGGGAAGTAAAACACCTATTATAACAGCTGACCAGGCAAGGACATGGGTTCAGGAAAATGCTAAAAACGGCGCTGATGGAATTAAATTTTTTGGAGCTTCCCCAGAAGTTATGGATGCTGCCATACGTGAAAATAAAAAATTAGGATTGCGCTCCTGTTGTCATCACGCCCAAACTGATGTGGCCCGGTGGAACGTATTAAATTCAGCGCGTGCCGGCATGACAAGTATGGAACACTGGTATGGTTTACCCGAAGCGTTGTTTACAGACAAAACCATACAGAACTTTCCACTGGACTATAATTACAGCGATGAGCAAAACCGTTTTGAAGAGGCAGGCAAGTTATGGAAACAGGCAGCAGCTCCTTACAGCGAACACTGGAACAAAGTAATGAATGAATTACTGGCGCTGGATTTTACACTGGATCCCACTTTTAATATTTACGATGCCAACCGCGACCTACATAGAACACGCAGGGCAGAATGGCATGAAACCTATACACTTCCTTCTCTCTGGAAATTTTATGAACCCAGTTTGCAATCGCATGGTTCTTACTGGCATAACTGGGGCACAGAACAGGAAGTAGAGTGGAAAAACAATTATCGCCTGTGGATGACTTTTATAAACGAATACAAAAACCGTGGCGGACGTGTAACCACCGGATCGGATAATGGGTTTATTTACCAGACATATGGTTTTGGTTATATCCGCGAACTCGAGTTATTGCGTGAAGCAGGTTTCCATCCCCTGGAAGTAATCCGTTCGGCAACCTTATATGGCGCTCAGGCATTGGGAATGGATAAAGAAATCGGCAGTGTGGAAGTTGGCAAACTGGCAGACATAGTAATCATTAATGCCAATCCATTAAAAAATTTACAGGTATTATATGGTACCGGCGCGATAGAATTAACCAAAGAAAACAAAGCCGTAAGAACCGGTGGTGTACTCTATACAATTAAGGATGGTATTTTATATGATGCCAAAAAATTATTGTCGGATGTAAAACAGATGGTTGATGACGAAAAGAAAAAAACCGGATGGCATCTAACACAACCGGGCATGTAGCTTATTTGAGTATACCACCCGTTACAGGGAAGCTGATATGCAGGCCGCAACCTTTACCGGGAACGGTTTGTATATCAACCGTACCATTGTAAAGATCTGAACGGCTGATAATATTGTAAATGCCGATTCCTTTTCGCTGCTGGTTCACATCAAAGCCAATACCATCATCCACAATCTTCAAATAAATATGCTGTTCCTGCCGGGCCAGTTCTATATTGATGGCTGAGGCTTTCGCATGTTTGATAATATTGTTCATCTGCTCCTGTACAATACGGAAAATATTTAATTTAAAATCATACTTGATATCATCTTCAAAAAAAGAATCGGCAGTTAATTCTATCTGTACAGGATGCACTGCGGAAACATCATCCAGCAAACCTTCCACAGCTTTACTGAGGCCAAAATGCTTAATCAACGGGGTTACCAGGGTTTGCGACAGCTTACGAATCTCTTCAATGGCATTGAGAATAAAACCTGAAGATTGTTTCAATAATTCTGAGTCGCCAGGAATATTCTGTTGAGCAGAAGCGATATACATCATAGCTACGGTTAACTGCTGGTTCACATTGTCATGCAATTCGGTGCTGATCTCGTAGCGTTCTTTTTCCTGCACCTGTATAGTTGCTTCCGTTATTTCTTTTTGTTTTAAGAGACGTTCTTCTTCCAGCTTTTCTTCGAGACGCACTTTATCAGTTATATTATTGGCTATAGCCAATACAGCAGCCCTGCCATTAAAATCTATCCTGTGTGAAGAAACATCCACAACCATATCCGTTCCATCCTTTTTACGGTGATTCCATACGGCAGTTTTTTTTTCTGCCTTGGCTCCTAGAAAGGACAGGGCAAAAATTTTGATTTTGTCATATTCCGATTCCGGCCTGAGTTCAAGTACCGTCATTTTTAATAACTCCTCTCTTGTATATCCATAATCTATTTGTGCGGTTTCATTTGCTTCCAGTATCTGTAGTGTTTCAATATCCCAGATAACAATAGGCATTGGATTATTAAAGAACAGGTTTTGGTAGCGTGCATTACTTTCCACCAGGCTTAACATGGTCCGATTACGTTCAATACTGTATTGTATCGATTTTGCCAGGAGCCGTTCATCAAACTCACCTTTAATCAGGTAATCCTGCGCACCACTGGCCATAGTTTCCAAAGCCAGTTCCATGTCTGCCAAACCGGTTAACACAATAATCGGGATAGCAAGTGCATATTTACTTACCTCCTCGTAAGAATTAAATCCCGAGCTATCCGGCAATGAAAGATCTAACAATACCACATTCACCAATTGCTCATTCAGTACCTTAACCGCTCCAGCCACACTGGTTGCCGTAAAAATATTTTTAAATGGCAATCTTGTTAAACGCAGGGTCTCTTCCAGTAAAAACAAATCACCCGGGTTATCTTCTACAATAAGAACAGAGACTAGTGTATTATTTTCCGGGATGGTAGTGGTTTTCAAGTTCATATTTCTTAAATAAAATTCTTTTATTCCTCCGGAAGGGTGCAGTTAGTTTTATTAATATGTTACGCTTACTCTTGCACTTGCTTGTGAGTGGTAAGTTGTGAATTGTCTGTAGTGAGCAAAATACAGCGTACTGCAAAATTTATGCACAATTCACCACTGCCAACTCCCGATTAACATAACACTAGCTGGCCTCCGGATTATCAAAAGATTTGCTAATGGTAAAATAAAAACAACTGCCTTTACCAGGTTCTGATTCAATCCATATCTTTCCATTATGCCGGTCTACAATTTTTTTACAGATAGCCAGCCCGATACCTGTTCCGCTGTATTCGTTTTTATGATGCAGCCGTTGAAACAGGATAAATATTTTTTCGAAAAAAATAGGTTTGATACCAATGCCATTATCCTGTATGCTGAATAAGAAATGCTTTTCTTCTTCGCTGCCATTAACTTCAATAACCGGTGGCTCACCACTCTGGTATTTCATCGCATTCCCTATCAGATTCTGAAACAGTTGAAACAATTGTGTTTTATTAGCTTTTATATCAGGCAACTTTCCAATAATGATTCGGGCTTTTGTTTCTTCAACGGAAGTGGAAAATATATTAACGACTTCCGAGAGCAAATCATTTGTATGAATTTGCTCAAAATTTTCCATATTCGATCCTACCCTTGAATACTGCAGCAGATCCATGATTAATTTCCTCATCCTCTCTGCACCATCAACAGCAAAGTGAATATATTGTTCTGCCGTTTCATCTATCTGCGCTTCATATTTTTTCTTAAACAGCTGCAGGAAGCTGGTAATCATACGTAATGGCTCCTGCATATCATGTGAAGCAATATAGGCAAACCTTTCTAACTCAATATTTGATGCCGCCAGTTCATCAGCACGTTGTTTTAAACGGTTATTGAGTTTGAGCAATAAAGCTTCATTTTCTTTCCTTTCGGTTATATCGCGTGTAGCACCTATCAGTCTTAGCGCCTTACCGGCTTCATTACGTATAATGTATCCTTTATCATGTACAAACGCATACTTGTTATCCTTTTTCAGGAAACGGTATTCATCTTCCCAATACATCTCAGCCGGGTTATTCATGATATCGGCCTGTTTCTTAATCACGCCCGGCAGGTCATCCGGATGAATAAGCTTATACCAGAAATCATTATCAACTGTCGCTTCTTCCGTTTCATACCCAAACAATATTTTCAATCCCTTACCGGTTCGTACTACTACATTAGAATTTGTATCCCAATCCCATATCGCATCATTGGTTGCCTGCGCTACCATATCATAACTCTGGTTACTCATTTTTACCGCTTCAACAGACAACTTATTTTCAAGAATAATCATCAAAAGATTTTTTGCTCTTTCTAATGTATATTCTTCTTCGATAGTAGGTGTTTTAATTTTTTTATAATAAACGGCAAATGTGCCCATTACTTTATTAAAAGAATCCATGATAGGAAAAGACCAGCAGGCTTTTAAACCTTCAGATAAGGCAAGGGTTTTAAAATCTGCCCACAGTGGATCATTTTGTATATCTGTTACTACTACTTTTTCTTTACGGAAAGCAGCGGTTCCACAGGAACCTTTGTTGTCAGCAATTTCCAGCCCTTCGATGGCTGCACAATATTTTTTAGATAATGAAGGCGATGACCAGTTATATAAACGGTTCCCTTTAAACTTAAGCACAGAACAGGTCATGCCAGTGTGTACCTGCTCCAGCTGTGTAAGATAAAAATCAAGTGTATGCTCCAGAATACTGTCGGGGCGGGCATTCATTTCCAGTACATCCTTTTCCAATGTTTCCAGCGTACGCAGATTTTTTACTTCGGTAACATCTTTAAAGTAAACAGAAATATTTCTTTCAGAGGGGTAGGCGCTTACATCGGCCCATCTTTTATATGCGGGAAAATATTCCCTGAAACGGATAGATTTTTTTTGCGTATACAATTTTTCGTAATCGCCAAATTGCTTCAGGGTAGCCAGGTCAGGAAATTCATCCCAGAGATTTTTTCCGATCAGATCTTCAGACCGCTTACCCATAATTTTTTCTGCCGCCTGGTTCCAGAAAAGAATGGTCCAGTTCAAATTCACAATAAAAAATCCATCCGTAATACTGTTCAATACATTTTCTAATAGTGCGCGGCTATCTTCCTCCTGCTGGTGCATAACCTTTGCATCTTTCTCAAACTGCTGAGGGTATGGCACGTGGTTATTTTGTATAGATATATCCGTAGCAAGCGTACCTGCAAAGACCTCTCCATCTTCTTCTTTTAAAATAACAGAAGAAATTTCCATTGGAAAGCGTTCCCCATTTTTGCGGATACCTGTAACTACCCCTTTTAATTTACCCTCCTCAGAACGTTCGTGCAGCATGAGCGAAAAATGCGGGCCGGTTGTATCAATTATCCCATCTCGTCCAAGTATTTTTATTTCTTCTTCCGTATACCCAAACATTCTACAGGCCGCTTTATTCACTTCGAGAAGGGTGCCATCCGTTTTTGCGAGGAAAAAGGCGTCCAGAGAGTTTTCAAAAAGTGATTTATACGTTTGTATACTTACCTGTAAGGGCATCTGGGGATATTTGATTCGTGATAAAGCCCGGCATATATGTTTAGCATCGTTACTACATAAAACAGGGTTTCGCAAAGCCTAATTTCGTTAAGATTTACCTAATCTCCAATATTAGTTTTTTGCGAAACCCTTATAGGGAGGCTGTAATATTATTACTACAGCCTCTATTTTAATATTTACCGTGAGAGACGCTATTTCTTTTCTACTGTGGGATACATGATACCCAGTTGCTCCAGGTATGTTGTATACTTCGCCGGATCGTAATAATATTTTTTCATCGGCTCACGGTATTTATCCATGATTTCCTTATTCAGGAAAATAGCCGGCGGATCAGTGGCTTTGATAAAGGGTATATACTGAACATCTTTTGTTTGCACCTTGGTAAAATAATCTTTCGCATCTGCCAGTACTTGTGGGTTGGTAAAAAGATCCAATAAAGTAAGTGCAGTTGCTTTGGCACCGGCAAGAGAACCCTTGTGAGCAATAGGTGTTGCCATGGCAATTGCATCGGCCCAATGGTGTCCTTTTGTGCCGGGTATATTGGCGGGATATCTTAATACGATAGTAGGAAGGTTCCATGAGATGTCTGCTATATCATCCGAGCCGCCGCCCCATGAAAAAGGAACAGATCCTTTTAAAACATCTACCGTATCATTCAGGCCATTTATTAAACGGCCCTGGTTATCTTTTTTGGGGGCTTCCACCAGTTTCTGTACAGCTACTGCCATTTGCTTATCTGCATCTGTCCATTGAGGAAACCCTACTGTTTTAATATTTTTATACATGGCTTCGGCCAGCGCTTTGTTGAAATGGCCGGGCCATGCGGTTCCCAGTATCTGGTAATTCACTTTGGTATCCGTCATCATAGCGGCACCCTGCGCAATTTTTATACTGGCATCATACATACTTTGAATATCCTCGTAAGTTCTTTCCCTGAAATAATACCATACACTGGCTTTGGAGGGAACTACGTTTGGCTGATCTCCGCCATCCGTTATTACATAATGCGATCTTTGTGTAGGTTTTAAATGTTCGCGTTTAAAATTCCAGCCAACATCCATCAGTTCTACAGCATCCAATGCACTTTTTCCGCGCCATGGTGCACCGGCAGCATGGGCAGCATCTCCATCAAAAGAAAATTTAACGGATACCAGGCCATTCATTCCTGGATCTCCATAATCACAACCAAAATCGCTGCTCACATGCGTAAAAATACAGGCATCCACCTTTTTAAAATATCCATCTCTTATGTACCATGCTTTGCTGCCCACTAACTCTTCCGCTACTCCCGGCCAGATTACCAGTGTGCCGGGAATATTATTTTTTTGCATCAGTTCTTTCGCTGCCAATGCACCAAAAATAATTACTGCCTGCCCCGAATTATGTCCTTCCCCATGCCCGGGAGCGCCTTCCACAATGGGATCCTTATAGGCAACACCGGGTTTCTGGGAAGCTTTGGGGATGCAATCTATATCACTGCCCAAGGCAATTACCGGGCTGCCATTACCCCAGCGTGCCATCCATGCAGTTGGAATGCCTGAAATACCGCGTTCGATAGTAAATCCGTTTTTTTCCAGTATGCCCGTTATATATTTGGATGTTTCTATTTCCTGGAAACCCAGTTCACCAAAACTAAAAATCATATCCACCATTTCCTGCACGGCTTTTTCTTTAGTACCGACAGATGCCAGGGCTGATTTTTTGAGGTTGCTCACAAAAACAGAATCATACTTTTTTACCGTTTGCGCGGTACCGTAAAATATCATTACACAAAAAAGAAGCGTAGCCGGAATTCTCCGGCGAAAAAGCAGAAAAGACATTGCAGTAGTTTTAAAAGTTAAATCATACAGAGATAGTGAGTACTTCTGAAGTAAGATATCCACAAGATAAATGAAGTATTTAAAAAGCCCTTTTTTTAGAACGCCTTTTTATCAGGCATAAATTCTGTCAAAAGCTTCTTTGAACTTTTCCATCACTACTTTTCGCTTCAGGCTCATTTTGGGGGTCATTTCGCCGGTTTCAAGGGTCCACTCCCTTGGCAGTAACTCAAATTTTTTAATCTGTTCTACATGATTGAAAAATGTATTGTATTTCTCTACCAGTTCCTTGTATAACTCCAATACCTGTGGGTGATGGATGATCTCTTCATTGCTGGTAAAGGCAATGTCTTTTTCTTTTAACCATTCACGAAGTGATGCAAAAGAAGGTACAATAAGTGCCCCTACGAATTTTTTTTCTGCACCTACTACCATTACCTGCTCTACAAAAGGACTTTCCTTTAATTTATTTTCGATGGGTTGCGGTGCTACGTATTTGCCACCGCTTGTTTTGAAAAGTTCTTTTTTACGATCGGTTATCTTAAGGAATTTTTCTTCGTCCCACACCCCAATATCGCCTGTATGCAACCAGCCGTCTATTACTGTTTCCAGCGTAAGATCGGGGCGTTTATAATACCCTTCCATAACACAGGGACCCGTAACCAATATCTCTCCATCACCGGCTAATTTTACTTCGACTCCATTGATAGGTGGGCCAACCGTTCCGAATTTGCTACCCCCTTTTTCCTGGCGGTTAACACAAATAACCGGACTGTTTTCCGTAGGACCATATCCTTCATAAACGGGTACTTTGGCAGCATTAAAAATACGAAGCAATTTTACCTGGCACGCTGCACCACCGGTTATTACATAAGAAATATTTCCCCCCAAAGCTTCGCGCCATTTGGTAAAAATGAGTTTATCGGCAAGGGCCAGCTGCATATTGTACCAGCCACCACCACTAATGCGGTTATCATATTTTTCGGCAAGATCAACGGCCCAGAAAAAAAGTTTTTTCTTAATACCAGTCAGTTCATTTCCTTTACTCATGATACGTTCAAAAACTTTTTCTAGCAAACGGGGAACGGTAGTAAAACCATCGGGTTTTACTTCCCGAAGATTATCACCGATAGTTTCCAGACTTTCTGCATAATAGATGCTTATGCCACTGTAGAGATAGATATAGGTACAGGTCTTTTCAAAAATATGGTTCAGGGGCAAAAAGCTCAACACCTTGGTTTCAGGGGCATCATTAAACGGAAAACTTTCTTTGGAGAACTGAACGTTTGTATAAATGTTTTTATGACTCAACATTACACCTTTTGGTGTACCGGTAGTGCCGGATGTATAAATAATGGTGGCAAGATGTGATGAGGGTATGGACTGTTTAATAGTGGCAACCTGCTGAAGTAATGGCGCATTGGCCATTTCTGTTAGTGTATGCCAGTTCGATGCGCCTTCTATTTCATCAAATGTAAAAATGGCTTTTAGGGAAGGAACATTTACGGCAACTGCTTTTACTTTTTCCAGTAACTCTGCACTGCTAACAAACATATAAGTAACTGCGGCATCTTTCAATATAAATTCCAGTTCCAGTGGATTGGTGGTGGGATAAACCGGAACGAGTATAGCGCCCAATTGCTGTACGGCCAGGTCTGTAAACACCCATTCCGGCCGGTTATTGCTCATGATAGCAATTTTATCACTGCTGCCAGGAGTCATTTCATGTCCACTCACCCCCAGTTGTAAAAGTCCGGCGCTAAAACGGTTTACAATATCTGCTACCTGCTGGGTACTGTATTTTACCCATTGCCCGTTTTCTTTGGCCGCAAGCATATCCTGTTTGGGGAAATGCTGCAATTGATGTTCTAAGCAATCAAAGAGTCTTTTGATGGTCATGGCAGTCGTTAATGGTAATTTTAAACACCTGGTTACCTGCTGAAAATTAGGGAATACAGGAGTTCGATGCTATCCTATTTCTTCCCAATCAGCACTATACTTTTACTTATTTATTGCTGTTGATCTCTTTTCAGTTTTTTATATTCTGCTTCCGCAAGATCTTCCCTGTTTCCGTTATAGGCTTCAAAATACTGGAAGCCCAGTGCTACACCCCATCCAAGCATGATCCATACAGGCCATGGATGACTATGCAACCCATCAGTATAGCGGCCTGCAGTAAACCACCAAATGCCCCACATAAAAGCATTAATGACCAGATAACTGAAAAGCGCTTTTTTGAAGGATGCTCTTTTGCGGGCTATGCGCCAAAGTCTTTCATCTTGGGAAGTTTCCATAGAAAAAGTTTAAGGGTATTAAATTAGGCAAATAAGCACAAACAAAAAAGCCTGCAGTGATCACTGCAGGCTTTTGTAGGGATTTTGTATGCACTTATCTTGAAAAATAATATTGTGCGCCAGGAATTTTAAACACCCTGCTTTCCTGAAACGTCTTAAATCCTTCCATTTCTTTAGGATGATTATTCTGCCATATTTTATAGGAACCCTCATTTGCTGAAGCACTGAATAACCAGTAATTGTATGCTTCAAAAAGTCCCTGACTAAGCAGGTATTGCTGGTGGTCAAATAATCGAAAAGGATAGCGCGCCTGTTTCTCCTGTAACCAATCTACTATAAAATGAGTGCGTATGCTGGTAATATCTTCCACGCTGGCAGATGATTTTACCGTGCTGGCCGCTTTACCCAGTGATTCTAAAACTGCCTTTTCGAAAGTGGTAGTCGTTTTAGCGTTCTGAAACTGACCAATGACTGATGGAGCTAAAATATTTTTATAGGCGTCGAATAACACCGGTTTGATATCTCCGGTTCGTGTGGAAAAACTTTCCAGGTTAAGGAAAATTTCGCCATATAAAATAGTACGCATCCAGTTTTTGGACCGCGAATAATACATGGTTGCATTGTAATAATTACTGCTATACCCGGGATCCAGTTCTATTCCTTTTTCCCATAGGCCTATCGCTTCGTCCATACTTTTATCAAGCGCCAATAATTCAGCATATTCATTGTAGATGACACCGCTGCCGGGAAATTTTTTTAAGGCTGCTTTATAGAGTTTTGCACCTTCTTTATAAGCAGCAATGCCTTTATAAGAAAGACCGAGTATCTGGAAACATTGCGGGTCGGCATCAGGCAATTCTGTCATTTCTTTACCTACTTCGATGGCCCGGGCAAAATCTCTTTTCAGGTAGTTGGCAAAAGAAAGATCTTTCAGCACTTCTATATTAATGGGTTCCTGCAGTTTGGCACGTTCCAGGGTACGCACGGCATTATCATAGTCGCCCTTCTGCAGTTGGGTTCTGGAAGTTTCCTGTAATTGTTTGGCCGATAGCTGTTGTGCAAAAGTGGTGGTAATACCTAGGATGCATACACCAAAAATCAAAAAATATTTCATGTTATAGTATTAAAACTGACTATTGAAATAATTGTGCCGTACAATTATTCATAGATCAAATGTGTAAGAAGCCCATCCCTTAGTTTTGGTTCGAACCAGGTGCTTTTCGGGGGCATCACGTTGCCGCTGTCTGCTATAGCAAATAACTGCTCAATGGTTACCGGGTATAAACTAAAGGCAGCTGCCATCTCGCCGCTATCCACTCTTTTTTCCAGTTCTCCCAGACCGCGTATACCACCCACAAAATCTATCCGCTTATCTGTCCGCTGGTCTTTTATGTTTAGGAGCTTATCCAATATATTGTTTTGCAAAACGGTTACATCCAGAATTCCTATCGGGTCAGTTGTAAAGGTTCCCGGCCTGGACGTAAGCTTATACCAGTTCTTATCCATGTACAACCCAAACGTATGAAGCGTTTCCGGCTTGTAGGCCTGTTTGCTGATCAGTTGCACTTCAAACTGTTTTGACAGTTCTTTGATAAATGTTTTCGGCGTAAGCCCGTTCAGATCTTTTACCAAGCGGTTATAATCGAGAATATGTAACTGATTGGAAGGGAAAAGCGTAGTTAAGAAAAAATCTGCCCCTTCTTTTGCCGCAGTTCCTAATGATTGCCGCACTTTAGCCGCCGAAGCTGCGCGGTGGTGGCCATCGGCTATATAAGTACAGGGAATTTCTTTTTCAAACAAGTCAGTAATCCTGGCTATGGTTTTATCATCATTCACAATCCATAGGGTATGTTGTATGCCGTCATCTGCCACAAAATCGTAAACAGGTGATTTGCTTATTTTCCATGCTTCTATCAATTGATCCACCTCATCATGATTGCGGTAAGCGAGAAAAACATTACCTGTTTGTGCTCCCGAAATTTTGATATGATTGATTCTGTCTAATTCTTTTTCGGGCCGAGTAAATTCATGTTTTTTGATGATGCCGTTTTCATAATCATCTACACTGCTTACACAAACAATTCCTGTTTGGCTGTTGCCATTCATGATTAACTGGTAGATATAATAACAGCCTTTTGATTCACGGAAAAGAATATCACGCTGAATAAATGCTGCGAGATTTTCTTTTGCCTGATCATACACAGCAGCGTCATGAACATCTACCGACTCGGGCAGATCAATTTCACTTTTGGTTATGTGAAGGAATGAACTGTGGTTTCCCTGTACTTCCGTTTTGGCTTCTGCACTGCTTAACACATCGTAAGGGCGGCTCGCCACTTGCTTTGCCAGTTGCGCCTGCGGCCGGAGTGCTTTGAACGGTTGAATGCTTGCCATTGCGCAAATATCAGTAAATAATTATAAAAGAAAAGTTATGTATAAGTCAAAGTCAATGAACCATGATCTATACACACTTACTATGTAATTTGTTCTGCAAATTTCTGTACAAATTTTTTCATAGTACGATTATTCACTACCAGCCACTGAAACCCGGCAATACTCAAAAAGGCACAGAAAATTCCGGCCAACACATCCCATATATAATGGTGACTGGTGTAAACTGCAGAGAACCAGATACCAAACATGATTACGGCAAACAGTATATTGATTCGTCCCAATTTATACTTTAAACCATAGAAAAATACAAGCAAGGGATAAGCTGAATGCAGCGATGGCATGGCTGCAAATACATTGGAGCTTTTACTGTACAGCGATCTGAAAATACCCGTGCCAAAAAAAATATCGAATTTTTCAAGACCGCCTGTATTGCCGGGTGTGGCAGGTATAAAATTAAACCCATGCTGCTGCACATACCAGGGTGGTGCAGCGGGATAGAGATAGTAAATAAGAAACCCCAGCAGGTTTACCATCAAAAAACTCAATGAAAAATGCAGAAAAGCCATTCGGTTCTTAAAAAATAAATAGGTAGCAAAGGCAAGTGGTACCGGTACCCAGCAGAGATAGAAGAGGCCGGTTAGTATGTCTAAAAATGTATTACTGTGCTGTTGGAGGTATTCATTTGGGGTAAGAATATTACCTTGAACCTGTATACCAAAATATTTTTTTTCTGCCTCGTACAGGCTTTCAATATGCACGGTATGGTAGTGATAATTAGGGAATGCCTTCATATAATCGAATACGATCCAGAAAATAAAAAAAATAGAAAATCCGGTAATAAATTTTCGGGTAGGCCAGGATAAAAAATAAAAAAAACTGAACAGCAGCACCAGATAAACCTGGTCGCTTCTAAATCCGATTAATAGCCAGGAAAGAAAGAGGTAGCCGGCAGCAATAAAAGTTATCGTTAGCAACTGCTTTGGTGCGTAAAGGGAATTATTTTCCGGATGTATCATATCAGGGCTTAAATCTTTCTACCAGCTCCTTACCCGTAAGTGGGTCGGTACCCTTCATTTCCATGTATACAATATTGGGCGCCCAGAAAGTACCGCCTTCCACTTTTACAAAAATCCTGTGCAACAACGCCTGTTTCTGGTTAATGGTGGCATACACATGGTATTTATTATCCTTTGGTGAAGGCATCAGCAGTAAAGACTGTTTTTTATAAGAAACAAAATGCAGCTTGTAGGTACCGTTACCCTGTGACTGCGATTTGATACCATAGGCAAAAGCTTTTTGTATGTAATTAAGTTCCTTGCGAATGCCGCCTTCAGGAAAGCGTATCCAGAAAACATGTACCGGCGTTTCTTCATCCAGCTGCCCTTTATTGTTCATGTTCAGTTCGCAAACAATGGTGTTGGTATTGGTTGTGCGTTGCAGGTAGAAAAGCTGATTGGTAATACCTTTGGGTATAGGAAAAGTATCTTGTACTTCAAACGTGGCAGAGGAGGTTACGTTTTTTTTACTGGCAACCTGCTTACTGGTAAAAGCCAGGCCGGTAAGGATAAGTAGGCCAAAACTCATCACTATTTTTTTGGTAGGTGAGGTAGTGGACCGGTCTCTTTTATCCAGCGTTTTTTTGGCGTCAAGTAACCGCTTAAAGGCCGTAGCATTGGTTAACACGGCCATAAACGCTATAGGTATTGTAAAAATTGACATCGTTTCTAATATATGGAAAGACACGCCTGGTAAATACCATTTGTGATCGCCCCCGATATAATGACTGGTGATACCACAAATCATTGCAGAGATACCAATGGTCACTACTCTTTCTGGGCGCTGCATTAATCCATCTTTGCATTCAATTCCCAAACCTTCTGCACGGGCCCTTGTATAACTTACCATCATAGAACCTATTAATGCAATGAAGGCGAAAATAGAACTCAGAAAATAATGGTGCCCTACCAGGTAATAACAGATGCCGAAAAACATAACCATTTCGCTGTACCTATCCAATACCGAATCATATAAAGCGCCAAAAGATGAACTCATATTTCCTAGCCGCGCTACCTGGCCATCGAGCATATCAAACAGTCCGGCAAATAAAATCAGGCCGCCTGCCCATCCTACATAAGAGAGATCACCCCGGTTGCCTTCTTCTGTACCAAAAACAAAGAGGATAGTAACGGTTACATTTAAGATAAATCCGATAGTAGTAATGACATTAGGTGTAAGACCGAGTTTTATCAGCAGTTTTACAAAAGGATCTAGTAGGGTATAGATGCTGCGCTGTAGTCGTATTCTATAAGGAAGTTGCTCCATTAACTTTTTTTTCTACATCAGTAATTAAAAATCAAATTTAAACCTGGCACGCACCCCAAGACTTGCCACATATGGATTATCAAGATAGTTAAACCTTTTCACCAGATCAACACGTATCAGTTTGAAAATATTGGTGATGCCTACACTTCCTTCGATATACGGTTTTTTCTCCAGTGAAAATGTTGTGGGCACGCCTTCAAAAATGGGGTATTTGATAAGTGAAGGATCCTTTGAGGGATTGTTCTCATCTCTTACCCCGCCATATAACATTTTTAAAGAAACCACTTCACGCAGCTTTAATTTTTTGAGTAAAGGAACCCGGTTAAAAAACAGTCCATTAAAATGATGATCGATGTTTAAGGCAATAAAATGATCACTCACAAATTCCTGGAAGTTCATCAGGTTATAAGAGTTCAGTTGATAGGCATAAGTCTGGTTGGCACGATGGATGGTCATTAGCGGATAAGGTAAGTGTCCAAAAATATAACCAGCTTCCGCTACCAGGTCGCTGTAACCTAACTGCGACAAATACGCCCTTTTCTCGAAGCGTAAATTGATATTCTGGTAATTGTATTCGCTGTTCATAATCCCTTTTACACCGGCGATAAAACGAAGGGTGAAAATGGGATACTTATTAATAATGGGTATACGATATACTTTACCCTGGTAAAACTGTTCATTCGGTGCCCAGCGTAACTCACCAGAAAACTCAGTGGTAATAAGTTTGTTGATGTTTACCGGTGAATTGTTGACCACCTTTGTATAAATGATAGCACCTGCTGGTTCCTGTTTCCAGTTTTTAAAACCAAGCGTGTACGATAAATGGTTATCCAATTCATGCACATACTCAAACTTGAGATTTCTGTTGTAGGTCCATTTATCGTTTTTACCTCTTTTAAAAGACAGAAGAAAATTATCTTCCGATACAAACTGCAGTTCCTGTCCGGGTATCTTGGTATCGTTCTGATAGCTTGCGCGGATAAAGTTGAGCGGATAAACGTAAATCGATTTATTATTGAGTGAATAGGTAGCGCTGAAAAAATATTTCCAGCGGTCATCTTTAAATCCATACGCGCCATACGTTTCAAAATACAAACGTTTATTGAACTTAGGAGTGGTTCTTCCACCCAGGCGCAACTTAAACCCTTCTACCGGGTTAAAGCTGTAAAAAGCAGCAGCGGGACCTAATTCAAAAGGGCCCAAAGAAGTATAGCCCGCAAACAGGAAAGTGGCAATGGCCATGGTTCTCCGGAACGATGGCATTTTTTCAAGACTGTCTACATTACTGTATACTTTAGATTCTGTTCGGGTAAGTGTATCATGCCGGTTCGTATTCCAATAGTTATCAGGATGCTGATCAGACTTCGCTACTTTCACTAAAGCAGGACCCTCATATATACTATCCTGCTGTGGCACATTGATTTTGAAATTTTTGAAGGATACGGTTCTCTCACCAAAAAAACCACCACTTGCATTTTTTGTGACGGCGGCGTCGGCCATTACATTACTCTTACTTAAATGGTATCGGTTGTCTTCGCTTTTTTCAAAGTCGAGATCAATATGCAGTTCGCGAACCCAGTTGAGGTTGGCATTCTTACTCAGGAACATATTCAGTTTCTGAACAGAGTAATTACCGTCCAGCGTTATGTACATGTTGCCCCTGAACAAAAGATCATTAGTGTTCCGCGGCGTAAAATACATTTTGATCAGTTTCTGCCCATTGGCATCGGTAATCGTATCCCTGATATAATACATATAAAAAGTGGGTGCAAGGTCCGCTATGGGGCTGAGGAACTGGTAAGTAAACAAAGGAATATCGTTATCATAAATATCAACATCCATAATCAACCGGTTGAGGTATTGACTTACGCCTGCGTTGTCAATATACTCTCCGTAATTCACGCGTTTTTCACCTAAAACAATTGTTTTTGTTTTCTCCGGTTTCTTTCGAAAATATTTTTGCGAGATGGTTTCTTCCAGGTATACGGGTAATAAGGCTTTGCCTTCAAGTTTGGTGGTATCACGGTTCTCAAACATGAACTGGTATTTCTTAAGCAATTTTGAACCGGTTAGTTTTTGAGAAGGATTGCTTAGGGATACTTCCATTTTTTCATACTGGTCGTACTGCACATAATCATAATGTTCTGCACGGTTAATCGGTTTGTTTTCAATAACACGTTTAATCAGTTCCACAGCAGGGTTGCCTTTATTACGGTAAGGCGCCCTTTTATTGGTGTTCACCGTTACATTACTAATCCCCTTCGGATCTATTTCCAGTACAAAATCAATGGTTTGCCGGGTACCGGGCAAAATGGGTTTAAGAATGGTTTTATATCCTACATAAGACACTTGTACAACCGCAATATTGCCCGATGAACGCAATGTGAACCGGCCCAGGCTGTCTGTAACAGTTCCGCGTCCGCCTTTTAAAACCACACTTACATATTGAAGGGGTTGCTTATTAATCATATCTGTTACCACGCCCTGCACAATGGTTTGCGCAAAGCCCTGTACCAGTAAGAGTAACAATATGAGAACAACAAATCCCCTTCTTAAGTTTTTACTTTTCATTATTAAGCTATTTAAACACAAATCTTTTTTGAAGCGTATAATTATAAAAAAAACCTACCAACACAGATACGGCAATTTTAGATACCAGGTAGCTGATACCACCATAATTTGTTAAAATAAATACCCCGGCAGATACCAATACAAGGTTGCCTATCCATACAAAGAGGTATTTAAATGCCTGGTGAAGCATCTTTTTATCTCTTGCACTAAACACCCATCGTCTGCTCATAGAAAAATTGACTAACCCACCGCTGATGGTACCCAGTATACTAGCCAGCAGGTACCAGCAATGAAACCATTCTTTCAGAACAACGGTAGCTGTAAAGTCTACCATAGTTGCTGTTAACGAAGCTGCCTGTGCTTTAATAAATACCATTCTTATAAAACATTAAAATGTATCAATACCTGTACTATCATATTCGTGTAAATACCGGCCATCACATCATCTGCCATCACCCCCCATCCGCCGGGCAGTGATTCTGCTTTACGGATGAATAACGGTTTTACCATATCAAAAAAACGAAACAACACCAATGCTATAATAATATACCCTGCAGTTACTGGCACAAAAAGCAGACTGATGCACATACCAGCCACTTCATCAATCACCACCCTGCTACTGTCTTTGCCCCAATGCCTTTCTACCTTTGTAGCAGACCAAACACCTGCTATCGTCAGCAATACCGTAACCGGTAACAGGAAAATTTTAAAATGACCATCTGCCTGTATCCACCACCACAATAAACAAAGCAGCATAGCGGCAATGGTACCACCACCTTTCAGGTAGCCGATACCAAAAACGCCTGCAAATAGTTTATGCATCTTTATCATAGTGCTTCTACCAGATCCTGGTAATAATCCAATCCAAGGTGCGTTATCAAATCTTCTCCCATAATATGTCTTAATGTATTCTGCAGCTTAATCAGTTGTTTGAAAATATCATGTTCTGGTCTCAGCCCCGGCACAGTCTGGGGTGATTTGAAATAGAACGATAACCATTCCTGTATACCAGACAAATTTGAACGTTTGGCAAGATCCATGAACAGGGCAAGATCCAATACGATGGGTGCTGCGAGAATTGAATCGCGGCAAAGAAAATTAATTTTGATCTGCATAGAATAACCCAGCCATCCGAAAATATCAATATTATCCCAGCTCTCTTTATTATCCCCATGCGGCGGATAATAATTGATGCGCACTTTATGATACAGGTCGCCATATAATTCAGGATTGATATCCGGCTGCAGGATATCTTCCAATACACTTAATTTGGAAATTTCTTTTGTTTTGAAATTATCAGGGTCATCCAGTACCAACCCATCTCTGTTACCCAGAATATTAGTAGAGAACCAGCCACGGATACCGAGGGCCCTTGCCTGCAAACCCGGAGCCAGTATAGTTTTCATTAATGTTTGACCGGTTTTAAAATCTTTACCGCTGATAGGTGTATTCGTATCTTTTGATAACTGCATTAATGCCGGAATATCACAGGTAAGATTAGGGGCACCGTTAGCAAAAGGCACACCTAATTTAAGTGCTGCATACGCATAGATCATACTGGGAGAAATATCCGGATCATTATTTTGTAATCCTTCTTCAAATGATTCGATGGTTTGATGCACCCCGGATTCCTGGATATATTTTTCGGTAGATCCACACCATACGATTACTACTCTGTTACAATCATTGGCGTCGCGAAAATTTTCTATATCATCCATAACAGCCATCGCGAGCTCATATTTGGTAGCGGCTTTCTTTACGTTTTCGCCGTCAAGATTTTTAATGTAGGTTTTATCAAACACCGCTTTCATAGGAACGATGGCTTCGAGTTCTGTTTTGATAGACTGCAACAGCAAAGGCTCCAGCACTTTGGCCTTACTGGCAGCTTCGTATACATTATCTGCATACACATCCCAACCGCCAAAAACAATATTCTCCAATGGGGCCAGCGGCACAAAATCTTTTATAAGTGGATAGCGGTTCTCTGTTCTTTTACCCAAACGAATATTACCCATTTGTGTAAGCGCACCGATAGGTTGTGCAATTCCTTTGTTCACTGCAATTACCCCGGCAATCAGGGTGGTTGCTACAGCACCCATACCGGGCAACAATATGCCCAGTTTTCCTTCAGCAGGTAGAATGTGTTCTTTCATGTTTTGGTTTTTGTCTTTCTGAAATTGACTATATAACTATTTTTCTTTTTCGGTTACCTGTTCATTCTTAAGCCCACGTATCATAATAGACATGATAGATTCCATTCTCGGTTCCAGTTTTGCATACTTGCTTTCTATAAACATATCCCTCTCCAGACCTCTTAAGGAACTCACCATCACTGAGGGCAATATATCCATGTCTTTATTAATCATCCGGGTAAACTCACCATTGCTTATGCCAAATTTTAAAATTTCCTTTACGAGTGTTGTTTCCTGTTGATCATATTCTGTATGCAGGTGTTTCATGCAACGCATAGTATCGTGCATGTCGCCGTTTACCAGTTTGCATAAGTTTACTTTCTTTTGTACAGCTTTAATTTTAGTGAGCGTAAACGCTTTCAGTTTTTCTTCGGCTGTTACCGCTTTCTGCACTGCCAGTTTTACACTGTTAAATACTTCCTGCATTTCTTTGAGCAACACTGCATCAAAAATTTCTTCCTTGCTGCAATAATAATAGTATAAAGTGCTTTTGCCCTTACCCATAGCTTTGGCAATATCTTCCATCGTGGTTTTCTTTAAACCAAACTGCTGGAAAAGTTTCTGCGCTTCACGCAGGATTTCTTCTTTTACAATATCGTCTTTGGGCATTGACATAATTCGACTAAAACCGTTTTTCAGTCCAAAACTAAGTAAAATAATTTATTGGGGGGCGCCGTTCATCAATTAACCGTTTTGCTGGGCAAAACGCTTCATCAGTTCGCAGAATATTTCCAGGCTTTCCAACGGAAGCGCATTATACATGCTAACACGAATACCGCCAATGGTTCTATAGCCTTTAACACCAATCATTCCTTCTTTCTTGCATAGGTCGAGAAAAGCGGGTTCCAGTGCAGGATTTTTTAAAAAGAAAACAGCATTCATATTACTGCGGTCCTCTTTTGCCACAGTGGTGGTGAACACCGGAAGGTTGTCAAGCGTAGCATATAAAAGGTTTGCCTTGACCTCACTGCGTTTTTCCATCTCGGGCAAACCGCCTTCCTGTAAAATCCAGCGAAGCGTAAGCATACTTACATATACGGCAAAAACGGGTGGGGTATTCATTAAGGAAGCGGCTTCAATATGCTTCCGGTAATCCATAATAGTAGGTATGCGGCGTTTAACCTTACCTAATATTTCTTTTTTTATCACAACCAGGTTTACACCGGCAGCGCCCATATTCTTTTGAGCGCCTGCATAGATTAATGAAAAACGTTTAAAATCTACCGGCCTGCTAAAAATATCACTGCTCATATCTGCCACTAATGGTGCATCGGTAACCGGATACTGGTGCCATTGCGTTCCTTCTACGGTATTATTAGTAGTAATATGCAGGTAACGGGCATTTGCCGGTAGCGTGAATTGTTTGCCTATATACGTATGTGCTTTATCGCCAGAATCAGCTACCACCTGCACGTTTCCGAATAACGCAGCTTCTTTAGCCGCTTTGTTTCCCCAGATACCATTATTGCAATAAGCTGCTGTTTCGCCATCATCCAGCAGGTTCATGGGAACCTGCATAAACTGGGTGGTAGCGCCCCCATGCAGGAACAATACTTCATAAGCATCATCCAATTGCATTAATTTTTTTACTGAGGAAATAGCTTCCTGCAATATATCCATGAACAAAGCTGTACGGTGACCGATCTCGAGTATGGATAGTCCTGTACCATTAAAGTCTAAAATTGCGCGTGAGGCTTCTTCCATTACCGGCTGTGGCAATATAGAGGGCCCGGAATTAAAATTGTGAAGTTTCATTTCGATTGCTTGAACCCGCAAAGTAAAATGATTATGGTGAATGGGCAATGGTGAAGGTGAGGCGGGAGGGGTGAGTGGGCAGTAGTGAGTAGTGAGTAAATGTATTTTTATTAGTCAATCATTTGACGACTGACGACTGACTGCAATGCAAATCTCAGGTTCAGTCATTTGTTCACAGAATTCTCTCGTCTATAGTTTTCACTGTAAACTTTGTATTTTTATTTGACATCAGTTCCAGGCTGAAGAATGGGCTTACCTCAACAGTTGATGCCAGGCACCTGATTAGTCAGTCAATAGTACTTCCATAATAACACCCAGATTCTGTTAAGAAACAACTTATTAGAAAATAAAGATAAATCATACGATTATGAACATGTTTGCAAAAAATGAAGCCAAATCAGTAGAAGAGTATCTTTTAATGGTGCCTGACGATCGAAAGAAAGATATTGATTTTCTCCACGATTTTATTCAAAAAGCGGTTCCAAAGCTTCAACCCTATTTTGCTTCTAATATGATCGGTTACGGCTCCTTTTACTACCTTGATTCAAAAAAGCAAAAAAAGGATTGGCCAATAATTTCACTGGCAAATCAAAAGAATTACATAAGCATTTATGTATGTACAATTATTGAAGATAAGTCTGCAGCAGAAAAATATAAAAAGGAGCTTGGTAAGCTTAGTAAGGGGGTCAGTTGCATTAAATTTAAGAAAATCGAGGAGATCAATCTTGAAACGCTCAAAATAGTATTAAGGCTCGCTGAAAAAAAACCCGGGGTTTCTGGTGCGACCCTAGTAGATAAATAGATTGACGTTCTCATAAATAAATGTTTCCTAATCCAACAGGCCCAACGCATAACAAAAGTATTTACAAAAGCGGGGCGGACCTAAGATCAATTGGTAAATCCAATCTTTTGTTCCAACTTGACAAAATGCTACGTTGGCTGCTACCTTAACTCAAACTATAATGAACAACATACATGAAATTTTAGATGCAATTAAGATTGGCGACAATGACAAGCTAAGTGAAATCATTAATGACAGTCCTTCAATTGCAGACTTAAAAACTGAACAGGGAATTTCCCTATTACAGTTTGCTGCATATTGTCGCAATAAGTCTGCTATTGAAATTTTAAGGAATTGTAAAAAAGAGCTTACCATTTTTGAGGCTGCAAGTATTGCGGACATTGAGACTATCAGCAAAATAATTATTCAAAACCCAGAGCTGACAAACTCATTTTCAACAGATGGATTTACGCCTTTAGGTCTTGCTTCATTTTTCGGACACATAGACATTGTAAAGCTACTTATTAGTAAAGGAGCAAATCCAAATATTGCTGCAAATAATGAATTTAAAATTGCACCCATTCATTCAGCTTGTGCTATTTCAAATTATGACATAACAGACATATTACTTAAAAATGGAGCCAATGTAAATGCAAAACAAATGCAAGGAGTAACTCCGTTACATTCAGCAGCACACAATGGACAAACTAAACTTGCAAAATTACTTATACAAAGTGGCGCAGACGTAAACGCAAAAATGGATAATGGTCAAACCCCTTTATGTATGGCCGAAGAAAAAAGATTTAATGAAACTGCAGAGTTAATAAAACAATCGGGTGGACAATAAATGCAGCAGCCAACAGCGGTTTGGCAATAGGAGAGCTAACGGAATACAATCAGCTACAACACAATGTCGGCAGTAGTTCCGGCTGACGGTCAATAATTTAGTTTTTAGTTGTTATCTTCATCTTTTGTTTTTACTCTGCCTCGATTCCAGGCTGACAATTATAAAATATCAACCGATCGCCAAGCCCTAAAGTTTGCTGCTATGCAAAAGAAACTCATCGATAACTTCCCTTTTGTTTCCTATACAAAAAAAACATATAATATTAATGAAATGGAAACGCGTTGCCAGCGTTTTTTTGAATGGATGAACACACGTAGAACAGTCCGTGATTTTTCGGATAAATCCATCCCAGAAAATATAATTGAAAGTATCATTCTTTCTGCATCAACAGCCCCTTCAGGCGCACACAAACAACCATGGACCTTTTGTGTAGTAAAAGATCCTGAAGTGAAAAAGCAAATCCGCATTGCAGCTGAAAAAGAAGAAAAAGAAAGCTACGAAACAAGAATGACAGATGAATGGCTTAGAGATCTGCAGCCTATAGGAACTGATTGGCATAAACCATTTTTAGAAACCGCCCCTTATCTTATCGTTGTTTTTAAAAGAAGCTATGAACTTGAAAAAAATAATTACAAACATCAAAACTATTATGTAACTGAAAGTTGCGGTATTGCCTGCGGATTTTTACTTACTGCTATTCATGATGCGGGATTGGTTGCTTTAACGCATACGCCGAGCCCAATGAATTTTCTATCCAAAATTTTAAACCGTCCGGAAAATGAGAAGCCTTTTTTACTAATCCCGATTGGTTATCCTGCTAATGAATGTTGGGTTCCAGATCTAAAAAGAAAAAGTATTTCTGAAATCTGCGTTTGGTTTTAGATTGGGTAACGAACGACACATGTTCCAGGGATGAACTGCATAGCAGGTAATAACTAAGCTTTCGTTTTGCCCAACGGGCAAGAAATGAAAGCGGTGTTGAACGAAACCTTCGGTTGCCTTACTCTATATTATGGGGTTCTCGATAACTGACTGGTTTTCAACAAAAATCTGTGCAAGACTTCTTTGGGGATGATTTGTAAATATATACCTTTTATACTCGCAAGGCTACCGAAGGTTTAGTTCAACATGGCATTGTCGCAAGCGGGGCTTGACCAGTAATTCTTGAGCATAGCAACGACTGACAACTCATCACTCACCCCTCACTATCATGCACTTCCGTAACCCCACCCGATACCGTGTACTTCATTGCATCCGATGCACTGATATTTGACAGTAGTTTGATTCGCTCCCGGGGAACCACATACGTAATACCCGAAATGGCATAGGAATGAGGCACATACACGGTTACATGCGAAGGCATGCCAAATTCATGCGCATTGGGTTGGGTTATAAAACCAATACGCCATACATCCGGCGAATCAATATTAACAAGGACAGGCTTGTCGAATTTTTTTTTATTGCCGGCAAATGCTTCAAGAAAATCCTTGACAGATGAATAGATATATTTAATGCCCGGTGTTTTTTCCAACACCCCATCCATGAAAGAAAGAAGGCGACCTACAAAAAACAGAGAAGACATCCATCCTACAAACAATACAAGAGCCACTACTACCAGAAATCCCAATCCGGGTATTTTATTTAAATGACCTTCCGCGTCTTTTGTTAAAAACCCGGGTGCAAATGCATGGATAATATTGGGTAGTATATCATCTACAAAACTGAATAAACTTAACACTACCCATAATGTAATTCCGATAGGAGCCAATACAATTAGACCTTGAAAAAAGTATTGCAATAATCTTCTTAGGAGGGCCCGAAAAGTTAGCTGGCGGTTAGTTTTGCTCATTCCACTTATTTACATGTAAAGTAAGAAAGAATTAAGCATTTTATTCTGTCATTCATACAGTTACCACTTACAAAGCCTTAAAAACTAACAGGGATAAGCATTTTATCGAACAACCTAATTCTCCTATACCATAACCGTTCAACACAAATTTATAAAATAAGTTAAGGAAACTTTGGCCAACAATAAAGTTTCCATAGTTTTGCGGCCGATATTGAAATATATGGACCCTCAGGAAAGAATCGTTAAAAAGGCTCACGAACTATTTATGCGTTATGGTATACGCAGTGTGAGTATGGATGAAGTGGCCAACCAATTGGGCATGAGCAAGAAGACTATTTACCAGTTTTATACAGACAAAGATGCACTGGTAGAAGATGTTATAGACATCGAAATCAAAACCAATGAGTGGGAATGCACCAGAAACAAAGACAAAAGTGAGAATTCGATACACGAAATATTTATGGCAGTAGATATGCTGCTGGATTTGCTTACCAAAATGAATCCTGCAGTAATCTTTGATCTGGAGCGATACCATCCCAAAGCTTTTAAAAAACATAATGATTACAAGAACAAGTTCATGTATGCGATTATTAAGGAGAATTTAGATTCCGGAAAACGGGACGGTTTATACCGCGAAGAAATTCAGACAGATATAATGGCAAGATTCAGACTGGCCAGTATTTTCCTGGTATTTAACCCTGAGCATTTTCCGTTGGGTAAGCATAGTCTGCCCTCGGTAATTACAGAAATAACTGATCATTTTTTATTTGGCCTTGCTACTGTAAAAGGGCAAAAATTAATTCATAAATACAAGCAACAACGACACAAAACACTAACTGTATGAATAAAAAAGCAATCAAGAGATGGGTATTAATAGCTTGCTGGATGATGCTGGCTGTAAACGCTCAGTCGCAACCTTCTGCCAGGCATGACTTTTCGGTTCAGCAGGCAGTTGACTATGCGAAAAAAAATAATGTACAGGTTAAAAATGCCTTACTGAATGTATTGATTCAACAGCAAACCAATAGAGACATTACTGCAGGAGCACTGCCTTCCATAAAAGGAAATATTGGCATAACTGATTATATAGATATCCCAACTTCACTGCTTCCGGGAGAAATATTCGGTCAGCCGGCAGGTACCTATATTCCTGTTAAGTTTGGTACCAAGTACAATTCATCCGCCAGTATCCAGTTACAGCAAACCCTATTTGACGGACAGGTTTTTATTGGTCTCCAGGCAAGGGCCACTTCTATTCAGTTCCAAAATAAAAATGTGGAAGTTACAGAAGCGGTTATTAAAGCCAATATCTACAAGATCTATTATCAATTAGCGGTAAGCAAAACACAGATAGAACTCCTGGATGCAAACATAGCAAGACTGCTGAAGTTGCAGCATGATGCCAATGAATTATATAAAAATGGATTTGCCGAAAAACTTGATCTTGATAAAATTTCGGTCCAGGTTGCCAACTTGCAAACAGAAAAAATAAAAGCAATCAACAGTATTGATATCGGCTATCTCAGCTTAAAAACTTTGATGGGCATGCCGGCAAAAGATACACTGATACTGACCGATAAAATAACAGAGGACCAGGTTAAAACAGATTTTGTAAATGATACGCTGTATCAATATAATGAACGTAAAGATTTTCAATACCTGCAACTGGCAAAAAAATTAAATGAATACAACATACGTCGCTATAAACTTGCTTACCTGCCAGCTTTATCTCTTAACGGTAGTTATAGCAAAAATGCACAGCGAAATACTTTCTCCTTTTTTGGAAAGGGCGACTGGTTTACCACATCGTATGTGGGCGTAAACCTTGCTGTGCCGATCTTTGATGGCTTTGCCAGGAATGCAAGGGTTACAAAAGCAACGCTTGAACTGAAACAGACACAGAACCAGATAGATAACCTTCAATTAACCATAGACAATGAAGTAGAGCAATCGCACATCAGTTTCAGAAGCGCACTGGCTACTATGGATTTCCAGAAAAAGAATATGCAACTGGCCGAAAATGTATATAATCAAACCAGGAAAAAGTTTGAGATTGGTACCGGTTCCAATACAGAGATTAATGCGGCCCAGACGGATCTGGTTACGGCACAGACCAATTATATCAATGCACTCTACACAGCTATTATAGCAAGAGTGGATTACTTAAAAGCAACCGGCAAATTATAACCACCACCCAAACTTAAAAATTCTTATATGCAAAATATAATCAGGCTAACACTTATCACCACCACAATTATACTAGCTTCCTGTGGTGGCTCCACTACCACAGTTACTGTACAATCCAAAAAAACAGAACTGGAAAAACTAAAAAAAGAACAAACAGCTACTGCGGATAAGATTAAAGTACTCGAAGCGGATATTGCTAAATCAGATACTTCGGCCGTAAAAGATGATGTATCCAAACTGGTAGGGACAACCACCCTTACCACAAAGAATTTTGCACATTATATAGACCTACAGGGCAGAGTAGATGCAGAAAATATTTCCTACATCGCACCGCGTATGGGTCCGGGCCAGGTAAGAGCCATCTATATTAAAAAAGGCGATTATGTACGCAACGGGCAATTACTTTTAAAACTTGATGATGCCATTGTAAGACAGCAAATCGTTGCTGCCCGGCAAAGCACAGAAACCATAAAGACACAACTTGCATTTGCTAAAGACCTGTATAACCGCAGGGGTAATTTATGGAAACAGGGAATCGGTACAGAAGTAGAACTGATTACCGCGCGTACCAATGTAGAAACCCTGGAAAGACAACTGTCGGCGGCCAATGAAAATATTAAAGTACAGCAGGAGCAATTAAGCGCTTACAACGTGTATAGCAATGTGAGTGGCGTTGCCGATGAAGTAAATGTACGGGTAGGTGAAATATTCAGTGGCGCGATTGGCAATTTGCCGCAGATAAAAATCGTAAACACCAGCAGCCTGAAAGTGATTACAGATATACCTGAAAATTACAGCGGTAAAATAAGAACAGGTTCCAGCATGCTGGTAACGCTTCCGGATGTAAATAAAACGTTTACTACCACTATCAATCTTTCCGGTAAGATTATTGATCAAAATAACCGTTCATTCCGGGTGGAAGCCAAGCTACCTGCTGATGGCAGTATCCGTCCCAATCAGATTGCAGAAGTTAAAATACTTGATTATACCGCCGCCAATGCAATAACCATTCCGGTAAATACAGTAAGCACTGATGAGAAAGGTAAATATGTATTTATAGCAGTTATGGAAGGAGCAAAACTTATTGCCAGAAAAAAACAGATTGTGGTAGGTGAATTATATAACCAATTGATAGAAGTAAAAAGTGGATTGTCCGCAGGCGACCAACTGATTAATGAAGGATACCAGAATATTTATGACGGGCAGTTGTTGAGAACGAAGTAGTGAGGCGTGAAGGGGCAATGGTGATTACGAAATATTAGTACAACCATGTAAAAGTGAGCCGCACAAAAAACCAAAGCTGATTACTTAAAAATAATTTTATGCAAATACTAGAAGGCATAGCCAGAAAATTTAAACAGTTTAAACCCACGAGCTGGGCTGTTGATAACCGCACGGCTATCTACATCATTACTATCCTTATCTCACTGTATGGATTGAACAAATTTAATACCATGCCCAGGGAGCAGTTCCCGGACATTGTGGTTCCAACCATTAGTGTAACCACTGTGTACTTTGGCAACTCGCCCAAGGATATGGAAAACCTTGTTACGCGCCCCATAGAAAAACAATTGAAAGGAATCAGCGGTGCCAAGGTTAAAAAAATACAATCTACTTCGCAGCAGGATTTTTCACTCATTATTGTAGAGTTTGATACCGATGTAAAAACAGAAGTGGCCAAACAGAAAGTAAAAGATGCTATTGACAAGGCCCAGAACGATTTACCTAACAACCTTACCCAGCAACCCAATGCGCAGGAGTTTGATTTTAGTCAGATGCCCATCATGTACGTAAATGTAAGCGGTGATTTTGATGGCATGACTTTAAAAAAGTTTGCCGATAAAATGCAGGACAGGTTTGAGGAACTGACTGAAATTAACCGTGCAGATATTGTGGGTGCACCGGAAAGAGAAATACAGATTAATGTGGATCCTTTTAAAATGCAGGCCGCTAAACTTTCATTTACTGATATCAGTAACGCCATCAATTATGAGAACAGGGATATTAGTGGCGGATTGATAGAAGTGGGCGAAATGAAAAGAACCATCCGTGTAAAGGGCCAGTTTGCTACAGCGCTCGATATGCAGAATATTGTGGTTAAAAATTTACAGGCCGCCCCTATTTATTTGCGTGACGTGGCGCAGATAATCGACACCGTAAAAGAAACAGACAGCTATGCACGGCTTGATGGAAAAAATGTAGTGACACTGAATATTGTAAAACGCAGTGGTGAGAACCTGATTAATGCGGCAGAAAAAATCCAGCATATTGTTGCCGACATGAAAGAGAAAAGGGTTCTTCCGCCCGATCTGAAAATTGTTATCACCGGTGACCAGAGTATAAAAACCAAAACCTCTTTTAACGACCTGGTAAATACTATCATCATTGGCTTTGTACTGGTATTGTTGGTACTGATGTTCTTTATGGGTGTAACTAATGCCTTCTTTGTAGCATTGAGTGTACCGTTAAGCGTGTTTGTGGCATTTCTTTTCTTACCGCTGGCAGATTCTATTGTGGGCACCCATGTTACCCTAAACTTTATTGTATTGTTTGCCCTGCTATTCGGTTTGGGTATTATTGTCGACGACGCTATTGTGGTAATCGAGAATACACATCGCATCTATCATAATGGAAGGGTAAAAATTACCAGGGCCGCTAAAGAAGCTGCCGGTGAAGTATTCGTGCCGGTACTGGCGGGAACGCTAACAACTCTGGCCCCATTCTTTCCTTTGTTGTTATGGAAAGGGCTGATTGGTAAGTTTATGATTTACCTGCCTACCATGCTTATTCTTACACTGGCCGCTTCGTTGATCGTTGCATTTATTATGAACCCCGTATTCGCAGTAAGTTTCATGAGACCCGAAGGCAGAGAATATGAAGAACCCAAGAATACCATTTTTCGTAAGCCTTTGTTCTGGACAGTGATTGCATTTGGTGTGTTGTTCCATCTTGCCGGATGGCATGGGATTGGCAATTTCCTTTTGTTCCTGGCAGCTATTATGGTGCTTAACCGTTTTGTACTTCGAGGTATTATTCATTTATTCCAGGAAAAATTATTACCTGATTTAATGAACCGTTACGAAAAACTCCTGCACTGGATACTAAAAGGTAAAAGACCGGTAGCGCTGCTGGCAGGGTTGTTTCTGCTGTTCCCCGTCTCATTGGTAATGCTCATCATCCGTAATAATCCTAAACCTTTCTTTCCCAGTGGCGATCCAAATTTTGTATATGTATATTTAAAAATGCCAATAGGTACCAAAACAGGGTCAACCGATTCTGTTACCCGTATTCTTGAAACT
>JBBRHM010000022.1:0-33258 GCA_038222655.1 Chitinophagales bacterium | reverse complement strand
CACCTGGAAGGGTTTGTATATGGTAAAATATCGTGACATAGGGGCATTAAAAAAGCCCGGTAAGTAGCCGGGCTTTGATATATGGATGGGTTAGTAAGTAGCAGGAAATAAATTTCCTTACACAATATTAAAAATACTTTTATCTAATGCAAAAATATTTTTAAACAATTTTATTAACATTTTGGGCGATAATGTGAATTGTGGGCTAGAAAAGACGCCGGTAACTTATTGTTTTTTTCGTTTATTGTTTGCATTTTTTATCTGTTAAAAAAATATGTATCGCTTGAAAGTATGATGAATAAAGGATTTCAGGAGATAAACATTTACTGTCATTTCTTTTTATCTAAGTGAAGCTTGTAAAAAATAGCTGTAAAAAATACCGCGAAAAAGGGCAGAAAACAGTTAAAAAAGATTTCTTCCAAAAGAGTAATATTACCTTTAATTTTTACAAAAAAGCGCCTTATGAAGTTTCCCGTCCCCGTTTCAGCTCAATGGATAGCCGGTTTATTACAGGCAGAGACAGCAGGTAATACCTCTGCGTTAGCAACCGGCATCAATGAAATACACAAAGTAGAACGGGGAGATATTGTGTTTGTTGACCATCCAAAGTATTATGAAAAATGTTTACACAGTGCGGCAGATTTTATTATCATCAATACCGAAGAGGTAACCGTGCCGGAAGGAAAAACTATTTTTATTGTTAAGGATCCCTTTCAGGCATACCTGAAAATTGTAAATCATTTTCGGCCATTTTCTGTACAGGAAAAATCAATCAGTGATGATCTTGTTATCGGCGAAGGTTCGGTTATTATGCCCAATGTTTTTATCGGTCGTCATGTAACCATCGGAAAAAATTGTATGATTCATCCCAATGTTTGCCTGCTTGATTATACAACCATTGGTAACAATGTGGTGATACAATCCGGCAGTGTTATTGGAAGCGATGCCTTTTATTACAACTCAAAAAAAGACCGCGAATTATGGTATGCAAAAATGCAGAGTTGCGGCAGCGTGGTAATTGAAGATGGTGTGGAAATAGGTGCCTGCTGCACCATCGACCGGGGCGTAACTGCCGAAACCAGGATAGGAATGGGTACCAAAATGGATAATCTGGTACATATCGGTCATGATACTATGGTAGGTAAGAATTGTCTTTTTGCAGCCCAGGTGGGTATTGCTGGCGGTACTATTATTGAAGAGGGTGTAACGCTCTGGGGGCAGGTTGGGGTGAGCAAAACACTTACTATCGGAGCCAATGCGGTAGTGCTGGCACAAAGTGGTGTGCCCTCTTCCTTAGCGGGAGGCAAAACCTATTTCGGATATCCTGCTGAGGATGCATCTATTAAAAGAAGGGAACTGGTATGGATTAAACGGATACCGGAACTTTGGAAAAAAGTAATGGAATAAACTCACCCCGACGTTGCTTCGCTCGTCACCCCTCTCTGCTGCGCAAAGAGGGGGATGCCTTCCCCTCTCTATGAAATAGAGAGGGGTGACGAGCGAAGCAACGTCGGGGTGAGTAGTTATAATTTATATTTTGTTTGTAACTCCCTGCAAATACGTTCCAATGACTGCTCAAGTGGCGTGTATTCAAAATTGAGGAAGAAGCGTTGCAGTTTGCGATTATCAAACCTCACTTTTGCAGCAGCCGTTCGGGCAGTTTCTTTTGTAAGGAATGGATCTTTCCCGGTAATCTTCCCTTTAACCGCTTCCCATCGCCACACAAGGGCAGCCAGTAATGGGGTTACTTTTTTATGGGGTGGTTTTTTATGAAAGCACACAGCAATTCGTGTAAACAGTTCTTTATAGGAAAGGTTGGCACCGCTTAATATAAAACGCTCAGCACTAACCATTTTTGTTTCCATCAATAAAATCATTGCCCTGATAACATCCTTTACATCTACAAAACCTCCCGTGCCTTCAGTGTACCACGGAAATTCGTCATAGGCCGATTTGAATAACTCAGAAGAGCCCTTTGTCCAGTTACCCGCACCTAAAATAATCACAGGATTTACAATAACTGAGTCCAGTCCTTCGCCAATACCCCGCCAAACCTCAAGCTCTGCCAGGTATTTGGTTTTGCCATAATCACTGTTACTGGTTTCTTCTGACCAGTTCATGTTTTCATTAATCGGCGCATCCTCGCGTATTCTTCCCAATGCTGCAACAGAACTTACAAATACTAATTTCTGAACCTTTGCTGCCAGGCAGGCATTCACCACGTTAGCCGTTCCTTCCACATTAACCTTGTACATCATGTTTTTTTTATCTGGGTTAAAAGAAACCACCGCCGCGCAATGGTATACCTGCTCTACACCCTGCATGGCTTCTTCCAGCGTTACCACATCCAGTATATCACCTGGTACCCAATCTACATTCTCAGCGCCTTCAATAGCGGGAATAACTGAACGATATAATGCCCTAACAGTTTTGCCATTCTTAACTAGTTGTACCAGCAGGTGTGAGCCTACCAGACCACTGGCCCCTGTAATCAATATCATGAAAAGTTATTTGTACGAAGATACGGTGCAAAAAAAATGACAGGCAATACCTGTCGTGCGAATCCTCTCAATTGCGGTAAATACCGGGGCTTATGTGCATTTCATACATTTTCCACTTACCACCACATCTGTTTGCATGGCATGAAAGCCCTGCGGTAAGGTAACCTGGGGTACGGTTACATGGTCGAGGCAATACGTTGTACCGCAATCATCACACATAAAATGAACATGATCATCATGATGATGACCCTCACTGCACTCGTCTTTGCATAAAGCATACCTGACAGAATTATCTGCGGTAGGAATGGTGTGAATAATTCCCTTCTCAACAAATGTCTGCAAAGTGCGATAGATAGTAACGCGGTCAAACTCGGTACCGCTTTGGTGTTCAATATCCGCATGCGCCAATGCACCATTGGCGCGTATAAACAGTTCCAATATCTTTTTCCTGCTATCGGTAATGCTGAGCTGGTTCTTTTTTAAAGTTTCAATCACACTATATAACATACAATAAGATTAGGGTGTAAGGGTTTCGCTTACCAAATTACCATGAACCGATTTTTCGGATAGTAAGGTGCGAATGTCTTTCTTCAGCCTGTCGAGTTCTACCTGTTTCAATCCGTCGTATACCTGACCGCGTACCTGGCCATCCCTGTCAACCAAGGCAAAAAACTGGGTATGGAGGAACTGATCCTCGATCTTTTCAACATTGTTCTTCGGATCATCCAGCAGATAGGCGCTGCGTGCTAGCTGGTAGAGGCTGTCTTTTCTCCCCGTAAGCAACACCCATTTATGGGTATCAATTTTCATAGAATCAGCATAAAATTTTAACCGGGCCGATGAATCCCTGTCGGGGTCGCAGGTATGCGCAACAATCATGAAATCGGGTTCATTTTTATATGCTTCATATACAGTACGCATATTGGCATTCATTTTAGGGCAGATGCCTTTGCAGGTGGTAAAAAAATATTCTACCACGCAAACCTTGCCAAGCATGTCTTTATCAGTATACGCCAGCCCGTCCTGGGTGGTAAAATGAAAGGGCTTTACATAACTGATTACAGGCAACTTAGTCTTCCAGGCATCGGTACCCTTAAACAGAAAAAAATAAAATCCCAATACAAGTACCACGAAGAAAAGAGCATATCCTATCAGTTTTTTACTCATTTTTAAATGTTATCACACAAAGTTACATTGACACCGGCTTATTTCAGTGAATACAACATATATTTTGCAACAATGTTGCATTGTCTTATTTTTGCCCTACATGAACAGTAAAATTAATTGGGATGCATTTGGAATAGCTACTTCGCTGGCCTGTGCGGTTCATTGTGCATTATTACCCTTTTTTTTAACGAGTCTGCCCCTTTTTGGTATAAATATCATTGAAAACACCGGCTTCGAATACGGGATGGTTGCCCTCGCTTTTGGAGTTGGCTCTTACGCGCTATACCATGGATGGAAGAAGCATCACCAAAACTGGTTGCCACTCATTCTATTCTCAGTTGGGATTCTATTACTTTTTGCTAAACTGGCCTGGCACGAATGGCGGATTGTTTTGTTAATACCTGCTGTTAGTTGCATTGTTACCGCTCACTACCTCAATTACCGCTTATGCCATCACTGATTGTGCCGCATTTTAAAGAGTCATTCAACATACAAAACTCATCAATTACAATAACCTTAGGATACCGTAAAACTCATCTCCCCATCTTTCTCATCTTTTAATTGCACGCCCAAGGAGGCAAGTTCATTGCGGATTTTATCGCTGGTAACAAAGTCTTTCCGGTTCTTTGCCTCTTTACGGATATCGATAAGCAATTGAAGAACTCCATTTAATTTTCCATCCTTATCTCCGCGTTCGTATTTCAGTCCGAAAATATCTTCTACAAATAGGGTAAGCTGCTTTCTGAGTTCTGTGAAGGTTGTTGCCTGCAATGCCCCGGTTGGAATATGTTTGTCTTTGATAGAATTGATCACAGATACCAGCTCAAACATATTGGCCACTACTTTTGCCGTGTTCATATCATCATTCATAAACTCATCAAATTCACTTACCAGCTTACGAACGCTGGTATCCAGTTCTGTATCTACACCCTCAGACTCCCGATTACCGATTGCAGACTGGTTTGCTATCCACTCATACGCTTCCATTAAACGCTTCAACGCTTTTTCCGATGCCTGCAAAGCCTCATTACTAAAATCGAGCGTACCACGGTAATGACTTTGGAGGATAAAAAAACGAATGGTCATGGGTGCATAAGCCTGCGCGAGCATAGGATGCTGACCGTTGAACATTTCGGTAAGCTTTATTACGTTGTTATAACTCTTACCCATCTTTCTGCCGTTGATGGTAATCATATTATTGTGTAACCAGTAACGTGCCGGCAGTTTATGATTGCAAACCGTACTTTGTGCAATCTCGCATTCGTGGTGCGGGAACTGGAGATCCATTCCCCCACCATGTATATCAAATTCATCACCCAGGTATTTTTTGCTCATGGCAGAACATTCTATATGCCATCCCGGGAAACCTTCTCCCCATGGGCTCTGCCATCGCATAATATGCTCGGGAGGTGCATGTTTCCATAAAGCAAAATCGTTTTTATTTCTTTTCTCATCCTGCTTATCCAGGTCGCGTGTACTTTCCATCTGGTCTTCCAGTACGCGGCCGCTTAATATTCCGTAAGGCTGTCCTTTTTTTGAAAAATCCGTATTGTATTTTTCTACATCAAAATAAACAGAACTGTTTACTTCATAGGCATATCCATCCTTAATAATTTTTTTGATCATCTCTATCTGCTCTATAATATGGCCGGTGGCAGTAGGTTCTATACCTGGCGTTAAGTTATTCAGGCGGCTCATGGCCCAATGATAGAGGTTAGTGTATTTCTGCACCAGTTCCATCGGCTCCAGTTTTTCAAGCACTGCTTTTTTACTGATCTTATCTTCTGCTTCGCGGCCCTCTTCTTCAAAATGACCAGCATCTGTAAGGTTGCGCACGTACCGCACTTTATAACCCAGGTACATAAGGTATCGGTACAGCACATCAAAAGTTATATATGGGCGTGCATGTCCTAAATGACTCTCACCGCTAACGGTGGGCCCGCAAACATACATACCAACATAGGGTGGATTAATGGGCGTGAATGCTTCTTTTTGCCTGGTTAATGAATTGTATAGTTTAAGTGGCATGTGTGATTGAGTGATTGCATGAAAGAATGTTAATTGGAAACCCATTTTTTATTCCGCAAACGGAATTACTGTATCAGCAACAGCAGCAATATTTGTGTGGATATTTCATTTGAATCACGAAGATATTCATTTTTTTAAAAGTATATCAGACACCAGCATAATATGATCACTCAGGTCCTCGTCTATCATATCGAACTGTCTTACTTCAAATTTTCTATCGGCCAGGATATAGTCTATCCGCAGCGTAGGCGCCAAAGAAATGAAGCTACGCCCTATGGCGAACCCTTTTTTTAGAAATGCATCCTGGCGCTCCCCTTTTATCCTGAAGTAGGCATAAGAGTTAGGCACATCATTAAAATCGCCGCAAATAACAGTTGGGTAAGGACTTTTATCTATTTCATCTCTTACCATATCGGCTTGGATGCCCCTGCGGCTGAATGCAAGTTTCATTTTACGTATCAGGTTTTTTGATGCGGCGAATTTTTCATCATCCTGTTCTTTTACTTTTTCTATGTCGTTATAATCTTCTTTTTTGAATTTGAATGACTGAAGATGGGTTGTATAAATGCGAATGGTATCAGGACCTTTCAGTATATCAACATAAATAAGGCTTTCCGCTACCGGGTATTTTATTTTTCCGGAATCTATCATCTGGTATTTAGAAAAAATGATACAGCCTGATGAATATCCACCCGAACGCTGGTAATCTCCTGAAAAATAATGGTAAGGGTACATACGGGCAAACAGGGATATATTATCTGCATTGAAGGCGGTATTAAATTCCTGCATACAGATCACATCGGGTTCGTGTTTCTGTATGCTGGCCGCAAGCTCATTGGGAATTAGCTTTTTAATTTCTTTATTAGTAGAGAGGCCATTAAAACTCTGAACATTCCAGTCTATGATGCGTAAACTGTTCTCCGGTTTACGTTTTGTAAAGCCTGCGCCGGGATGCCAGGCAAATACCACGCTTAGCTGCTGCCAGCCAATAGCTAGTGTAAGTAAGGGTATTAATACCAATACCGGTTTTACCATTAACCATAAAATGATAAATAAAATAAGTGTAAATATGAGGTAGGGAACGGCAAGGCCGGCAAAACCCGTAATGGACCAGTTAGTTGGATTTACATACGGTGATAGACAGGCTATCAAAAAAAATACAGTAACGATCAGATTGAGTGTTACCATCACCGATTTTGCAATGCGGCGAAGAAATCTTTTAGCCATGAGCTAAATTTACTAAAAATCAATTGTGTAGGTGAATATTAATGGAGAAGAATGGAAAATGTTTTCGTGAGGCTTACAGCCTGAGAAGTTCCGGAGATACATAAATTAACGACTGACGCCCTACAACTCTTCCTGACTGGCGCGTTTTAAGAATTCTTTTTCTTCGTCTGTTAAAAACTGGTAGCCCTGCTGGTTAATCTTATCCAATATAGCATCCAGCCTTTGCTGTGTTACATTGGAGATTTTTTCATAGGGTTTACGGTCTGTCTGGTAGTATAATTTGTCTTTCTGTGTTTTACGCTGGTGTTTTTTTTCAGGATTGAACAGGTCGTTCAGCCAATCAACCAGGTTATTCATCCAGGCACTCCAGTCGATGCCCCTCCTCAATTGCTTTACAAATAAAAAACCAATCGCACCTGCTGCCAGATGTGCTGATCCGATACCGGCATTGCCTCTTCCCATGGTTGAAAAATCTATAGCCACATATAGTAAAGTAAGTACCCAAAGCGGTATTCCTCCATTTATCAGGGGAAAGATGCGGTAATCGGGTGACAAAGTGGTAGTAGCTATGGCTACAGCCATCACTGCTGCACCGGCGCCCAGCATAGGCTGTGCAATGGCAATATTTTTTTCAAGGCCGGGAAATAAATTATTAACCAGGAGGAAAAATACGGCTCCTGTAAATCCACCATAGAGATACACAGGAATCAGTTTATTGTTACCGGCAAGATCCTGCAGTATATACCCAAAACACCATAACCACAAAGCACTGCTTAACAGATGCCAGAAACTATAGTGTGTAAACATGTACAAAAAAATTGTCCAGGGCCTTGATCCCAGCGTGTCCATCGATGGTGATAAAGTAAGCCAGTTCAATATCTGCTTATAAAAAAATTCCATCGGTATGTCCGACAGGAAATAAATCGTGCTGATGATATGCATACCCACAAATAACAGCGCATTTGCGGCAAATAGCAGCACCAGGGCGTTATTATCCTGTCCCAGTAAAATCTTCCGGCCTATTTTATAAGAAGGTATTGCCATGTTTGCTTTCTTCAGTATACAATGATGCTTATTAATACAACGTTTTCTTATTGGTTTTGTTCCAGGTCATTACAATAAGCAGGCCCACAATGGCGCCACCCACATGTGCCCATCGCGCTACATGGTCTCCGGCGGAGTTTCTTACGGCAAAAAATAATTCGTACGAAAAATATAAGAGCCCTATCCATTTTGCTTTTACAGGAATGAGGAAATAGAGGTAGAGATAGGTATTGGGAAACAGGTAAACAAACGCAGCCAATACGCCAAATACGGCACCACTGGCACCGATGGTAGCTGTATTAATATTGTTTTGATAATACGAAGTGATACCGTTAAATATCTCCGACATATGCCCGCCATTTGTTCCGCTTGTCTGCAGGTAGCCAATCATCCCGGCCTGGTCCTCGAATATGCCCGGATGTTTTACCAGAAAATTAATCATGGCATTAGCCTCTGCACCGGTAGCTGCAACATGCTGTTGAAAAATGGCATCATAATCTTTTATCATCGGCATCAGTTCCCAACTTAGAAAAAGCAGGTGCATGAAAGCCGCGCCCAAACCACAGATCATATAAAAAGTAAGGAATCGTTTGGCGCCCCATACGTTTTCAAGCACGGAACCAAACATCCATAAACCAAACATATTTCCAAGAATATGGCTAAAATCGCCATGCAAAAAAAGATGGGTTACCAGTTGCCAGGGTTTGAAAAGGCTACTTTGCCATGCATGCAATGCAAATAGATTATCAAAAGAAAAATTAGAATTTGGGCCGCCAAAAGTTTGCTGGGCCAGAAAACACAATACATTAATAATTAGCAGATTTTTTACCACAGGTGGTAAAATTTCGAACCTGCTGGGTCTGAACTCTGTCATATGCAACCCCCCGTGCCTCTGAAGGAGGTGTTAGAAAAATTTTCTATGCTAATCATCATGCCTATTAAATTCATTTTACTGTTTATTTTTATCTCAGTTTCCCATTCAGGGGTTAGGGGGTTAATTTTAGTTGCACCACATTCTCAATATGCAAGGTATGCGGGAACATATCTACCGGTTGAATTTTTTGTACAGTATATTTTTCCGCCAGCAATGCCAGATCCCTTGCCTGTGTTGCCGGGTTGCAACTTACATAAACAACTGTGGGCGCCGCAATATCCAGCAACTTCTTAACTAATTTTTCGTGCATACCCGCCCGGGGCGGATCGGTGATTACCACATCCGGACGGCCATGTTCCCCAAAAAAATCGTCCGTACAAATATCCACCACATCGCCGGTAAAAAATGAGGCATGCGTGATATTGTTCAGTGCGGCATTCTTTCGGGCATCAATAATTGCCTCTTCCACCGTTTCAACCCCTATTATTTTCCTGGCCAGCTTACTCACAAAAATACCGATGCTTCCTGTTCCGCAATACAGGTCATACACAACCTCGGTTCCGGTGAGTTCAGCAAAATCACGCGTAACCCGGTACAACTTTTCGGCCTGCAGGGTATTGGTTTGAAAAAAAGATTTAGGACTGATCATGAAAACAAAGTCTTCCAATTTTTCTTCAATAAATCCTTTACCATAATATACCTGCGGGTTGAGATCGTACAGGCTGTCGTTCTTTTTAGTGTTTATCGTATACAACAAAGTAGTGATCTGCGGAAACTGCTGTAATAACTGGTCGAGTAATGCTTTCCGGTGCGGTTCATCTTCATAACCGAGAATCACATTGATCATGAGCTCACCGGTGGTTGTATTGCGAACAAACATATTACGAAGCCACCCTGTGTGCTGTTTGATATTATAAAAAGGAAGCTGATGATCGATGGTAAATGTTGCCACTGCTTTGCGGATAAGGTTGGTGGGTTCTTCCTGTAAGTGACAGGTATCTATCTCCACTACTTTATCAAAAAATCCGCGTACATGAAAACCGGCAGCTCCCGGCTGATCAGAGAACGAAATACCTGCTGCTTTCATTTTCCTGAACTCCTCTGAAGGAATAAATTTACCGGTAGCGAAAGTGTATTCGATTTTGTTACGGTACCGGCGGGTTTTACCGGCGCCAATAATGGTTGCCATTGGGGGCAGCGGAACTTTGGCAATCCGTTCCAGATTATCCATTACCTGCTTCTGTTTATAATATAGCTGCTTTTCGTAGGGCAGCATCTGCCACTGGCATCCTCCGCAAACACCAAAATGCGCACAGAAGGGTTCTACGCGGTCGGTTGATAAAGAATGGATTTTAACCGTATGTCCTTCCGCCCAATCGCTTTTGTTCTTTGATAGCTGCACGTCAACCACATCTCCCGGAACTGCCCCTTCTATAAAAACCACTTTCCCATCCACTCTTGCTAACGACTTCCCTTCGGCTGCATAATCCTGCACCAGTACTTTCTCTAAAACAACTGTTTTCCTTTGTTTTCTCACGGGTGCAAATGTAACTACCATTTGGTATGATGGGACAGGATAGGTTAGATGAATTTTTTTGGGAGATGATTAACGCGGCTCACCCTGTATTTAACTAAATTTACCGCCAATTCAATTATATGAGGCGCTTACTATTTATTCTATTGATTTTACTGGCAACAGATGGAATTTTTGCACAGAAAGCTGCAACACCCGCTCAAAAACCGGTGGCGGCCAAAGGCAGGAACATCAGTATTACGCTTACTCCTTTAAAAAATTCTAAAATATATCTTGGCAGCTACTATGCTAAAAACAAAGTGCTGGTTGATTCTGCTTACCTCGATGAAAAAAGTCATGGCGTTTTTAAGGGGCCAACTAAACTTACAGGAGGTATCTATTTTATTGTTACCCCGCAACTAACCATACAGTTTGATCTGTTGATGGATGATAACCAGCAGTTCAGTATAGTGGCAGATACTTCGCTGAAAGATAAAGCCGTTATTACCGGCTCATTCGACAATGACCTATATAAAAGTTATTCTGTTTTTACCACAGAGAAAGGGCAGAGACTGGTGCAACTGGAGAATGAGTTCCGTTCTGCAAAATCGAAAGAAGACTCGGCCCGCATACGGACAGAACTGATAAAAACAGATAAAGAATTGCAGGAATACAGGGATAATATCAGTAAAAAATATCCCAATTCCTTACTGTCTATGTTATTGAATGGTATGAAGCGTCCGGCGGCACCCGCTATTCCTGTTGTAAATGGTAAAGCAGATTCGCTGTACCCTTTTCATTATGTAAAAGAACATTATTGGGATGATACCCGTTTTAATGATGACCGTTTATTGCGCACTCCGTTTTTTGAACCCAAGCTGGATGATTATTTTAAGAACCTTGTTTCACCCGAACCCGACTCGGTAATCAATGAAGTGAATTACCTGTTACTTTCTGCACGAACAGGAAAAGAAATGTATCCTTTTCTGCTTACCAAGTTTACCAATAAGTATATGAACCCGGAGTATATGGGACAGGATAAAGTATTTGTTTACCTGTTTGAACATTTTTATGCCAAGGGCGATACTATGCTACTCAATCCCACCTCGCGAAAAACCATTACGGAACGTGCGTATAGTTTAATGGCCAATCAACTGGGTGAACCTGCGCCGGTGCTGAATCTTACGGATACCACTGGAAGGAATATTTCCTTATACAATATAAAAGCCCCTTTTACCGTAGTAGCTTTCTGGGATCCCAATTGCGGACATTGTAAAGAGGAAATTCCCAGGCTGGATTCTATGTACAAAGCCAAATGGAAAAAATATGGCGTAGCCGTTTATTCTGTAAACATTTATGACAATGAAATACCTGCCTGGAAAAAATTTATGAACGAAAAAAAGCTGTCGCCTGAATGGGTGCAGGCTTATGAAACCAAAGACGCCAAAGCCGCTGGTGAAAAAGCAGGCAAAGCCAACTACAGGCAGTTATATGATATTTATAAAACCCCAACCATTTATTTACTGGATAAAGACAAACATATTATCGCCAAGCAGTTAAGCCTGGAGCAGTTTGATGACTTGATAGAGGCGAAGAGAAAATCGGCAAAGGGGTAAAAAGTAACTTATTATAACGCCTTTACCACGTTCCAGATTACTTTGGGTTTGCCCAGTGTATAATAATGCAATACGGGCACGCCAAATGCTTTCAGTTCTTTGCTTTGCTGTATCAGCCATTCTGCACCCACCTGCTCGCATTCAGTATCCGTTTTGCATTTCATCATGGCAATAGAAAGATCCGTAGGAATATCCACATGAAATATTCTTGGCAAAACCGACAATTGCTTTTTATTGGTAATAGGTTTTAAGCCGGGAATGATCGGAACTTTAATGCCACAGTCGTGACAGGCTTTTACAAAGTCGAAAAATTTCTGGTTATCAAAGAACATCTGTGTCATGATATATTCAGCGCCGGCATCCACTTTTTGTTTAAGTCTTTGCAGATCTATTTCAAGATTAGGCGCTTCAAAATGTTTTTCAGGATAGCCTGCCACTCCGGTACAAAAAGTAGTTTTACCACCATTTTTTATATCCTCATCCAGGTACATACCATTGTTCATATTATTTACCTGTTGCAGCAGATCGATTGCAAAAAAATTACCGCCCGCTTCGGGTTCAAAAGAAGCTTCGTTTTTAGCAGCATCACCCCTTAGAACCAATACATTGTCGATACCTAAAAAATCAAGATCTATCAATGCATCTTCCGTTTCTCTTTTGGTAAAACCGCCACAAATAATATGCGGTACCGCATCTACCCGGTAATGGTTCATGATGGCCGCACAAATACCCACGGTACCCGGGCGTTTACGCACTTCTACTTTGTCGAAAGTGCCATCAGCCTTTTTCTTAAACATAGACTCGCTGCGGTGATAGGTAACATTAATCCAGGAAGGCTTAAATTCCATCAATGGATCAAGGTGATCGTATAAAGTAGCAATGGTCTTGCCTTTTAAAGGAGGCAACACTTCAAAAGAGATCAATGTGTCTTTTGCCTGTTGAATATGTTCAGTTACTTTCATCGCAGTGGTTCTTAGTATCCTTTGAAGGGGTTATGCTATGGATTATCCTGTAAAATGGGTGCAAATATACAGCGATGATCTGGTTAGAAAAACATGTGTTAAGATAAACCATCGCATACCATATCAGTTGTATAACCGTTATTTTTGTCAAAATACACTGCTTTGAACCTCATCATTCATACCCGCGATCTCGTAAAAAGCTACAAAGGGCGTACTGTTGTAAAGAACGTATCTATAGAGGTACAGCAGGGAGAGATCGTAGGTTTGCTGGGACCCAATGGTGCCGGAAAGACCACCACTTTTTATATGGTGGTGGGGTTGATAAAACCGGATGAAGGATCTGTTTTTCTTAATGATCAGGACATTACCCGCTTACCCATGTACAAACGCGCGCAGATGGGTATTGGTTACTTACCGCAGGAAGCCAGCGTATTTCGTAAGCTGAGTGTGGAGGATAATATTCTTGCTGTTCTGGAAATGACCCGGCTTACCCATGCAGAACGTCATTACAAACTGGATTCCTTGTTAGATGAATTTAATCTTCATCATGTTCGAAAAAATAATGGCGACAGCCTTAGTGGTGGCGAAAGAAGAAGAACTGAAATAGCACGGGCGCTGGCAGTAGATCCCAAATTTATTTTATTGGATGAGCCTTTCGCGGGCGTGGACCCTATTGCGGTAGAAGACATACAGGGCGTGGTGGCCAAATTAAAATTTAAGAATATTGGCATCCTCATTACGGATCATAATGTGAACGAAACATTATCCATCTGCGACAGGGCTTACCTGTTGATTGAAGGAAAAATATTTAAACACGGTACCGCGGAAGAACTCTCCGATGATGAGCAGGTAAGAAGACTATACCTCGGAACCAATTTCGAATTGAAAAGAAAAGACTGGATTATTGAAATGGGTAAAGACGGCCCTTCGGGACTGTAATTCACTTTCTAAGACATTCCAGCTAACAAGTTGAACTTAATAACTTTTTTAATTTCCCCGTTTTATTCCAAATCACTACCAAGCCACCCGGCAGACCCTTGTTGATTTCAAAATCAAGTCGTTTTTCTCGCTTTCATTCATTACTTTGCTACTGATCTTATTATCATGAAACTGCTGAGTCCCGCCATATCACGTTTAGCCAGGTTAAGGCATTGGCATATTGAGCAATGGATTACAGATCCCATTGCCGCGCAGCGTGAAGTTTTACAGGACCTGGTTACCCACGGCCAGTATACCGAGTTTGGTCGCAAATACGGACTGAAGGAACTATACAACATACGCACATTCAAACAGAATATTCCTATACACGAATATGATGACCTGAAACCCTATATCGACAGGCTGATGAAGGGAGAAGAAAACGTACTGTGGAACACACCTGTTAACTGGTTTGCCAAAAGCAGCGGCACTACCAGTGATAAAAGCAAATTTATTCCCATAACACAGGAAAGCCTGGAAGATTGCCATTTCCAGGGCGCGAAAGATGTATTAACGCTCTATTATAATTACCATGCAGAAAGTGATCTCTTAACCGGTAAGGGTTTAGTAATTGGCGGCAGTCACCAAATCAGTAAGATTAATGAGGATATCCAGTATGGAGATCTGAGTGCCGTACTGCTTCAGAACACACCCATGTGGGCCAACTGGATACGTACACCTGAATTATCGATTGCCTTAATGGATGAATGGGAAAATAAAATTGAACGGCTCGCACAATCCACCATACCCGAAGATGTAACGTCTATTTCAGGGGTTCCTACCTGGACCATGATACTTATAAAAAGAATTCTTGAAATTACGGGTAAGTCTACTTTAAAAGAAGTGTGGCCAAATCTGGAACTGTATATTCATGGCGGTGTTTCTTTTCTTCCGTACAGGGAGCAATTTAAAAAAATGATTGGTGAAGGATGTGCGTACCTGGAAATGTATAATGCTAGTGAAGGGTTTTTTGCTGCACAGGATGATCCTGAAGAAGACGGCATGTTATTATTTTTGAACCATGGCATTTTTTATGAATTTATGCCGGTAGAAGAATATGGGAAAAAGGATCCAAAAACCATTGGCTTACAAAAGGTAGAAATTGGAAAAAATTACGCACTGGTAATCAGCACCAATGCCGGTCTTTGGCGTTACCTGGTAGGCGATACCATCCAATTTACTTCTACCTGGCCCTTCCGTATTAAAGTAAGCGGAAGACTGAAACAATATATCAATGCATTTGGTGAAGAAGTTATTTCTGATAATGCAGACAAGGCTATCGCCATCGCTTCACAAAAAACAGGAACTACGGTAAATGATTATACAGCAGCACCCGTTTATTTTAATGAGCATACAAAAGGCGCACACGAATGGTTGATTGAATTTGATGTGGCCCCCGCCAATACAGAACAGTTTGCTTATGAACTGGATTGTGCCTTAAAATCGCTGAATAGTGATTATGAGGCCAAGCGTTATAAAGATATTGCACTCTCACTTCCCATTGTACGCTCGCTTGAAAAAGGTCTCTTTCATGAATGGCTTAAGAACAAAGGCAAATTAGGTGGCCAGCATAAAGTTCCCCGTTTAAGTAACGACAGGAAATATATTGATGAGATCATAGCCTTAATGAAAGCCTAACATTTACTCATGAGCGAAACAACTTCCGCCAATGCCATCCACCGCGAATTTGAGTTAGAAAGAATGATACTTTTCAGTGATGCTGTCTTCGCCATAGCCATCACCTTACTAATCATAGAAATAAAGTTCCCCGAGCTACCTGAGAATTTTAAGGAACCCCTTGATCTCTTTAAAATGTTCCGGCACACAATACTGGAGTTCGGGGCATTTTTATTGAGTTTCTTTTTTATTGGCATGTCATGGGCGAAGCATCTAAAAATCTTCCGTTACCTGCGCGCCTATGATGGGGGTGTGATCTTCCGCAACCTGTTAAGCCTGATGTTTATAGTGGTCTTTCCTTTTGTGGCATCGGGATTAACACATATAAAATCGCATTTCTTATTTCCATACATTTTATACTTTGGAAACATCATGTTCATTGCGATATCAAATTTCATGCTGGTGCATTATATTTTCAGGCATAAGCCTACGCTGAGTATTCCGGGTCACGAACCGGAGAAATTATATATTTATAAACAGTCAATCGGATTTGCCGTTACTATTGGCCTGGCTTTTTTTATCGTGCTTACAACAGCTATTATCACAGGTTTCGACCGCCAATCGATTCTGTACAGCACTTACTCCATACCTGTTTTGGTGGCAATGATGCGCAGGTGGCTTAAAAAATATAAGCCGAAAAAGGTTGCTGTAATTTCCTGATAGGAGGTTCCATTTCGAAACCACTTTTTTATACTCAAAACAGCCTTCCTAACACGACCTGCTAAATTGTCTGCAGATAATTATATAAGTTTGTATCTATGAAATTACTTGAAGGAAAACTCTGCATTGTTACAGGCGCTGCCCGTGGAATCGGCGCGGCTATTGCCCTAAAACTTGCTGAACACGGCAGTGATATTGCATTCACTTATGTTAGCGACAGCAGCGCTGAAAAAGCAGCTGCCCTAGAAACGAAATTGCAATCCCTAGGTGTAAAGGCAAAAGCTTATAAAAGTAATGCAGGCATATTTACAGAGTGCGAGGCTTTTGTAAACGATGTACTGAAAGAATTTGGCAAGATCGATGTTTGCGTAAATAATGCCGGCATCTCAAAAGATAACCTCTTGTTGCGTATGACACCTGAGCAATGGGATGAAGTAATGGATATTAACCTGAAAAGCGTTTTCAATATGACCAAGCAGGTAATACGTCCTATGATGAAAGCGAAAGCTGGCAGTATTATCAATATGAGTTCCATAGTAGGCATTCGTGGTAATGCCGGGCAAAGCAGTTATGCCGCCAGTAAAGCGGGTATTATTGGGTTTACTAAATCTGTGGCACTCGAACTGGGTAGCCGCAATATCCGCTGCAATGCCATTGCCCCCGGTTTTATTGAAACAGATATGACACATTATTTAAAAGATGGCGAGGGCGCTGCAGAGTTTCTGAAAAAAATTCCACTGGGCCGTTTTGGAAAAGCAGAAGAGATCGCAGATACTGCCTTATTTCTGGCAAGCGATATGAGTTCTTATATTACAGGACAGGTTTTGAGCGCCTGTGGCGGCTTAAATATATAATGTTGCGAATATTTGGTCCATTGCTTGTTTGCGAGTTGCATACAGTGAGTGCAGAATTTATGTTACATACTTTTTAACATCTGTCTATTCCCTTTCTGTCTATTTTCGCAGCTGATATGAGCAAAAGGATTTGTACTCTTTTTTTATTACTGGTATTGTCCATACAAATACTACCTGTGCAGCAAATGGGCAGTGCATTGTTCTGTAATGTATTCACAGAAGAGCTTCCTCATTCCTTGGACCTTGATAAAGATTTTTCGAAAAAAGACTGCTGCAAAAGTGATTTTCTATCTCCGGCCTCTTTTCATATCTCTCCCGCTTCTCTCAATTTTTCTTTTTTACATCATACTGTTGCGGATACTATCCCGCCCAATCATACAGGTGATATTCATGTGCCTCCGCCCAACTGCTAACCCTTATGTAGGTAAGCAATCTTTTTCTTTCATTTAAGTTATACAGCATCATGAAAAAATATTTTCAGAATGCCGGCAGTGATCTGCCTGCTTCTATAGTAGTAGTATTGGTAGCATTACCCCTGTGCCTGGGTATTGCTTTGGGTTCGGGTGCACCTTTGTTTTCCGGTATCATTGCCGGCATAGTAGGGGGCGTTGTTATTGGTATGCTTAGCGGATCACAATTAAGCGTAAGCGGGCCAGCTGCTGGTCTTACCGTTATTGTGGCAAACGCTATTCTTAAATTACAGGTATATGAAGCTTTTTTACTGGCGGTAATTTTGGCGGGCTTATTCCAGTTAATACTCGGATTTCTGAAAGCGGGCGTGATCGGTGATTATGTACCCAACTCAGTTATTAAAGGTATGCTCGCCGCTATTGGTCTGATTTTAATTCTGAAACAATTTCCTCATTTAGTTGGATACGATGCAGATTTTGTGGGAGATGAAAACTTCAGCCAGGGGGATAAAAAAAATACATTTTCTGAAATGTTTGAGGCAGTAGAATTTTTTACGCCACTGGCAGTGATCATCGGTATAATATCCTTACTAATAATGGCTTTTTGGGAAAGCAGTTTCATCAAATCAAAAAAAATACTGCAACTCATTCCCGGACCCTTAATCGTGGTTTTGGCAGGAACATTTATCAGTAGCTACTGTCAACATAACACCCCAGCTAATGCACTTACCGTTAAACAGCTCGTATCACTGCCAGTAGCGGACTCTGCGGTATCTTTTTTTTCTTTTTTTACTTTCCCCGATATACGCTTTCTGAATAACCCGGGTGTATGGACAACCGCCATAACACTCGCAATTGTTGCCAGCCTTGAAACCCTACTGGGTATTGAAGCAGTTGACAAGCTGGATCCCTTGAAACGGGTAACGCCTGCCAACAGGGAGCTGAAGGCGCAGGGTATCGGCAATATTATTTCTGGCTTGCTGGGAGGGCTGCCCCTAACGTCTGTGGTAGTTCGCAGTTCCGCTAATGTATCGGCAGGTGCAAAAACTAAAATGTCTGCCATTATCCATGGCCTGTTATTACTTTTGTTCGTAATGTTCATACCAGGTATGCTTAATAAGATACCGCTAAGTGCTTTGGCAGCGGTACTTATCTTTACAGGATACAAACTGGTGAAAATCTCCCTGTTTAAAGAATTTTATAGAAAAGGGTGGGATCAGTTTGTACCATTTGTTGTTACCATTGGCGCTATTTTAATGACCGACCTTTTAGTTGGTATCCTGGTAGGAATTATTGTTGGCTTATTTTTTATGGTAAGAAGTAATTTCCGTTCTTCTGTTTTTGTGGTAAATGATCAGAATAACTATCTGATCCGTTTCAGGAAAGATGTATCGTTTCTGAATAAGCCCATTGTAAAGAAAAAACTGGAAGATGTTCCGGCCAATGCTTTTGTACTGATCGATACAACCAGGGCCGATTTTATTGATAAGGATGTAATTGAAGAAATAAATAATTTTCTTTGTCATGCCCATCTTAAAAATATAAGAGTCGATATCAAAAAAAGTTTACAGAAACCCATGCACGACCTGATTCTTCAACCACCAACCCTTGCCATATGAAAACATACGAAAAACTATTATTAGAAAATAAAGCCTGGGCAAGAGAAAAAATCGGAGACGATCCCGAATACTTCAACAGGCTCGCACATTTACAAACGCCGGAATTTCTATGGATCGGCTGCAGTGACAGTCGCGTGCCTGCCAATGAAATTACCAACACGCAACCGGGTGAAATATTTGTACACCGCAACATAGCCAATATGGTGGTGCATACCGATGTAAACCTGTTGAGTGTCCTCGACTTCGCCGTAACCCACCTAAAAGTAAAACATGTAATTGTTTGCGGGCATTATGGATGTGGTGGCGTTAAGGCTGCCATGACCAACCACGATTATAAACAGGTGCTGAACATGTGGCTGCGCAACATTAAAGATGTTTACCGTTTACACAGAACAGAACTGGAAGATTTAAAAGAGGAGGAAGCAAAATTCGACAGGCTGGTAGAACTGAATGTGCAGGAACAGGTAATGCATTTAGCGAAGACATCCATTATACAACGTGCCTGGCAGAATGAACAACGACCTGACCTGCATGGATGGGTATATGGGCTGAAAGACGGTATCATTAAACCGGTATTTGAAATGAAAGCCCGAACACATATTGATCCTTTGTATGAGTATGATAACCTGTAATTTTTTAGTGGCACACCAAAAGGCCCGCTATCTGAATTGATAACGGGCCTTGAGTTTACAGATAAATATTTATTTCAGCCTTTTGGCAATTTCCAGGCGCTCGGCCACATTGTCCCAGTTAATAATATTAAAGAGGGCATCTACAAATTCATTACGCCTGTTTTTATATTTTAAGTAATACGCATGTTCCCAAACATCAATCACCAGTATAGGAACAACTCCCCACTGGGTTAATTTTTCGTGGTTCTCACATTGAAGAATGGTTAACTTATTGGAATAAGGCTGGTAACCCAGAATACCCCAACCCGCACCATCAACATTTTTCGAAGTGGCAGCGATATAGGATTTCAGCTTATCGTAACTACCAAAATCTTTTTCAATATCTTTTAATAGTGTACCCGCAGGCGCTGTTTTTTTATTTGTGAGATTTGTCCAGAATATACTATGCAGCACATGACTTGAAAAATGATAGGCTAGTTTTTTTGTATAATAATCTACGGTTTCAAAACTATTGCTGTCCATTGCCTTGCGTATGTTTTCCATATCCTTGTTAGCTCCCTTCATTGCACCGCCATGGTGAAAGGTATAGTGCAGGTGCAACGTTTCAGCATCCATATAAGGTTCCAGAAAATTTTCAGCATAGGGAAGCGATTGCTGTATAAAATTACCATTGGCATCAGTTAACTTATCCATTCCATTAATTTCCAGATTTTGGGAGAAGGCACTTGCTGTTGGCAAAATAGTAGCACCGGCTAAAATGGCGGAGTTCTGAAGAAATAGCTTTCTGTCCATGTGGGATAATTTTCCTTAAGTTAAGAAAAAATGAAGAACCCGGCCTATTTATCATCTTACATCACAAAACCTCAAATGATTTTCATGAAGGAAGGAAGATAATACTTTACTTAACTCATCTTTCCAGTTGGCAACAGTTAGGGGCTTGGTAAGGTAACAGGCGGCGCCCAGTTCCCAGGTATCATTCATATCTTTTTCTGAATCGGAAGTGGTACAGATAATTACAGGGGTATTTTTATGACGGGCCATTTTCTTGATCATGGAGAGACAATGTTTTCCGGATAATCTAGGCATATTCAGGTCCAGGAAAATGAGATCGGGACACAATGCCATATCCTGATCGAGCAACTGCATCGCCGACTCACTGTCTCTGTGAAGAAAACAATGTATGCTTCGGTCTATTTCTTTGATAGCCTGATAGAAAAAACCAAGATCATCTTCATCATCATCAATGAACAGCAGGGTGGTGGTATTCATAAGAAAGGATTTTGGTAACTATTACAGGCATCAAACTCTGCTCCATAATCAGGAAAGTTTACTCCCAATAACAGTTTTATCATTTCATTAGGTATTTGGGCAACATATTCCCCAGCTGTCCTATGCATGATTTTTTTGCAAATTTTGAAAACAAAATCAAGGCAGTATGAACCAGTCCCTTAAAAAATTATCGGATCAGGAATTACTTGAGCGGCTTGCAGATCTGACCGACCGTTTGGCCCTTTGCAGGGGCATGAATGTTTCGTATGATTTCTGTATGATAGATATTGAAGAAGCGCTGGCGGAGATAGAAACCAGAAAGCTGTCAAACAACCACGGAGACGCGAAGCAACCCTGATTACCTAATCTTCCATTTAAACCCTGCATTTATAATGCGGCCTTCAAGCGGTGTATATACTTCTCCAAATAATGGGGTACTAATATTTCCTGTATAAAGATTTCCCCAACGCGTTTGTCGCTGATCGGTAAGATTTTCAACATTCAGAAACGCGCTAAAATGCGTCCACATTTTTTGCAACAGTATACCAAAAGTTATATAGGCTTTTCCTGTTGAACCATCAGAAAGTAATTGGGGGCTTGTATAAAATGATTCCAGTCCGAAACGAAATTTGTTTTCAATTTCATAAGTAATGTCAGCGTTAACCCTGTTTTTTGCAGTGAGTGGTTGTGTCATGGTCTGGCCGTTATAATGTTGCACAGCATCAGTATACGAATACCCGAGGTATACTGCCAGTTCATCCAATGCTATCTTTATATTGGTTTCAGCACCGCGCGAGTCGAGATATCCTTTGGCATTCAGGTAAGCATTTCCCTGCAGGCGTATCGGATCATTTAAGCGGGTATAAAATAAAAGCTGGTTAATACTCAGTGTAAATTCATTCCGGCGAATTTTGTAGTTGATATCTGCATGTACCCCATAACTTTTTTCGGCATTGACCAGGCCAATATTGATGGGCATACTATTCCGGTAAGCAATTTTTTCAGCATCTTCAATAAATGGTGTCGGCATTTTATATCCAATACCCCCACCGATTCTGCTGGTTAGCTGTGGTGATATTGTAAATAACAGGTTGAGCCTTGGCAATACATATAATTTGTCAGGGTTATTTTGTGTGGCTGGTGAACTGCGATCCAATCTTATTCCTGACTCAACAGAAAAGCTGTTGTTAACTTTATAAGTATTCTGAACAAATAGCCCAACAGTAGACTGGTTATACGTTAACCGTGTTGTATCCCGCGGAATAAATTTTTCTGTCGATTCATTTATACCGGCCACCCAATCAATTTTATTTTTATGGTATACATAACTGGCCTCAGTAAAAGAAGACCATTGATTACCTTTAAAAGAAGTGCCGGGAAGGATTAATTGCCGGTTAAAAAAACCGATGGAGTTTTTAAAGCTAAGCCTGCTGTAATTATTAATAGTATGAACAACCGATAACTGACTGGATATACGTGAACTTTTATTTTTTTCAAAATACTGGTGCACATTATCTGCATGACCATTAATGACAGAAAGATCTCCCCCATACCGTTCTTCTACTGTTGTATTGATACCAAACCATGCAGTAGTTCGGGGAAAATAAAAGAACACTTTGGGATTGAAAGTAAACCTGCTGGTTTTAGGAATGGCCGTTAAACCAATACCAGCTGGATCATACGCTCCATTATAATTATACGACGAAAAAATAGTAGTGCCGATGGTCTTTCCTTTTTCACTGTAAAACCCATTAAGATCAATCCCTTTACCAGAATTGGCATTGAGTAGAAAGCTAAGTTCCGGTTTCTTAACAGGTGTTTTAGTAATAAGGTTTACCAGCCCTGCTATCGCCCCACCGCCATACAATGTTGCGGCTGATCCTTTAATTAACTCTACCTGTTTCAGATCAAGTGGTGCTATCTGCAGGATACTCAATCCCCCCGAAAAGCCGGTATATAAAGGCATCCCATCTTTCAGTAATTGTGTATACCTGCCATCTAGGCCCTGAATGCGTAAGGTTGCAAGACCGCTAACAGCTGAAGTTGTTTGCGTGGTAATACCGGTACTTTCATTTAACAACATTCGTATATCGCCTGGTTTCATCGTCCCTTTTTCATCAAGCTCATCAGGGGTAATTGCTTCAATACGGGTGGGATTTTGATTTTGGCTCCTGTTGGTTCTGGTGCTTTGAATAATGATTTCATCTATTTCCACTAAAGAAGGCACTAGTGAAATAATTACCAGGTTAGTATCATTCTGCTGTATTGAAATATGGATAAATTTAGTTTGATAACCCACTAAGCTAAAAGATAAGCCAACCACATCTTTCGAACCGGTAGTATAGACAAAGTGACCAATACTATCAGACACATAATTTTTATGCATTTGGGCATCCCTTATCGTAACATTTTCAAGTGGTTTTCCTGTTACAGAATCTTTTACAGTTATTGTAACTGCCTGTTGCGAAAAGACTATTGGCCCTGTTAATAAAAAAAACAGTATTAGGTATATCCTGGCCATTGAGATTTTTAGGGAGAAATAATATTAGAATACAAGAATCAGAACTTAATATGCTTACACCTTATACAGGCATGCCATCATAAAAATACTGGGCTGAAGGTGGCTATCACTATTTCTTCAGTTTTTCTTTAAACGCCTTTATAAAATTTTTACTATACTCACTTAAAATCAATCTGCCACTGATGGCTGCACGTTGTTTGAGTAATTCATCCCAGTGTTCTGTACCATGCCATAAAACTTTTTTAATCTCATGCATGGCTTCGGGGTTAGTATGAGATAAAGTTGTAGATAAACGGTTGATAGAATCATCCATGCCGGCCACATCAGTATGGAGTTCGGCAAACAATCCTTTACGGCGCGCCCAGTCTGCCGAGCGCCACATTGAGGCATCAATGGTTAACTGTGAGAAAGCAGAAAGGCCAAGCTTTCTTTCCACTGCAGGCCCAACTACAAACGGACCGATACCAACAGAGAGTTCGCTTAATTTAATATCAGCTCCTTCCACAGCAATGGCATAATCAGCGGATGCGGCCAGTCCCACACCGCCACCAATACATTTTCCATGTATGCGTGCTATAATCAATTGCGGCACTTTTCTCATGGCATTGATGACTTGCGAAAATCCCGAAAAAAAATGGAGCCCTTCTGTTTCATTGGCAATAGCTGCCAACTCATCGAAAGAAGCACCGGCGCAGAATATTTTATCTCCGGCCGAACGGAGAATGATCACTTTGGTTTCTCTGTTCAGTCCTTCACTATGTATGTCCTTCGCAAGTGTTTCCAGTAATTTGCCCGGCAATGAATTACTCTGCGGATGAAAAAACTCTATCGTTGCAATACCATGCTCACGTTCTACTTTTACATAACCTTCTTTTATTTGTTCAATCATATGTCTAAGAGATAAAGGGTTGAAAAAGAAAAAAGAGTTGCTCGCCAAAGTTATAGAATACGCTGTGAATACCCTCTTTCATTCAATCTTGAAGTTCAATAAAATTCTGTTTGTAAGATTCAGCTTCAGGTAAGTGATCGAAAGAGTTATTCAACGCAAAAAAAGACAACCCTTCTTCTCAAATTCATAGCAGAGAATTAGCAGGTGCATAATTTTCCATTTATTTCTCACTTTTTTTATTTTGTGTCCTTCCTCTCTTTTATCTCTTAGCCATAGCCACCATCGTTAAAATAGTTGCAACGCCCACTATCTCATCTGTTTCGTCAATCATTTCCACCAGCCATTTAACAATGCCTTTGGGAATATCCTGTTCTTCCTTTTTTTCCTGTCTAATTTTTTCTTTACAGGTAAAACGGATATGTATCTCACTGCCCGGGTAAACCGGTTTGGTAAAACGGAGTTCATCAATTCCATAATTAAGCAACACAGGATTTTTTTCATAATTATCTACAAATAAACCTGCCGCTATGCTCATCAAAAAATATCCATGCGCCACCTGCCTGTCAAACATGGTTCCTGCAAAATCAGTTTCTTTGAGATGAGCATAAAAGTGATCGCCGCTCAGGTCCGCAAAACGATCTATGTCTTCTGAGGTAATCATTCTTTTTTGAGTAACCAGCTGATCTCCAATCTGCAGTTCTTCAAAATATTTTTTAAATGGGTGAAGGGTGTCAGTGTTCCCTGTTGCGCCCGGCTGGTAAACATTACTCACCGCGGTAATCATATCCGGTGAACCCTGGATGGCCACGCGCTGCATATAATGCTTTACACCGCGTATACCACCCATCTCTTCACCACCACCGGCGCGGCCGGGGCCGCCATGAACCAGTAAGGGCAGTGGAGAACCGTGGCCGGTGCTTTCTTTAGCACATTGATTATTCAGAATCAATATCCGTCCATGGTAAGTGCCAGCGTCGAGTACATATTGTTTAGCCAATTTTTTATCGGCGGTTACCACAGTACTTACCAACGATCCTTTACCCATTTTGGAGAAGGTGATCGCTTCTTCCATGGATGTATAAGGCATTAGGGTTGATACGGGGCCGAAAGCTTCTACTTCATGTACTTCTTTGCTACTTAACGGATGCCGGTTCAGTAAAAGTATCGGGCTCATAAATGCACCTTTTACCGCATCAGCATCTATCACTTCCACACTATCGAGTGAGCCATAAATGATCTGTGAAGAAGCCAGTAATTTCTGTACCTGTTCTTTTACTTCCTTTCGCTGCAATTCACCGGCCAGGCAACCCATTCTCACTTTTTCATTCTGCGGGTTACCAATGGTGGTTTGTGATAATGCTTTACCCAGTGCCATTTGTACTTCTTCCATTTTATCAGCGGGAACAAATATTCTTCTTATGGCGGTACACTTCTGTCCGCATTTGGTCGTCATTTCTTTACGTACTTCTTTAATAAAAATATCCCATTCAGGCATGGCCGGTGTTACATCATCACCCAGTACAATACAATTTAATGAATCTGCTTCCATGGTAAAGGGCGTGTTCTGTTGCAGTACATTTTTTCCGGATTTAAGCATAAGTCCCGTTGATGCAGAACCGGTAAAAGTAATTACGTCCTGTGAACCTACATGATCCAGCATATCGCCCGCGCTGCCACAAATCAGCTGCAAAGCGCCAGCAGGTAAAATTCCTGATGCCGCAATTTCTTTTACTACAGCTTCCGTTAAAAAAGAAGTAACCGATGCGGGTTTTACTACCGCAGGAATACCGGCTAACAAATTCACGGCAATTTTTTCAAGCATTCCCCACACAGGGAAATTGAAAGCATTAATATGTATGGCAACACCTTCTTTGGGTATGAGTAAATGATGACCCATAAAAGTATTAGCACTCCCCAGAGGATGGTTCTCGCCGTCTAAACAATAAGGCGTATCCGGAAATTTTCTGCGCAGCGATGCATAAGAAAAAAGATTGCCAATGCCACCTTCAATATCTACCCAGCTATCTGCTTTGGTGGCCCCTGTGCGGTAACTGATCTGGTAGAATTTGTCGAGGTGTTCGCGTAAATGCAATGCCAGTGACCGCAACATAAGGCCCCTTTCATGAAAACTCATGTTACGAAGCGCGGGATTTCCCTTTTCACGGGCATAGCTGAGAATACCGGCAAAATCCAATCCTTTGGTAGAAGCCATCGCAAGGGTATCGCCAGTAACGGCATTGTACAAAGCCTGACCCTCTCCGTCACCTGTTATCCATTTACCAAGAATATAATTTTCCAGCTTCACCATGATCTTACATTTGAAAATGTGATAATTTGAAAATGCGCATTCTGTTGCATTGTGATAATTTGATAAGAATAACCCTCTCTATTATCAATTTAGCACAGTAACCACAAAGCTAACGATTGGTAGGTTTTATAAGACAGGGCAAAATTTACACTACAAGACCAAATTGCCGGAGATGATGCTTCACATGCTTATCGAGGTAGGTGATCTGCTCTTCATAATTCAATTCCCCAAACATGGGATGCATAAGTTTTTTAGAAGGATCGTTTGCATACGCGGTAAATACATCTTTTAATTCTGCTTCGGCTTTGGTGATGGCTTCTGCAAGACTGGCATATTTATGCGGGTGGGGCTCCTCTGGCATAACAGGAACCCGTGTATTTTCCCTGAAGAGTCCATCAGACATCATAAAAATTCTAGCGTTGGCCAATTTATCCGGGTCAGTATTCAAAAGCGGCAATACAGTCTTACCGTTAGCCAGTTTGAAAACATCGCGTAAATGTTCCACCATTTGCTGGGCATCCATTTTACCCCAATTGCCTTTTGCTTCGCCATCCAGTTTTTCTAAAAGCAATACACATTCGTTTTTAAGAAAATTTTCTTTTTGCTGGAGCATATAATCTTTTTAATGATAAAGATAAGATTTGACGGCAGGAGCATATGCGAATTCTTTGATGTATCAGGCAGCTGGAGCCTACCAGGACAAAAAAATCCCGTCTCGATGACGGGATAGCAGGTTGGTTATTGGTTGTAAGAAAGTTTTAGCTCTATAATTAAGACAGTCGCTTATCAATTTCGCTGCAAAGAGATGCAAATATTTCATCAACACTGCCTTCTCCCGGAACCCTTACTACTTTTTTAAACTGATTATAATACTCTGCCACCACGGTGGTTTTACTCCGGTATTCGATAATGCGTGCACGGATCACAGATTCGTTGTTATCATCACTTCTTCCGCTGGTCAATCCCCGGTTCAGTAACCGATGAACCAGTTCCTCCTCGCTTACTTCAAGTGCCAATACTACACCAATTTCCGTATTTTTCAAGCGTAATAATTTATCCAGCGCTTCACTTTGTGCAGCGGTGCGGGGAAAGCCATCAAATAAAAATCCTTTCGACTGCGGGTTATTGTCCAGTGCAGAGCTGATCATTCCAACCACTACCGCATCGGGAACCAGCTGGCCCCGGTCCATAATACTTTTAGCTTCTAGCCCCAGAGATGTCTGGTTGGCAATCTCAGTTCGCAAAAGATCCCCGGTTGATAAATGCTTTAATCCATAAGTCACAATCAGCCTTTCACTTTGCGTACCTTTTCCACTGCCCGGGGGTCCAAACAGAATAATATTAAACATGTACTTAATAAACTTGCGTGAACAACAAATATAAGGGCTTGACTTTAAAAAACATTTAACACTAATGGAAAACATTAGAAAAGGGTGAAATGTAAGTCAATACATAGGTTTACGTCTTTACAGAAGAACCGCTTACCTAACAGTAAACTCAATTAATTTTGACACCGCAAACAACCGGCAAAAGGCAATGGATACTTACTTCTGTTTTTCATCAGCCTGTTATGTCACCATTATTACACAAACCATCAAAAACTCACCACCAACATGGATAGTAAAAAAAATAACCCCGCTTATTCCAGAAACGACAGCAATAAAGTGGAGTTGAAAAATGAGGAATGGAAAACCATTCTGTCCTCTGAAGTGTACCATATTGCACGAGAAAAAGGAACCGAAAGACCCTTTACCAGCAAGTTTGAAACGTCGAAGGAAATCGGTACTTACTATTGCGCCGTTTGTGGCAACCCGCTTTTTAAAAGTGATACAAAATTTGAAAGCGGTTGCGGCTGGCCCAGTTTTTATGAATCGGTTAGTAAAAGCTCCATTATTTATCTTCCCGATAATGCTTTTGGTATGAAGCGTACCGAAGTACAATGTGGCCGGTGCAAGTCACATCTCGGACATGTATTTGAAGATGGCCCGCAGCCAACAGGACTGCGTTATTGCATTAATGGCGTTGTATTGGACTTTGAAAAAGCAAAAGAAGCAGAGAGAAACTATGATGATGTGAAGAAAGATCCTAACGAGTAGATTTTTGAAACACCTAGTTAGAGGGAAGGGTACATAAGCTATATGCTTTTGTTTCCTTTATCTACCTATGTGTTTATCTTTTCTTCCCGCAAAATAATACGCAGAGAAGGCCGTGATGAATATTCCCACCACAGATAATAACATAACACTGTTAGAAAAAAAATCCACCCAGTTAAGTTTTACCTTAAAAATTTCTTTACATAACAACACGCTCACACTACCCATATAACCAAATGAATCGGCCAGGTAAATAAGAAACCCTACATTACCCGTAAACCGGAATGCCGCTATCAGCCGCTCAAAGAAAACTGAATTGAATGGGATGTAGACCATGTATAAACCAAGGCCCACCATGGTCATCCACCAGACAGGATCGAGTTGGTGCCGCAAAAAGAAAAAAGTACAGATGCCCGCCAATGCAAAACCCAGGGCTATAAACAGGTGTGCCACCATAAATGCTTTATAACTGTTTTTAATCATTACCATACTGCCGATTAAAACCAGTACAATTAAAGTAATGGGCGTTTCTGTTTTTGAAAAGATAGCAGGTTGATTAAGGTATCCCATTTCCTTCCACATATCGGCGCTGAAATTATCACGTATATCACGGAAGATGGTAGCGAACCCATACATAATAATACAGGCTACCAGGCCCGGTAAAAAGCTACGCACAAATTTTTTTCTGTCGCCGGCACTCATCGGTGTCCGGTTCATTCGGGCGGCTATATCTGCTTCATCCGGTGGGGGTATCTTTTCAATGAGCCAGATAAAAAATAATAAGGGTAATGCAAACACAAGTCCCGTAACAAAAGGTACCCAGAATTCAGAGAGATGAAAGCGAAGAAGTAACCATCCACCCACTGATTTTACAAACCCCGATGAAAAAATAAAACTTACAGCCAGTGCCGCCCCGATAAAATCGGTACTGCGCCGTCCTTCCACATAAGAAAAAACTACCCCCCATAACATGCCCAATGGAAATCCATTAATAAATAAGAATACCGCATTATACGGGGGAGGCACCAGTGCAAAAAACAACCATGACAGCCAGGCTATGCCCACCAGCAGTAAAATAATTTTATATCGTCCCAGTCTTTTTAATTCAGAAATAAATTTAATACCATAAAATTTTGCCAGCAGGTAACCCATCATCTGGCTTAATACGAGTATAGTTTTATAATTCAGTCCCGCAAAACGCAATCCGTCGAAAGTGCATACCGTAAAAGATTTACGAAAACCGAAGATCATCGTATAGGTAAGAAATGCGGCAACAGCAGCATAGATGCCGGTTTGAAGGGGATTTCCTTTAAAGTATCCGCCAGATCTGTTTAGCAATAGTTTCAGTTAAGAATTAAATATAAGCATCCCGCGAAAAAGAGGGCCTAGGGATTTCACCAAAAAAATCTTTTTGTTCTTCCCTCCCTGGGAAGATGCGTTAGAATCTCTTTTGGCAGTTGCCCTTTTATTTCAGAATTTCCGCCATCCAAACTAACGTTACATGAGAAAAATTTTCTTCTTTACCCTGTTAAGCTGTATAACGGGTTATGTATTTTGTCAGCAGGTTGACCTGTCCAAACATTTTAAAAACATGAAGCCGCGTAATATCGGTCCCGCAGGAATGAGTGGCCGCGTAACTTCTATTGATGCTGTGTTAGCCAATCCAGATCATATTTTTCTGGGCACCGCAAGTGGTGGTGTATGGAAAACAGAGAATGGCGGGGCAAGCTGGACACCTTTATTTGATGAACAACCGATTCTCAATATTGGTTCTGTTGCGGTTACGCAGAGCAATCCCAGTGTATTATGGGCAGGAACCGGTGAGGGCAACCCCCGTAATTCTGTGAGTTTAGGCGAGGGCATTTATAAAAGTCTGGATGGAGGTAAAACATGGAAATGCATGGGCCTGCAGAAAACACGCAATATTCACCGTATCATCATCGATCCAAATAATCCCGATGTGGTGTATGCTGGTGTAATGGGTAATCCCTTTGGTGAGCATGCCGAAAGAGGCGTTTACAAAACCATGGATGGTGGCGAAAACTGGAAACTGATTTTACACACCAATGATACCAGTGGTGTGGGTGATATGGTAATGGATCCCAACAATCCCAATAAACTATTGGTAAATATGTACCAACACCGCCGCACGCCCTGGAGTTTAAAAGGTGGTGGCAGCGGCAGTGGCTTATACATTACCTATGATGGGGGTAAAACATTTAAAAAATTAGGTAAAGAAGAAGGATTGCCTGCGGGGGAATATGGCCGCATTGGTATCGCCATTAGTCATAATGATCCCAACCGGATCTATGCCATGGTGGAAGCTACCAAAAATGGTTTGTACCGAACCGACGATGGCGGATTGAAATGGCAACTCGTAAACAGCGAAACGGCCGTAGTTACCAACCGCGCTTTTTATTTCCAGGATATTGCAGTGGATCCAAAAAACGAAAACCGTTTGTACAATATCAACCAGATGATTACGATGAGTGAAGATGGAGGAAAAACATTTCCCACTACCCTTATTCCGTATAGTGGTATACATCCCGATCACCATGCGTGGTGGATCCATCCCAATGATCCCTCTTTTATCATTGATGGAAATGATGGCGGTATTGCCATCTCCCGCGACAGGGGCCGTACCTGGCAGTTTGATGAAAAATTACCGCTGGGTCAGTTCTATCATATCAATACAGACAACCAGATACCCTACCATGTAATGGGTGGCCTGCAGGATAATGGCAGCTGGCACGGACCTGCCTATGTATGGGTAAGAAGCGGTATCCGAAATGCCTACTGGCAGGGCGTTAGCGGCGGTGATGGGTTTGATGTAATGCCCGATGCCGAAGACCCCAACTGGGTATATGCTATGAGCCAGGGCGGTAGTGTAAGCCGGTATAATATAGCAACCGGTGAAAGGTGGGGCATACAACCGCCAAGACCCGATATGAAAACGCAGCAACGCTTTAACTGGAACGCAGCTATTGCACAGGATCCGTTTGACAAAGCCACCATTTATTACGGAAGCCAGTTTGTAAACAAGAGTATCAACAAAGGCGCATCGTGGGAAATTATATCGCCCGATCTTACCACCAACGATAGTGCAAAGATTGATCAAAGCAGTAATGGTGGTATTTCCATTGATATTACCGGCGCTGAAAATTATTGTACCATACTCGCTATTGAACCATCAGCGAAAGAAAAAGGAGTGATATGGGTGGGCACTGATGATGGTAATGTACAACTCACCACCAATGGCGGACAATCATGGACCAGTTTTCGGGGAAAGATTCCCGGTATGCCGGTTGGTGCATGGATACCACAGATACGGGCTTCACGGTATAATGCCGCAGAAGCTTTTGTAATTGCCAATGACTACCGTCTCGGTGATTTTAAACCCTATATTTTCCGCACCACTGATTATGGAAAAACATGGACACGTCTTGTTGATGAAAAGAAAGTAACAGGCTATGCATTATCAATGATCCAGGATCCAACTGAACCCAATTTAATTTTTGTAGGAACAGAGCAGGGATTATGGATAAGTTTTGATAACGGCAATAAATTTCAGCAGTTTAAAAATGGCTACCCCTCTGTATCAACCTATGATTTTGCTATTCAGGAAAGAGAGGCCGACCTCGCCATCGCTACATTTGGCAGAGCCATCTGGATATTGGATGATATCCGCCCGCTGCGCAGGTTAGCTGCTGCAAATGGACAGCCCCTTACAAAAAAACTTACCACATTTGATGCGCCACAGGCATACCAGGCCCATATAAAAAATGCCGCCGGTATCGAATACAGCATCTGGGGGAGTTATGAAGGAGAGAACCGTAAAACCGGCGCACCTATCAGTTTCTACGTAAATAAAACAGGTAGCGATACCGGTAAAAATAAATTGGCCGATTCTGCCACGGTAAAAATATATGATGCCAGTAATGTACAGGTGCGCACACTGCGTGCAAGAGCAGATAGTGGCTTCAACCGGTTTTATTGGGGTATGGAAGGAAAGGGTATCCGCCAGGCAGGTGGCGCCGCAAGAGGCGGTGGTGGCGGACGTCGTGGGGCAACGGAAACCAACGAGCCTGCGGGATTACCCGTTGATCCCGGTACTTATAAAGTAGTGGTTAGCCTGGGTAAGGATATATCCGATAGCACTATGGTTACAATCAATGATGATCCAAATGCACCCGTAAGCAAAGCAACACGCGATGCTATACGCAAAGCCGGTACCAGATTAGATAAAAGCAGTATAAAAATTGTTGACCTTACCGACCGCTTAACAGAAGCTGATGATATTGTGAAAAAGATAGAAACCAATTTGAAAGACATCGATCAGAAACAGGCCGATACACTTCGCAAAGCAGGTAAAGAAATGCAGGATAGCATAAAAGCCATCCGCGAACAATTGAATGG
>JBBRHM010000021.1:0-33463 GCA_038222655.1 Chitinophagales bacterium | reverse complement strand
AAGTTTGATAAAAAAGATGGTGACTGGGTAAATAAAAAACAGCCATGCCAGTTTCTCAATATGCAAACGAATATGTGCGGTATTTATGAAGTTCGCCCAGCAGATTGTGCAGGTTTCCCCTATCTCCGTAAAAAGAAAATGAGTGATTACCTGCATGTGCATCAGCAGAATGTTGAATATTGTCCCGCAACTTTTAAGATGGTGGAAAAAATGATGGAACGTATTACTGTTTAATAATCCGCAATCATTTTTTTAGAGAAATGGTGAGAGGCTATCGTAAAACCTTTATTCAGGTAAAGTCTGTGTGCGGCAAAACGCTGGTGCCCCGAATCGAGCGTAACATACGCATATCCTTTTTGCCGGGCTAGTTCACAAACATACTCAATCAATTTGCTTCCATATCCTTTGCCTCTTGCTTCGGGCAGGGTAGAGAGATCATCAATATAAAAATGTTTCCCGTTAAAAGTAAATTGAAGGTACCTGAATCCTATAACTGACACCGCATAACCATTTTCTCCCTCTATAAGAGCCAGTTGATAACCTTCTGTGATCATATTCCTGATGAGGGTAAGAAAATTTTCTTCTTTCAAATGTGAACGAAGTTCTTTTACTGCTTTCCAGCATTTGAGAATATCAATATCTGTTACAGCTGTTTGTATCTGCATAGCGTTTGTTTTGTCAGGTGGCTAAGCTTAAAAATAAACATCTTCAATCATAAATAACTCTTTCACTTCCTCATTAACCAGTGTAAGCGCTATTACATCAAACTGAATATATTTCCATTCAGGGTGCTGGTATTGGTATTCTTCAGCGGCGTTTTTTAAATTTTTCATTTTCTCTTTGGTAATACTCTCCTCCGGCCGTCCATAACGCAATGAATAGCGTGTTTTTACCTCAATAAAATGAAGAAACTGTTGTTTTGAGGCAATAATATCTACCTCCCAATGACGAAAACGCCAGTTTCTTGCCAGTAAGGAATAACCCTGTTTCCTAAGATAGACGGCAGCTATTTCTTCACCTTTATTGCCTGTGGCTTTATTATTGTTCATATAAGTAGGAACGTTCCCCTAAAAATAGGGTGCCGTACAAGAAAACCTGCATTTGAACGTTATAGGTTAATACGTGTAAATTTTGCGTGATGGAGTTGACAAATAAAATATATAAGCTACAGGGAAAAGTGCTGCATTATGACTGGGGCGGGTATGAATTTATCCCGGCTTTACTGGGTACCGGCAATCCCTCTCACCAGCCTTTTGCTGAATATTGGATGGGCGCTCATCCGTTGGCCCCCTCTGAATTAATTATGCCGGAGGGAAATATCTCTTTACACAAACTTATCAAAGAAGATCCTGTAACGGTGATTTCCCAGAAAGTAACGGACAGCTTTGGCGATCTGCCCTACCTCTTTAAAGTGCAGGATGTAAATAAGATACTGTCTATTCAGGTGCATCCTAATTTAACTGAGGCCGGTAAAGGGTTTGACAGGGAAGAAGCGGAAGGAATACCCATTAATGCACCTCATCGTAATTACAAAGACAGAAATCATAAGCCGGAAGTATTGGTTGCACTAAGTGAATTCTGGTTGCTTCATGGCTTTCGCCAAAAAGCTGATATAGAATATACTTTGGGAGAAATACCGGAATTCAATGTGTTGCTTGCTTATTTTAGACGGGAGGGATTAAAGGCCCTATACCAGTTTGTTATGGAAATGGAGCAGGTTGACATAAATGGATTGTTGACTAATTTGATTAAACGCGAGATCCGTCGAAAGAATGATGACCAGCTCACCAGAGAAATGCCGGGCTGGTGGATAGCTAAACTGTTTGATAATAATAAAGGCGAAATAGGGGATATTGACCGGGCGGTTTTTTCTATTTATTTTTTTAATATCGTTAAGGTCAATCCGGGAGAAGCTGTTTTCCAGGGAGCCGGTATTCCGCATGCGTACCTGGAAGGCCAATGCATGGAACTGATGGCTAATAGTGATAATGTGCTAAGGGCCGGGCTCACCACCAAACATATTGATGTTCCGGAATTGATGAAACATACTTTATTTGAAAGTATGGTGCCGGAGATTATTGCGGGTAATGAAGTACTAACGGGTGAGAGAATATATGCCTGCCCGGTACCCGATTTTGGTATTGCGAAAATAGAACTCGGCCCAACCGTTTCTTATTCCGGAACTGCTCGCTCACTTGAAATAATGATTGTAATGGAGGGTGGGGCATTTATCAATAACACACTCGTATTAAAAAAAGGGGAAGCGGTGGCTATATTTGCCGGAGAAAACTATACCATAGAGGCTTCGGGCCATTGTACCTTGTTCAAGGCTTTTGTGCCGGAGCTATAATATTATTCACAGGCTGAGGAAAATTGAAATGGAGTTCATTCATATAACGCCTATTTTTGCGCTGAAACTAAAAACCACATGAAAATCAACAAACCACTGGTAATTTCTCTTTTTTTAATGATACTGGTAAGTGCTTTGTACCGGATACTCCCTAACCGCCCCATGGGTTTTGCGCCACAGTTAGCCATTGGCCTGTTTAGTGGTGCTTTGTTTGTGAAGGATAAAAAATGGGCTTTTGCTTTGCCTTTGCTGTCTATGTTTATGTCTGATCTTTTATACCAGTTCCTGTATACAAATGGGATGAGTTCTATCCGTGGTTTTTACGACGGTCAGTGGGTCAATTACCTGCTGTTTGCCGGGGTTACCTGTTTTGGATTTTTTATCCGAAAAAATAAGATCAGTAATATGATTGCAGCCACGCTGACTGCACCCACCGCCTATTTTTTAGTTTCCAATTTCCTGGTGTGGTTCAGTAACCGTGGGTTTGGATTGAACCGTCCACAAACATTTAACGGCCTCTTACTTACCTATGTTGATGGCTTACCTTTTTTCTGGAACAGCCTTATGGCAACCGTTATTTTTTCAGCGCTTTTGTTTGGTACCTTCTATCTGGCGCAGAATTTTTTTTCAAAGAAGCAACTGGCATAATAGCGTACGCTTAACTATTTTCATTCTCATACCATTCATCTACCAATAGATGTTTTCCGTCGGCAGCAGCTGTTGCCAGTTCATCGCAGCGGTTATTCATAGCATTGTCGGCATGCCCACGTACCCAATGGAAATGGATAATGAATTTTTTGGCTAACGCATGGTATTCCATCCACAGGTCTTTGTTTTTTTTACCGCCTTTAAAATCAGTTCTGATCCAGTTATCGAGCCATTTTTTTTCCACCGTATTTACCACATACTGGCTGTCTGTATAAATAGTAATGGGTATATCCTCTTTCTTTAGTGACAGCAAGGCTTTGATGACAGCTATTAGTTCCATTCTGTTATTGGTAGTGAGCCTGTAACCGCCCGATAATTCTTTTTTTTTATCTCCCCACAATAAAACTACGCCATAGCCGCCTCGCCCCGGGTTGCCCCTGGCCGCGCCGTCGGTGTAGATGATTAATTGCTGTGCATGCATGGCAATATTTATTTCGAAAAATTATTTTTTATCACTACTCACTACTCACTACTCACTACTCACTACTCACTACTCACAACTCACTACTCACAACTCACATTTGGTACTCCCCCTTCATATACAATACCGCTTTTCCTCCAATGGTTACCCGGTCACCTTCGAAGCCACACCATAGATGGCCCTTTCTTTTAGACAGTTGTATGGCATTCATAGATGTTTTATTAAGTTCCTTCGCCCAGTAAGGTATGAGCGTTGCATGTGCAGAACCGGTTACAGGATCTTCTCCAATAACCGAATTAGGCACAAAGAACCGCGAAACAAAATCTGCCTGATTACCTTTTGCGGTAATAATAATACCCAGGGTATCTATTTTATTGAGGTAGTTAAAATCTGCCATCACTTTTTCAACTTCTTCCTCTGAACGGTAGACTAAAAAATAATCTCTTGACCGCAATACTTTAGCCGGTGCAATACTGAAACCTTTTAGTAAGTCATCAGGCGGTACGCAGGCAATAGGCATGCGGGCAGGAAAATTCATTGTAAGCTGGTCGCCTTTTTTTACAACGGTTAATATCCCGCTTTTGCAATGAAACGTTATCATATCGGTACCATAGCCGAGTTCTGAAAAAATTACAAAGGCAGTGGCCAGGGTAGGGTGTCCGGCCAGGTCAATTTCGAGTTCTGGTGTAAACCAGCGGATATCATAACTACCATCTTCTCTCTTGACAAAAAAAGCGGTCTCGGATAAATTATTTTCATTGGCCAGTTGCTGCATGGTTTCAGTGGGAAGCCATTTTTCCAGAGGGCATACTGCAGCCGGGTTACCACCAAAGATGTGATCCGTAAAAGCATCCACGGTGTAAATAGGGTAGGGCATGTAGTTTTGGTTTTAAGCAAAGTATGTAGTTCGTACTTCGTTCTTTTGCAATGATAATTGAAAATCAGTGATCAGAAATCTTAATCAGGATATTCTTCAGAACCCATTACCCATAGGAAAGATTGGAGATCAATATAATCTTTGGGTTGATATACATTCATATCCTGTTTTATCTGCTCTGCAAAATCGAGCAGGCTTTGGTAGGTGTTCCAGTTGAGACGTGATCTGTATTGAAAATTAAAATGATATTTTTCGGCAGCTATTTGGGTAACACGTGGTTTTAGAAAGATATGTTCTGCGGGGTTTCCCAGAAATCCGAAAATCGTTTGCATGGGCCAGGTGAGACCCCTTGTTTGTATACGCGGAAGGGAATTGAGGGTTTCGGTAAATTGTTCAAACCTTTCTTTTAAGACTCCACTTCCATACACATAATCAAATAACCCATGGGCAAATACTTTAGCCCCTTCAGTTGATTTTACTGCATCTCGTAAGGCCATTTTTTCAAAGGAAAATAAAAGGTTTGTTCTTGATTCGAGACGAACTGCCTTCTGTGCAATTGCTTCATACTGCCGCGATTCTAATAACTGTTCAAATATTTCGCGATTAAGTTCCTGCTAAAATTATGGCAGGCATCCTCCTTATAACTTCTTTCCCAGGCCAGATAGGTTGGGTCCAGAAATCCTTTTTTAAAATAAAACAGGAATTTCTTCCGGCATTGAGTCCTGGCTTTTTGAACCGGATCTTTTTTTAGGATATAAAACAAACTCATATCTGTACACTTATGTAAGCGGAAGTACAATTTCTGTGCTCATCTGTTTTGTGGTAAAATGTCAACAGAAAATGAAAAAAAATCTCTGGATTTGCATGTTTATGGATTTGGATATCTAAATTGCCTTTCCTATACCTGCTCTCACAGTCTTACACAGGCTTGTGCATAGACGGTGAGCCAAAACGAACATATGAGAACGATTGCCTGCTTAATCAGCCTCCACTTTTTGTGTCTGGCCTGCTTTTCCCAAAAAGCATCTTTTTACAGCCGAAAACACCATACTTACAGTCACAGGGGCTTATTTATTGGGGGTAAAAATGCGCACAATAAAAAGGCTCATTTTGTAAATCCGGCATTTGAAAGCAAGTATGGTATCCACAAATCATCCCGGAGAAAATTGAATAGGCCCATGTAACTATTTCATCCCCCTTTAGTGTAGAAATCTTACCTTACATTCTGAGTATCTGTATCAGTATACATCTAAATCCACATCTCATTCATAAAGTAAGGGCGGTTGAAACTCTATATTAAATACATGGTGAGCCTTCGTTGTAAAATGATGGTTAGAGAAGAACTGAAAAATCTGGGACTTCACTATGTTATTCTCGACCTTGGCATGGTAGAAATACTGGAGACGATAACCGAGTTACAGAGAGAGCAGCTGGCGAAAAACCTACTTCGGTCGGGACTTGAATTACTGGATGATAAACGAAATATTCTTATAGATAAGATAAAGAATGTGATCGTTGAAATGATCCATTATTCAGATGAGTTGCCTGCTCAAAATTATTCTGACTATATCAGTGAAAAACTGCACTACGATTATAATTATCTCTCTGGTATTTTTTCTGAAGTAAAAGGCATTACCATACAGCAATTCATCATCATCCATAAGATTGAAAGAGCAAAAAAATTACTGTTGTATGATGAACTTACCCTGACAGAAATTTCCTACAAGCTACACTACAGCAGTGTGGCGCATTTATCTAACCAGTTTAAAAAAGTTACTGGTTTATCTCCTTCTTTCTATAAGCAGTTAAAGCAGAAAAGGAACCGTAACCTCGAAAACATGTGAATTATGTAACATTAATGCGGACATGTGCAACATTCCGTAGGTATAATGTTCCCAACTTTGTAATACCTATATTCTTTATTGTCCTAAACCTGTTGTGCAGTTTCTGCAAACATCGGCTGTGGTATATATATGGTATATATTGTTTACAATATGAAAAAGAATAGTGAAGAAACCGAATTAGAAAAAGCGAAAGCGCATATTATTGTTAAAATAATTGAATACATGCCTAATGCTGTGGTAAGTAAAACGATCATTAAAAAGATTACTGGCAATATCACCGTAAGTTCTTTTGATGCAGGAGAAGAACTGGCTGAAAAAATATCTCCTTTCGACACCTATATCCAGATAATTGATGGGTCCGCGATGCTTACCATTAAGGACAAATGCTACAAGTTAAAATTAGGCGAGGGTATTATTATTCCCGCCCACACAAACCACCACTTTAACGCCAATGTGCAATTCAAAATGCTGTCCACCATTATCAAAAGTGGGTATGAGGATTAATAAAAAGTGAAGCTCTACATTAAATACATGGTTAGTCTGCGTTGTAAAATGCTGGTGAAAGAGGAATTGAAGAGCCTGGGGCTGCAATACGTGTCTGTTGACCTGGGCATGGTTGAAATACTGGAAGAGATGACATTTAAAAAGCACGAGCAATTAAAAAAGAACTTGCTAAAATCCGGATTGGAGCTGCTAGACAATACAAAAAGTATACTGATTGAACGCATCAAGAATGTGATTACTGAAATGATTCATTATGCTGATGATCTTCCAAAAAGAAATGATTCTGACTACATCAGTGAAAAATTAAATTACGATTATACCTATCTCTCCAATATTTTTTCTGAAGTAAAAGGTATTACCATTCAGCAGTTTATTATTATGCATAAAATTGAAAGAGTAAAAGAGTTACTCTTATATGATGAACTTAGTCTTACCGAAATTGCCTACAAGCTTCATTACAGCAGTGTAGCGCATTTATCTAACCAGTTTAAAAAAGTAACTGGTCTTACGCCTTCTTTTTTTAAAAACATGAAATACAAAAAGCGTGTTGCGCTCGATAATATGTGAATTATGTAACCTTTCTCCTTAATCGTGTAACACTTTACAAAAAAATTGTATCGATCTTTAGAGCTTAAATTCAAGAAACCTAGATACAATGCGCAACAATCCTTTATCCTTACAGGGAGCGAATACGAAAATGCATAAGCAGCTTACGTATTCCGGCTTATTCAGTAAAGCCTGGCTGATGTTATTACTGCTGACAGTTTTTGTGTCAGGATGTAAAAAAGTAGTGGAAGAACCAGGAAAGATCGGCATTTGCCCCACAGTAATCGCTACGGATCCTGCTAACGGCGCCATCAATGTGGTGACCAACAAAAAAATTACAGCGACTTTCAGTGAACCTATGGATCCGGCCACAATTAATGTGTCCACTTTTTTATTGAAGCAAGGAGCCAACCTTATACAGGGAACAGTTAGTTACTCGGGTGTTACCGCAACTTTTACTCCTTCCGCTCCACTTTTAGCTAATACAGTATATACAGGAACTATTACAACGGGTGCAAAGGATCCGGCGAGGAACGCGCTTGTTGCGGATTATGTATGGAGTTTTAATACAGGCGCAACGCCCACAGTTGTTTCAACAGATCCCGCTAATGGAGCCATAGAAGTTCCGCTGAATAAAATTATAACAGCGCTCTTCAGTACTACCATGGATCCTACCACCATCAATTCAACAACTTTTATTATAAAACAAGGCGTAAACGTTGTACCGGGCGCTGTTACCTATTCGGGTATGACGGCAACTTTTACACCGGCCAGTCCGCTTACTGTTAATACAGTTTATACAGGTACGATAACTACAGGAGCCAAAGATTTGGCTGGTAATGCATTGGCCAATAGCTATGTGTGGAGTTTTGCCACGGGCGTTAACCCAATCGTTGTTTCGACGGATCCTCCTGACGGAGCTAAAAATGTTGTTCTCAACAAGGTTATTACGGCTGTATTTAATAAAACAATGAATGCTGCAACGATTAATGCAACCACCTTTTTATTGACACAGGGTTCGACTGCGATAACGGGTACCGTTACTTATTCAGGCAGAACAGCAACATTTACACCTACTGCACCACTTACAGGAAACACAGTGTATACGGGCACCATCACTACAGGGGCCAAGGATTCATCAGGTAATGCATTGTCTGCTAATTATGTATGGAACTTTACTACTGGTAATTCGCCAATTGTTATTTCAACAGATCCTCCAAACGGCGCTACCAACGTGCCGCTTACTAAAATCATAACGGCAAACTTTAGTACGGCCATGGATCCTGCAACAATTGACGGCACTACTTTCCTTTTAAAACAGGGAACCAATGCTGTTGCGGGTAAGGTTACCTATTCAGGAACGACGGCTACTTTTACACCAACACTTCCGCTTACTATAAATACTGTCTATACAGGAACCATTACTACAGGAGCTAAAGATGTAGCAGGTAATGCTCTTACAGCTAATTATGTATGGACCTTTACAACTGGTAATCCTCCAACTGTTATTTCAACGGATCCTAGTGCAAACGCTACCAATGTGCCGGTTAATAAAATGATTACGGCTACTTTTAGCACAGTGATGGATGCTTCCTCGATCAATACCACTACCTTTTTATTAAAACAGGGAGCAAACGCAATTGCAGGATCAGTTACATATTCAGGTACTACAGCCACGTTTATTCCTTCCAGTCCGCTGGCGCCAAACACAGTGTATACAGGTACCATTACAACAGGTGCTAAAGATGCATCGGGTATTCCATTGGCCAGTAATTATACATGGTCGTTTACTACCTCTTCCGCGCCGACTGTTATTTCAACAGATCCCGCCAATGGCGCTACAAACGTTCCGCTTAATAAAATGATCTCAGCGAATTTTAGTACGGTTATGGACCCTGCAACGATCAATACCAGTACCTTCCTGTTAAAACAGGGAGCCACTGCAGTTCCCGGCTCCATTACGTATTCAGGTACTACGGCTACTTTTATACCTACTAATCCGCTTGCAGCAAACACAGTGTATACCGCTACGATTACTACTGGCGCTAAAGATGCATCAGGCAACGCCCTCGCATCAGACTATACCTGGAGTTTTACTACAACAGTACTTCCAACGGTAACGTCAACTGATCCTGCTAATGGTGCAACCAATGTGCTGGTCACCCAGATTATTACGGCCACTTTTAGTAAAGCAATGGATCCTGCCACTATCAATGCCTTAACCTTTTTAGTTAAGCAGGGTGTGAATCCTGTTTTTGGAACGGTTACTTATTCCGGCACCACCGCTACATTTACTCCTTTAGCTAATCTTGCAGCCAATACTGTATACACGGGTACCATAACTACAGGTGCTAAAGATGCAGCAGGCAATGCATTGGCAAATAATTACGTGTGGAGTTTTACTACCGTTGCAGTAGTTCCACTACCACCGCCATCCATTTTAGGTACTGCTGCCTTATTTGGCTCATTCGGTGGTAGTGCAGGTATTACCAACCAGGGTATTAATACGGTTATCAATAACGGAAGTATCGGTACTACGGCTGCTTCCACTTTAATAACAGGTTTCCATGATGGCACAACGGGTGATGTTTACACAGAAACCCCTTTGAATATAGGATTAGTAACCGGCAGGATACATACGGCTCCTCCACCTCCGGGAAGTGCGGCTTCATTGACCATTGCGCAGAAAGGTTTAGCAGATGCTAACCTTGCCTATATCGCAATTTCTCCAACTTCCAAACCCGGTGGTAGTGATCCCGGTGCTGGTGAACTGGGTGGCTTAACATTAGCGCCCGGCGTTTATAAAGCTGCAGGCGGTAGTTTCAAAATCACCAGTTTAGACCTGGTACTCGATGGAAAAGGTGATCCTAATGCAGAATGGTTTTTCCAGGCAACCACCAGCTTAACGGTAGGTGCAGCAGGCCCATTAGGCGCCCGCAGTGTGAAACTGATTGGAGGTGCACAGGCGAGGAACGTTTACTGGTATGTAGGCAGTGCAGCAACCATTAATGGAGCCGGTGGCGGTGTTATGACAGGAACCATCATTTCTTCAGCAGGCGTTACATTTTCTACTGCAGGTAATGCTGTACAAACTGTATTGAACGGCAGGGCTCTTTCTTTGGTCGCTTCTGTTACTATGGTAAATACAACGATTAACGTACCTAATTAAATAATATCCTGTTCCGCTAATTGGCGGAACAGGATTTCATTAAAGCAACCTATTCATTTTAAAAGAGCCACTATGTTACAATATACTTCCAAACAAAAATTTTCATTCCTTTTCCTGATGTTCGTGTTAGCAGGATTAGCTGTTCATGCACAAGGGGTAAAACGTGTACAACCCAGGTGGTGGTTTGGCCAATCAGCGGCAGCAAATTTTAATCATTACCGCGGCACTACACAAAAGCTTAACAATGATTTGTCTGTACCTACAGCATTTCATAAAGGAGAAGGCACAAAGCCTTATGGCTCCTTATTAATAGAGTACCGTCCGAAAAAAGTAGTTGGCTTTATGCTGAATCTCGCATATGATAACCGTGGTGGAAAATTTGATGAGGTGATGGCTCCTTGTAATTGCCCTGCAAATTTATCTACCAATCTTAGTTATGCTACAATTGAACCAAGCATACGCATCGCACCTTTTTCTTCTGCTTTTTATGTATTTGCCGGACCAACCATTGGTATTAATATATCCAGATCATTTGCGTATACCCAACTTAAACAAACAGACACACGTGGTGAATGGAGTGATTTAAACAAAACTGTTTTCTCTGCGCAGGCAGGAGCGGGGATAGACATACCCCTATCAGCAAAAACCAGCGAAACACAAATGACGCTTTCGCCTTTTGCTTCTTTTCAAACAGATCTTGGTCAGGCGCCACGGTCCATAGAATCATGGGCTATTTATACAGTACGTGCAGGGTTAGCCCTCAAATTCGGTACCGGTAAAAAAGCAGCGGTAGTAACCGTTGCCGCACCACCACCCGCACCAGAACCTATGCCAACTGTGGTAGCCGTTGCTGAAAAAGATGTACAGTTTTCAGTACGTGCACCAAAAGTAGTTCCATTGAACAGGCAGGTAAAAGAAACTTTCCCTATACGTAGTTCTGTATTCTTTAATATGGGATCAACTGCTATTCCGGATCGTTATGTAACACTGAGTCAATCGCAGGCTGCATCTTTTAAAGAAGAACAGTTACAGCAGGAACAACCGGGTAATCTTGCTGCCGGAAGGTCTGCCAGACAATTGGCAGTGTACTATAATATCTTAAATATTCTGGGTGACCGTTTACGTGCCAATCCGCAAAGTACGATTGGATTAAATGGTGCATCAGATAAAAATCCAGCGGAAGGTAAAATGCTGGCCGAAAATGTGAAGCAATATTTAGTATCTGCCTTTGGAATTGACGGTTCAAGAATTACTACCGAAGGAAGCGATAAACCTGCTATTCCATCACAGCAACCGGGTGCTGTAAATGAACTGGCTTTATTACGTGAAGAAGACCGAAGGGTAGATATTGTAAGTACTTCTCCAGAATTATTGATGCAGGTAGGTGGGGTTACTTCACCATTTTTACGTCCCGTTCAGATTATGAATATGCAGCAGGATCCATTGGATAGTCATGTGATTTTTACCGTAGATGGTGCCAATGAAATACTGAAATCATGGGCCGTAAATATAACAGATGAGCAAGGCAATATGCAGCACTACGGGCCTTATACAGAAGATCATGCTTCTGTTCCCGGTAAAACCATTTTGGGAAACAGTACGCAGGGTAATTATAAAATAGTTATGCTGGGTCAAACCAATACCGGACGAAATATTACCAAAGAAAGTTCTGTAAGTCTGATGAAAATGAATGATGTTAAGCAGGAAGGATTGCGTTACAGTATTCTTTTCGGTTTCGACAATTCGAAATCAGTTGCTAAGTATGAAAACTTCCTGACTGATGTAGTAGCTCCATTAATACCGGATGATGCAACGGTAATTATTCATGGACATACTGATATTATTGGCGAGGAAAAATATAACCATACCTTATCTCACGATAGGGCAGCGGGTGCGCAGCAGACCATTGAAGCTGCATTGGCAAAGGCCGGTAAAAAGGGTGTTAAATTTGAAACTTATGGCTTCGGTGAAGACCAGGGTATGGCACCTTTTGAAAATAATTTCCCTGAGAAACGTTTTTATAACAGAACGGTTATTATTGATATCATTCCTAATAAGTAGTATAGTCAACAAATACAAAGCCGTCTTAAAAAGCAATTTTTAAGACGGCTTTTTTTACAACATGGTAAAAATATTTTTTTATTCACCCCCTCATCTATGCTGAGTTATCAGTTTTATTACTGGTATATAAAACCTACCAGCGGTTTCCAGTTAAAATATATGTACATCTTTGTTATTCTTAAACGTGGCATATGAATTGCCATAAATAGGTAAGTTTCTATAGCATAAGCCTATAGTAACTTTATATTATTTACCATTTACATTTAAATTAATCAGTATGAAATACAACATGTTACTTGTGCTTTTTGCCTGTGTTACCCTAACAGGTATTTCTGTAAAAGCCCAGGAAAAGAAACCAATAGAGGTGCAGATCAAAGTGCAGCAGGATCAATTTCAGAACGCCTATGCCAAGCAAAAGAAATCTATCCAGGCAGGCTATGAAAAAGACAGGAAGATATTAGAAGCGAAGAAAAACCTTGCACCGGGACAAAAAAAAATGCAAATGGATATGATAAAGGCACGGTATGAAGAACAAAAAAGAGCCGACCAGGAAGCCTTCAATGCAAATATGAATAGTATTCAACAGCGAAGAGATGCACTCAATAAGGGAAAAAAATCGGGAGATGATAAGGTTGAGTCGATGAAAATGAAGCAGGATAAAATGAAAGACAAGCACGAAGTAATGAAAAAGAAACCCATGCATCATAATGGGAAACACCAATAAATTTTTTGTAAATACCCCCCCCAAAAAATATAAACCGTCTTACAAGTCAATGTAAGACGGTTTATTCATTTAAATTAACCACGGTTAGCAGTTAAGATTAATACCCTGCGTTTTGTGTAAGATTGGGATTTGCCCTTAATTCTCTTGCAGGAATGGGGTAAACTAATTTTGTAGAGTTCCATGGCAGAGCTGCCACGTTTCCCTGTGTTCTTTTAATATCATGTAAAGCTGCGCCTTCAAAAGCAAGCTCAAGTTTACGTTCTTTCAAGATAGCCGCAAGTGTAAGTGTGACTGGTGTTAAGGCAGGTAATTTTACACGTGCCCTTATCAGGTTAATATCATTCAAAGGAGCATCGCCTGTAGCCGTATTCAACCTGAAATTAGATTCCGCACGGATAAGGTACATTTCAGCCAAACGTATGATGCGCACATTACCATAGATATAATCAAACTTGCCCGTATACCTGGAACCGCCTGAATTGTAAAACAATCCAAGACGGGCATCACCTGTTTCATATAAAGCAGTATGCGCGGGATTAATCTGTATATCACCGCGGCTATTTGCAGAAAAAAATGTTTGGAAACTATTATTTCCCGAACTGTTGGTTACCTGCATGGCGAAAATATCTTCGGTGGTATTTCCGGATACAGTATTAGGGAAAGCATCTGCATACGCTGCTTTTAAAGATATACCATTGGAAGTGCCTACTGTAATGGCTCTGTTAGCAGCCTGCACTGCGTTAGTATAATCTCCTTTTTGCAGGTACACTCTTGCCGCCATGGCTGAAGCGCCTGCCTTGGTTGCGTAGAAACTATTCTTTGCAGGTAATTTAGCTTCTGCATCAGTCAGGTCTTTTAAAATCTGGGCATATACTTCTGATACTTTTGCTCTTTTTACCTGGTTATCTGCGGTGATGGCCAGTGTAGGCGTAAGTATAATGGGCACGCCGTCATTGGCAGTGGCATCACCATCATTCCAACTTTTCGCATACAATCTAACCAGATCAAATAATACCGCCGCGCGGATAAATTTAGCTTCTCCTTCAACCCGGTCTACTTTAGAGGCATCAACAACAGACAGCGCAGACAGTACATTATTTACATCATTGATGGCACTGTAGCCTGCAAGCCAGGTGTTTGACACAAATGAATTATCCACCGGAATGGTTTTGTTATTGATCTGTGTAAAGGACTGAAAAGTACCGCTCCAGTTTAGTTCACCGGAATTGGCAAGTAGTTCAGAAGCAATAAAAGGATAGCCGCCATAAAAGGTTGCCGTTCCCAAATCGGCATAGGCCCCTGTTAGCGCAACCAGTACATCACTGCTGGTTTTCAAGGCAACAGACTGGTCAATACTTTGTGTAGGTTTTGTATCCAGTTTTTTACTGCAGGCAAAAGTGGCCAGCAGTAAAGTGTATACAAATGTTTTATAAAATATATTTTTCATTGTTACAGACATTAAAATTGATTAATAATAATTACAGGCCAATGCTTAAACCGAATACAATTGTTTTTAATTGCGGGGCCGAATAAAAATCTACACCCTGGTTAATATTACTGGCCTGGTAATCTGCATTCACTTCCGGATCCCATCCTTTGTATTTAGTGATGGTAAATAAATTCTGCGCCCTTACATACACTCTGAATCTTTCAATTTTCAATCTCTTTAAAACTGAAGATGATACATTATATCCCAGTGTAACTGCCTTCACTCTTAAAAAAGAGCCTTTTGAAATGAACCTGCTGGAAGGGTCTGTACCATTGGAATAAAACAATCTTGCTTCCGGCACGGCTGTAATATCTCCTGGTTTCTTCCATGCAGCCAACTGGTCCGTGGTCTGGTTATCATATCCATTGCTACCACTGGCCGACATGTACTGGCCACCGCCATTGTATATATCATTTCCGGCAACACCCTGCAATAAAACATCGAGATCCAGTCCTTTATAGCTTACAGTATTGCCAAATCCATAAATGAATTTTGCATTGGGGTCTCCAATTTTTATATCTGTAGCCGCATTATAATCATTGGTTGTGGTACGGTCTACAGAACCATCTGTTTTAGGGGTATTTTTATAATACAAGGCATCTCCGTTTTTAGGATCAGCACCTGCAAATTCCCTGGCATAGAAAACACCTAAGGGTTCTCCTTCTTTGGCTTTGTTTACGCCACCACCCAAAACCTGTCCGTTAAGGAAAGTAATTTTGTTTCTGTTGGCGCTGAAGTTGAAATTGGTGGTCCACGAGAAATTTTTACTCCGCACATTCACGGTATTAAGGGTTACTTCAATACCTGAGTTTTTTAGTTTACCCACGTTTTGTGTTTGTATAGAAAAGCCGCTGGTACCGGGGACTTCTTTATTCAGTAATAGATCGCTGGTCTGTTTGTCATAATAATCTACCTCAAGGGTAATCCTGTTATTAAATAAAGCAGCTTCTAAACCAAAATCAGAACCATATGTAATCTCCCATTTCAGATCAGGGTTGGCAAGTTGTGTTGGATGCTGGCCGGCCTGTCCACCATACGCAGCATTACCCGAATACAATCCACGTGCAGAGAAATCTCCAATTCTGTCATTTCCATTACCAGCATAACCGGCTTTAAGTTTCAATGTTTTCAGCCATTTTACATTATTCAGGAAGGGCTCATCGGTAACAATCCAGCCTGCTGAAATACCATAGAAAGCACCGTATTTATGATTGGCACCAAACCTCGAAGAGCCATCTACACGGCCTGTAAGGGTTAGCAGGTATTTCTCTTTGAATTTATAACCAATCCTTGAAAAATAAGATAGTACGGTACTTGAAGTGGATGAAGAACTGGCACCTGTTTTAGTAGCTGCATTCACCAGCTTCTGATAAGAGTCGCTGGGAAATTGTTCTCCCGTTGCACTGCCAAAATCAGATTGCCTGCTCGTATAGCTCGTACCCAACAATACATCTACATCATGTTTGGTGGCAAAGTTTTTTCTAAAGTTGAAATAATTATTAGTGGTAAGGTTTAATACCTGGGTGTTACGGTAAGCACCACTTCCGTTTGGCACGCCTGAGTTACGCGAAGTAAGTTTACCGTTATAGCTTTCTTCCACTTGGTTTAACTGATCAATTCCAAACTCAGTTCTGAAATATAAATTGGGAGAAAAAGTTACTTTGCCATAAGTGGTTCCAAAAGTTCTGTTTACGAAAGTTTTATAACTCGCATCCAGCACACTCAGCAAAGGGTTGTAGTATACGGGATAGTTTGTATTAGGATTGCCTGATACAAGATCCAATGCACCACTTGCCAGATTGGTTCTGGGATCAATTAACGGGGTGATGGGGGACAGTGCCACTATCTGCAAAGGCGTTGAAAAAGCATTGTCATTGGAAACACGGAAATTGTCTGTTCTGGCAAAATTCACGTTAACGCCAATGTTTAACCAGTCCTTCATCTGGTGGTCAACATTAAAACGTGCTGAATAGCGTTTAAGGCTGTTCCTTACAATAATACCTGCTTGATCGAGGTATTGCCCAGAGATATAAAATTTTGTTTTTTCTGTACCACCAGAAAAATTAAGATCATATTGTGAGAGGGGCGCTCTTTGAAAAGACTCTTCCTGCCAATCGGTATTTACTTTAGCCGTTTGCCAATCAGTATTGCCGGCAGAATAACGGGTAAGCCTTGTGGCAATTCTTGTATCGTAGGCAGCAAGTGCAGAAGCAAGACTGGGATAAAAGCCAGCTAAAAAATCCTGGTTGGCTGCACCTGCGCCAGCTTGTTTAAAGTAGTCAACATATTGCTGTGCGTTCATAAATTCTCTTTTACCGGTAGGTTTTTGCAAGCCGGTAAAATAATTTAAATCAATTCTGGAAACACCAGCTTTTCCTTTTTTAGTAGTAATCAACACTACTCCGTTGGATGCACTCGCTCCATAAATAGCGGTTGATGATGCATCTTTCAGAATCTGGATATTGTCAATATCATTCATATTGATATCAGCCAATGCATTGGTGGAAGCACCATTACTCGATAAATTTTCTGAGGTAATGGGAATGCCATCCACAACATATAAAGGTTCATTACCTGCGGTAACAGAAGAAGCACCGCGTATCCTGATATTAATACCCTGACCCAGTTTTCCATTCTGCTGACTCACCGAAACACCTGCGGCCCTGCCCTGAATAGCCGATTCAAAACTTGTAGCGGGAGTATTTGAAATTTCTTTGGCTCCTACAGTAGATACAGAACCTGTTACATCGCGTTTGAGTTTGGTTCCATAACCCACAACCACCACTTCCTGCAGATCTTTGGTAGTGGCATTCATAGTAACCCTTAGGGGCCCTGAAGTTATGGGCACAGTTATATCATCCTGGCCAATATGGCTGATAAGAAGTGACTTTGCTTTTGTGGGAACTTTAATGGAAAAAGATCCATCCTCTGTTGATAAGGTTACTGTTTGTGTACCAGGAACTTTAATGACTGCACCGGATAAAGGGATTCCGGATGCATCACTTACTTTTCCTGTCACGGTCTGCGTTTGTGCTAGAAGCTGACTGGAAATCAAACATAGGAACACAACAAGTGTAACAAGTTTTCTCATATTTATAGTTTGGGGTTAAGAAAAAGACGAAAAAATAATCTTTAAAAACGCGAATATAGAAGTTTAACCTAAGTCTTAGTAAGAAAATTGATGAAAATTCGCAGAAGTATTTGTATTAAATTTTTAGTAATGCATCCAATTAATGCGACAGCTTCTTTTGTGGATGTCTTGTTTAACTTTGGAGTAGTATTCTGAGAATTATGTTTAACTAAATCGAAATTTGTACTAATCAATTGCGAGAGCTGAAAACTAATTTTTGAATGGAGTAATAGTTGAAAGAAAGGTTTCTGCTTTTATACCTGAAAAACTCCCATCTTAAAATCAGGTATATCCTTATTTTGATTGGCGGCAGTAATTCCTTCCGAAATTAGTTTTCTTGTGTCAATAGGATCTATAATATCATCCACCCATAAACGTGCGGCAGCATAATAAGGAGAAGTTTGTTTTTCGTAGCTCGTTTTTATCCTGTCCAGCAATTCTTTTTCTACTTCGGGGTTTACTTCTTTTCCTTTTGAATTCATAGCGGCAACCTGTATCTGTAATAAAGTTTTGGCTGCCTGTTCTCCACCCATCACAGCAATCTTTGCAGAGGGCCATGCATATATAAAACGGGGATCATAAGCTTTTCCGCACATGGCATAATTACCGGCGCCATAACTGTTACCGATAATGATGGTGATTTTTGGCACTATAGAATTGGCTACTGCATTTACCAGTTTTGCGCCATCTTTAATAATACCGCTATGCTCACTGCGGCTCCCTACCATAAAACCGGTTACATCCTGGAGGAATACCAGGGGAATTTTTTTCTGATTACAGTTCATTATAAAGCGGGCGGCTTTGTCAGCACTGTCATTATAGATCACACCACCGATCTGCATTTCGCCTTTTTTATTTTTACTAATCAGGCGCTGGTTGGCTACAATGCCTACGGCCCATCCATCAATTCTTGCGTAGCCGCATACAATGGTTTTACCATAATCCTGTTTAAACTGGTCGAACTCACTATTGTCCACTATGCGTTCGATGATCTCCAGCATATCATATGGCTTTACATTTCCTTCATGGATAATGCCATACAATTCATTCGGATTTTTTTTTGGTAATTGTGAGGGTATTCTGCTAAAACCTGCATTGGCAGGTTCGCACAGTTTATCCATTATCTTTTTTATGTGATCGAGGCATTCCTCTTCTGTCTTGAATTTATAATCCGCGATACCGCTGATCTCTGTATGTGTTTTAGCACCACCCAATGTTTCATTATCAATTTCTTCACCTATCGCCGCTTTTACTAAATAGGGCCCCGCTAAATAAATACTGCCATTACCTTCTACCATCAGCGTTTCATCGCTCATAATAGGCAAGTAAGCGCCACCCGCCACGCATGCGCCCATCACTGCGGCTATTTGTGTAATGCCCATGGCGCTCATTCTTGCATTGTTGCGGAACACACGGCCAAAATGCTCCTTATCTGGAAAGATCTCATCCTGCATGGGTAAAAAAACACCGGCACTATCAACGAGATAAATAACAGGTAATTTATTTTCCATCGCTATCTCCTGCATACGAAGATTCTTTTTTCCTGTAATCGGAAACCAGGCCCCTGCTTTTACCGTCTGATCATTAGCCAGAATAATACATTGCCTGCCGCTTACATATCCCAGTCCCGCTACTGTTCCACCGGCAGCACATCCGCCGTACGCTTCATACATTTCAAAACCAGCAAAGGCCCCGATTTCGATAAATGGTTTGTCTTTGTCACATAAGTATTCAATCCTTTCACGGGCTGTGAGTTTGTTGCGTTCTTTTTGTTTCTCTATGGCTTTTTTGCCGCCACCCATTTTGATCTTTTCAAAATGTTGACGGGCCTGACTAATGGCCATTTTCATCCAGTCTTCATTACGGTTAAACTCCGGGTTCATGCGAACAAATGTTAGTATCACAAATATAATGCGTAACCTGTATTGTAAATGTTGAATTTTAAATGTTCATTCTAAAATGTAGTTTATGCCTTTGCGAGTAGTACATTCAACATTCAATAGCTAACATTCAAAATAATAAACACGTGTCATACGATTACATTATCATCGGTGCCGGATCGGCAGGTTGTGTATTGGCTAACAGGCTTACAGAAGATGCAAACTGTAAAGTGCTGTTATTAGAAGCCGGGGGAGCGGATAAAAAGATGGAAATACATATTCCCGGTGCTTACACAAAACTAAACCGATCAACGGTGGACTGGGCCTTCTGGACAGAACCGCAAAAACATATCGGTAACCGTAAGCTTTTTATTCCACGTGGTAAAACGTTAGGTGGCAGCAGTTCTACCAATGCCATGGCCTATGTGCGTGGTAATAAAGAAGACTATAATGAATGGGCAAGCTTAGGTAATAAAGGATGGAGTTACGAAGAACTGTTACCCTATTTTAAGAAATCTGAGAACCATGAACAGTTTGGAGAACCTTTTCATGGAGAAGGGGGACTTTTGAATGTAACGCTTTCGCAGCAGCCCGGTTTACTGGCCCCTGTTTTTATAGAAGCCTGTGAAGACTGCGGTATACCGCGAAACAATGATTACAATGGAGCGGAACAGGTAGGGGCGGGGATGTTACAGTTTACCATCAGGAAAAATAAACGGCATAGTACTGCCACTGCTTTTTTAAAACCTGCTATGCGACGATCAAATCTAACCGTGAGAACAAATACACAGGTAAGTCGCATTCTTGTAGAACATGGCAGAGCTGTAGGCGTAGAAGTGATAACTACTCATTCGGAATCGGAACGGATCAATTGTAACCGGGAAGTTATATTATCTGCAGGTGCTATTCAGTCACCGCATATCCTGATGTTATCAGGCATTGGCGATGTGACAGAGCTGAGCAGGCAGGGGATTGATATTATACAGGCGCTTCCGGGTGTTGGGAAAAATCTGCAGGACCATATCTGGACAGGCGTTAGCAGTATGTCTGCGATTCCTACCGCAAATTCACTCCTCAATCCCTGGAATATGGCAAAAGCTTTTTTGCAACACTTCTTTTTAAAAAGTGGGCCGCTGGCAAATAGTCCCATCGAGGCCAATGCTTTTTTAAAATCTGATCCTTCTTTATCAAAACCTGATATCCAGTTTCATTTTGTACCGTTGGGTATTGCTGACGATTATTCAACCGATATATATGATATGAAAACCTTTAAGCGGCAAGACGGGTTCAGTATCATGGCCATATTAATCAGGCCTGAAAGCAGGGGATATATCGGATTGAAAAGTTCCAAACCAAAAGATGCTCCGCTCATACAACTAAATGTGTTATCAGTTAAGAAAGACAGAGATGTATTACTTAGTGCCCTTAGAAAGTCAATAGAAGTGATCAATGCCCCGTCACTTAATGGTTATGCCCTTAACGGAATGCATTTTCCTAAACAGTCACTTACTGATGAAGCGTTGCAGGAACATATTACCAGAAGCGTTGAAACTTTGTATCACCCGGTAGGAACTTGTAAAATGGGAAATGACCCGCTTTCTGTAGTGGACGATGAGCTGAAAGTACATGGTGTAAAGTGTTTGCGGGTAGTGGATGCCTCCATCATGCCGTCTATCATCAGCGGTAATACCAATGCAGCTACGATTATGATTGGTGAAAAAGGGGCTGATCTGATAAAAAAAAATAAAAACTGATTTTTCTGTTTTCAATTTCGCAAAGGCACGTACAAAATATCCTTAAACCAATCCAATGAATGTGTTTGATTTACACATTGTTTTGCTACATTAGCAGCAATGAAACGAATAGTCTTGCCCACTGAAAAAAAATCAATTTCGAAAATTGTAACTGACGGAACCAAACTGTCTAAAGAAAAGGTTTCTGGTAATGAAAAACCTGTTGATGCAAGGAATGGTCATGTGCCGGGTAAAAAGGAAACGGATCTGACAAAACCTTCGTCAAATAAAAAAAAGGTAACCGTAACAAAAACGCCTGTTGCCAAGAAAACAAAGTCTAAAAAAATAGTTGTTACAAGTTTGCCGGTATACGAAAGTAAATCTGTGGTAAAAAAAGCGGCCATACAAAAAAAGGGAGTAACCAAAAAGAAAGGCTTACGTAAAATTATTTTTCAGCTGCGTTTTCATACCCTGTACGGGCAGGAACTTTTTATACTGGGTAACCATCCTTTACTGGGTAATGGTGTAGTAGAAAAGGCGGTACCCCTTTCTTATTTTGATGAAGAACACTGGTATGCTGTATTGGATGTAAATGATTTTTCTACGCTTGATGCAGAGATTACCTATAACTATCTATTGAAAAATGCAGATGGCGCCGTAAGTTTTGACTGGGGTAGTGATAAAACTTTTAATGCCGCCCATAGTAAATCAGAAGAATTGGTTCTGCTGGATGCGTGGAATTTTGCCGGCTATTATGAGAATAGTTTTTATACAGAACCCTTTAAACATGTTTTGCTGAAAGCTAATCATACCGCAATAGAGCAAACTAATCCGGGTACAGTTACGCATGTTCTGAAAATTAAAAGTCCCTTATTGGCTAAGGCACAAATTTTATGCATAACAGGAAGCTGTGATGCCCTGGGAAACTGGGATACTGCAAAATCAATATTGATGAGCAGGGATGAAGAAGATGATTTTTTTCAGGTGTCACTTGATTTATCGAAAGAGGTTTTTCCGGTTGCATATAAGTATGGTGTGTATGATGTGGTGAAAAAAAAATTCATACAGTATGAAGAGGGCCCTAACCGTGTATTACATGATGCAGGTAAGGCTAACCGCCAAACGGTACTGAATGATGGTTTTGCTGTATTGCCTGCCAATACCTGGAAGGGCGCAGGTATTGCCATCCCTGTTTTTAGTCTGCGCAGCGAAAAAAGTTTTGGTATCGGCGAATTCAGCGATCTGGCTCTTTTAGTGGATTGGGCAAAAAAAACAGGGTTAAAAATGATTCAGGTATTACCGGTTAATGATACTACCGCTACGCATACCTGGACAGACTCTTATCCCTATGCTGCTATTTCTGCTTTTGCCCTTCATCCTGTGTACCTGAACCTTGAAAAACTTTCTGGTTCAGGTGATCGTAAACGTTTACAAAATCTGGAATCCGAACGTAAACGTTTAAATGCATTAGCCGTTGTGGATTATGTGGCCGTAGCAAAAATAAAATCAGACTATGTAGCGGCCATCTATAAAGAATCGAAGGGCGCTTTTTTACAAACAAAAGACTACCTGGATTATTTTGAGCAGAATAAACACTGGCTCGTACCTTATGCAGCATTCTGTTATTTACGCGATCAATATGGAACGGTTGATTTTAGTAAATGGCCGGCCTATAAAAATTATGATGCCGCTAATATTGCCTCATTAACCGATACATCCTCACAGGCGTTTTCCGATATTGCTTTGCATTATTTTACCCAGTATCACTTGCACCTGCAATTAAAAGAAGTTACTGCTTATGCCCATAACAATGGCATTATTGTAAAAGGTGATATTGCTATCGGTGTATACCGGCACGGTGCGGATGCATGGCAGGCTCCAGAATTATATCACCTCGATTTCCAGGCAGGGGCACCACCCGATGATTTTGCTGTGAAGGGCCAGAACTGGGGCTTTCCAACCTATAACTGGCAAAGAATGCGCGAAGATGGCTTTGCATGGTGGAAGCAACGCTTTGCACAGATGAGGGATTATTTTGATGCTTTTCGTATTGACCATATTCTTGGTTTTTTCCGTATCTGGAGTATTCCTATGGATGCAGTGGAAGGAATTATGGGACATTTTGTTCCCGCTATTCCAGTACATATCAATGAATTTTACAGTCAGGGTATCTGGTTTGATTACTACCGGTATACAAAACCTTTTATCACTGATACTGTTTTATGGGAAGTATTTGGTAACGATAATGAACTGGTTAAAAGCCTGTTTCTGGTATATGACGGGTTTGGCAATTATACATTGAAGCCTGAATACAGTACCCAGAGATTGGTTGAAGCCTATTTTAGTTCTTTAGAAAAAGATACACATCACGCAAAGATCCAGCAAGGCTTGTATGACCTTATCAGCAATGTTATTTTATTTGAAGCGGAAAATGGCGACAACCAGCATTTTCATTTTCGCTTTGGAATGGAAAATACTTCTTCTTTCCGCAACCTGGAAATGGATACGCAGCAACAGTTACAAGAACTCTATGTAAATTATTTTTTCCGGCGGCAGGATGATTTCTGGATGAAAGAAGCCATGCAGAAATTACCCGCATTAAAACGCGTAACGAATATGCTTGTATGCGGTGAGGATCTTGGTCTTGTGCCGGCATGTGTGCCTGATGTGATGCGGCAACTCGGCTTATTAAGTCTGGAAATACAACGCATGCCCAAAGATCCGCAGAAAGAATTTTTTCATCCCAATGATGCACCTTACCTGAGTGTGGTAACACCTTCTACCCACGATATGAGTACTATACGCGGCTGGTGGGAAGAAGATAGGGAACGCATACAGCATTTTTACAATCACCAGTTGGGTCAATGGGGTGAAGCACCTTATTATTGCGAAGCGTGGATCAATGAAGCAATCGTACTTCAGCATTTGTATTCACCCGCCATGTGGAGTGTGTTTCAGTTACAGGATCTGTTGGGAATGGATGCATTACTGCGCAGAGATAATCCCCATGATGAACGTATCAATATTCCCGCTGATCCCAAACATTACTGGCAATACAGAATGCATCTTAGTTTGGAGGACCTGTTAAACGCAGAGACCTACAATCAAGAATTGAAACAATATATCATTAGTAGCGGAAGATAATATTTACCGATCAATAAAGAGTACGGAAAGTTCTTATGATAACAGTTTCCGCTTTCAATTATATTTGCGCACCCCTGCTCTCCCTTTAGAGAGCAGGGGTGTTTATGAAACTTAGCTACCGGCAATCAAATCTTCCTTTCGAATATCCTTTCACCATTTCTAATGGGCGTACAAAAACAAATCAACCTTCCTTAATCGTAGCCCTGGAACTGGGTCCCTTTGTGGGTTTTGGAGAAGCTCCGGCCATTGCGTATTATAATATATCGGTTGAACAAATGATAGCCGATATCGAAGCAAAAAAAACGATGATCGAAAAATTTGCTTTTACAGAACCGGAGCGTTACTGGCACTACCTGCATCATTTATTTCCCAATAATCCTTTTCTTGTATGCGCGCTGGATATGGCCGCATGGGATATGTATGGAAAGATGAAGAATAAACCCCTGTATGAACTATGGAACACCGCGTGGCAAAATACGCCGCTAACCGATTACACCATTGGTATTGATACGATCGAAAAAATGGTAGCAAAAATGAAGGCTAAACCATGGCCCATTTATAAAATAAAACTCGGAACCCACGAAGATATCCAGATTGTGGAGGCATTACGTAAACATACAAATGCTGTTCTGCGTATTGATGCCAATGCGGGCTGGACCGTAGAGGAAGCGCTTCAAAAAATTCCGAAACTTGCAGTCCTGGGTGTTGAATTTATTGAACAACCACTTAATAAAGATGACTGGGAGGGTATGAAAATATTATTTGCCCAATCTTCTCTGCCTTTATTCGCGGATGAAAGCTGTGTATTTGAAAAAGATGTAGTTACCTGCCATCATCATTTTCATGGTATCAATATCAAACTCACCAAATGCAGCGGCATTACGCCGGCACTGCGCATGATTAAAGAGGCACGTACACTGGGTATGCAGGTAATGATGGGTAGCATGAATGAATCTTCCATTGGCTCTGCTGCCATCGCCAATTTTTTACCGCAGCTTGATCACGTGGATATGGATGGTCCCTTACTTCTTTCCGAAGATATCGCAACGGGTATCCAATTTGATTCCGGCAATATTCGCCTGTCGGGTAAACGCGGGTTAGGCATTGCAATCGTATAATAGCTTTTAGCCAATCGTTTTCTTTTACTGAAAGCATTCACTTATTTATAACAGTTGTCTGTATTTGTGGCATTTGCTTTGAATATAGTTGGTTATTAAAACCGTTTATATGAAAAAGTTAATGCTTGCAACAATGGTATTTAGCGCTTTTCTTTTTACCAGCCACGCAGAAGCGCAGTTTCGGATGAATATAAATCTGATTAATGGAAGACCCGGTTGGGGTTTGCCTGGAAATTACCAGGGAGATTATTATTACCTGCCTGAGATAGACACCTATTATGATATACAACAACGCCGCTTTATTTATTCTAATGGAAGTAATTGGATAAGTGATTCTCAACTTCCTGAAGCCTACAGTGATTATGATCTGTATAATGGCTATAAAGTAGCGATTAATGAGCCCAGACCCTATCTCCACGCTGATTGGTACAGGCAGCAATACAACCAATATTACAATACTTACCAACGCCGTGTGGGTATTGGATCAGGTCAGAATTTTCCGGGGTATCCTGATTATCGTTATGATAATGGCAGACGACCCAATCAACGGTATGAAAATAACAGGAATACTAACAACGATAGATTTAACCGTGGACGGGAGAATCAAAATTTTGATAATAAAAGAAACGAAAATGGTAACAATGAGCGTTTTAACAACCGTGGCAATGTGTTTAGTAATTATGGCCCTGCGAAAAACCGAAGAGTCTATGGTCAGAGTTCCCGTCGCGGGAACAATGAAAGAGAGGATGAAGATGATGATGACTAGAAAAGATTGGTAACTATTACAAAGCATGATAGGTAATGTACTTGTCATGCTTTTTTAATATCTAAGATAAGCTGTAAATGAATTTTGTTTTGTTGGATGGGGTTGTCGAATTTCGGGCTTTATATACCCTATGACCCCTGAAAGACAGGAAAAATTACTAACCGTATTAAATAACCGCCAGGCTGGCCTTGCGGTTGTGATGGAGAATGTACATGATCCGCACAATATATCTGCCGTGATGCGAACCTGTGATGCAGTGGGTATCCAGGATATCTACATTCTCAATACTAAAATTCAGAAGCATAAAAAATTTGGCCCAAGAAGTAGCAGTAGTGCGGCAAAATGGCTAACAGTGCATCATTATAATGATGCAGAACTTTGTTTTAAGGTTCTCAGGGAAAGATATAGTAAGGTATTAACAACCCACTTGGGGCCTGATTCCGTAAATGTATATAGCATTGATTTTACGCAGAGTATTGCGCTCGTATTTGGTAATGAACATGAGGGTGTTACGGAAGATATCAGGGCCCTGGCCGATGGCAATTTTCTTATCCCTCAAATGGGTATCATACAAAGCCTTAATATTTCAGTTGCCTGCGCGGTTACTATTTATGAGGCTTTACGTCAAAAAACAGTAGCGGGCCAATATCATCATCCAACTTTGCCCAAAGAAAGAATAGACTGGCTCATGCAGGAATGGGGGTTTCTGGGAAACGAATTATAAAACAGTTATATGAAGACGATACTATTGATTATTTCATTTTTATGCGTTCAGCAATGGGCGGCTGGTCAGGAGATCAAAAAAATAAAGATGAGTGAGCTCACAAAAATGATAGACAGCAGTACTACTCCGCTTGTTATTAATTTCTGGGCCAGCTGGTGTGCACCCTGTATTCATGAGATACCCTGGTTTGAAAAAAATATTGCAGCCTCGGGTAATAAGGCAAAATTGATATTGGTTAGTATTGATTTTGCAGATGATTATCCTAAAGTCTTAACCGCTTTTGCCAAAAAGAACGGATACAAATCAGAAATAGTATGGCTTAACGAAACCAATGCGGATGAGTTTTGTCCTCAAATAGACAAGTCCTGGGATGGATCCATTCCGGCTACTTTACTGGTGAATAATAAAATACAATTCAGGCAATTTTTTGGGAGCCAGTTACCGGAAGAAAAGTTTAAAGAGCAATTAAAAAAAATTATAGAATAGTAGTTATACCGGTTTTTCTTTGTGTAGGACTTCTTTTTCCAGTTTTATTTCCTCCTTTAATATCCGTTCTTCCGACTGCCGGGTAAGAGAAGCAATGCTTACATTTAATTCAAACCCTACCAATAAAATTAAGGAGTTGATATACATCAGTACCATAATAATCAGCACCGTGCCAATGGAACCGTATATTTTATTATAACTGCCAAAATGGGTTACCCAGTAAGAAAAAAGAATAGTGGTTATTAGTATAAGAACGGTGGCCAGTAAGGATCCTGGTGATATCAGGTTCCATCTTTTTTTTACAGAAGGCGCAAATTTGTAAATAACTGCTATACCGAAAAACAAAAGCCCTATTATGATTATCCACCGGGAAGCATTCCACCAGGGTAACCTATCAGATCTTCTCATTTTAAATATATTTTTCATCACATAAATAAATTGTTCCTTACCTATTAGTAAGGCCAGTGTGGAAATAAGGATCAATATGATAAGAATGAAAGTGAGTTGAATAGCCCGAAACCGCCTTTGCAGAAAAAACTTTTTTTTATGCTCCTGGATGGATTTATCAAATGTGCGGATAATACCTATCATGGCATTGGATGCATAAAAAATAAGGGCGAGAAAGCCAAATGAAAAAATACCTACATGCGGTTGGTCAAGAAGGTCTGATATAAGTTTATCAATAAATTTATAGGTATCACTGTTGGGAGAAATATCTTTAAAGAGATTCATGATCTCTTTCTGGAAATTGGCTGATTTAGGAAAATAGGGGATGAGAGAGAAAAGAAACAAACACCCTGCAGGCAATGCCATGATGAGGTTGAACGAAATAGCGGCAGCTCTTTCATTTAACCCTACTTTATTTACCTGTTTCAGAAAAAAGGCCGCCACATCATAAAAAGGTAATCCCTGAAATCCGGGCATCACCAGTGTTTTGCTTCTCGTACGCAGAAAAGCGAAAGGTGCAGATCGTATGAGCATTCTCTCCAGTCTGGTCAAAGCTTGGGTTCATTTTGGTGTTTATGCGCCATAAATTCATCCAGTGCCTTCTGGTATTGTTTGGCATACTGGCTATGTTCTGTAAAATTACTGCTGAAATGATGGTAACCGCTGAAATCACTTTTCGCTACAAAAAAAAGATAATCGGTAACAGGGGCGTCCAGAATAATATCTATGGTTTTAGCCGAAGGGGTACAGATAGGTCCGGGTGGTAACCCTTTACGACGATAGGTGTTATAAGGGGAAGGATTAAAAAGATATTTTTCATAAATTCTGGTCAGTGTAAAATCTTTCATCGCAAACTTAATGGTAGGACATGCCTGTAAGGGCATGTTTTTATTCAGGCGGTTGGTGTAAACGCTGGCGATTTTATATTTATCGCTTTCATAATTGGTTTCTTCTTCCACAATAGAAGCCAGTATATATGCTTGTTCCGGCGTAAAATGCAGGCTTTCTGCTTTTTCTAAGCGGTGATTCTTTTGCCAGAATGCATTCCTGGCATCTGAGAGCCTGCGGAAAATTTTGTTCAGAGAACTGTTCCAGTAAAAAATATAGGTATCGGGAATGATCATTGTAAAAACAGTGTTGGTATCCACACCGAATTTTTTTAATGAATCATTGGAAGTAAGGTATTTCATAACCGAAATTGAATCGGGTGCAAAATTTTTGCTGATCAGTTTCGCAAGATCTTCTTTGGTTCTTACTTTGTTAATGACAAGTTTTATCTCGGCCAGTCGCCCGTTGTTTAGCATTCTGGCAATGCTCCAAAGACTCTGTCCTTTTTTTATTTCATATTTTCCTTCTCTCAGCTTTGTCCATATTTTCATTTGTGACGACAGGAAAGAAAATGCTGGGCTGTTAGAAATGATAGCCTGCTTTTTCATGGCATTAATCACAGAGCGTTTATCGGTTTTACCTTCTGCTACAATAAAACTGCGGGTTTTTTCAGAAAATGCCGTTCCTGATCCGAATAGCATCCAGCTAAAAATACCTGCCATAAACAAGAGAGCCAGCAAGAGTAAGGGGATAGGTCTGCGCATATATTAAATTACATAAAAAACCCTGCCTGAAGCTACAGACAGGGTGTTAAATTAGTTTGAGAATGTAAAAACTGTAGGATTCGATATACTGGTAATTGACAAAATGCTGAACGACCCTATTCGCAAATTACCAAAGCCGCAAATTTTCAAATTACACTACTTCTTTCCCGAATCAGGCTTTGCTGGTACCGTATTGGCAGGTAATACTGGAGCCGGTGCCGGGGCACTTTGCGTGGTATTTACTTTTTGAAGGATAGAATTATCAGTGCCTGAAGAAGTACCTCCTTTCAGGAATAAAGTTGAGAACAAAGCGAGGGCCGCGATAATCGCTGCAAACATCCAGGTACCTTTTTCAAGCACATCTGTTGTTTGTTTTACACCCATCAGCTGGTTGCTGAATCCACCTACATTGCCGGATAAGCCGCCGCCTTTAGGGTTTTGTACCAAAACCATAAAACCAAGCCCTGCCGAAGCAATCACAATTAATATCAAAAACACAATGATCATATTATATTCCTTTTAGTTGTTCAATTCTGGCAGCAAAATAACTGGTTTTTTCAGGATTTATAAAACTTAATTTGATAAAGAGCTGGATGGCTTTCTCAACCTGGCCCTGTTTTACCAGCACTTCTGCCATGGCTTCTGTGACAACTTCCCTGTTTACATTAGATATTCTGGCTATCTCTGCTACCGCTTTCTCCATTTCATTACTGGTTCCGAGGTCGGCAGAAAGGGGATCGGCATTCTTCATTTGTTTGAGCCAGTCGGTAAATTTGCGCAAGTGGGTGGTTAGCTTATCCTGCGGAATTTTTGAGAGATCAATTTTAATACCCTGCGAAGCAAAATAATCAATGGTATGTGCGCGCTCTTCGTTTGCGTCTATTTCAAGTTTTGCATCTGCATCCACCGGTTTTTTAAATTCGGCAAGCTGTTCTGAAAGAATACCTGCAATTTTATTTGTACTTCCGTCTGTGCCACTGATCGGATTAAAAGTTTCACCGGTAGGTTCCGTTTCATCGGCAACAGTTTCAGTATAGCTAGTTTCAGTATCCTGATAACGGATAACTTCATTCTGCTCCAGCAGGAATTGGAGCCAATAAGAATTGGTAAAATACAGATTGGTCTTTACTATCTGGGGGCCCGCATAAGAATCTCCTGTCTGCTTTAATCTTGCTGCAAGGAAAAACCGGGCAGGTATAAAATAAGGATAGGCATTCACAAGATTCTCCCATGATTCTACGGTAGACATAGAAGGATCTTTTTTCCCCGTCAGGTGTAACAATGACTTTTCCTGTGTAAGATTCATGCGGTTAAAAATAATACTTGCTTACCAGTTAGAAAAAATATGGTTAAAAATCTCATCCGTTAAAGTTCTTACCACTTCATCCAGTAATTGTCCTTCTGCCTGTTGCAGCGAAAGGTTAGCCGAATAATCAAAACTACGGCTCACGTCAAATTCGTCTGTAATACTGTCCAGCGTTTTTCTTACCGTTAAGTGCAGCGTAACTGTTAAACGGTTAGTAGTGGCCTGTTGAGCGTTGATGCCTACCGTTTGACTGGGATCATAGGTTGTGATGGTGCCATCGATAATCATATGGGCATTATCATCATTGGTTCGGGTGAGTTTGGTACCCGTTGTAATTTTTTGCTGAATTTTATCTGTGAATTTCTGGCTTAACTGCGGGTTGATATACCTTGCCCGGTTTACCACATAATTGATCTTAACCGTTTTATATCTTGGATCAATAGATGCATCATTAAACTTATAGGAAACTTTGCAGGCAGTAAATACAAGCACAACAAAAGCAAAAAAGGAAAGTACAGCCCGCAAAGAAAGTCTCTGGTTTCGTTGTTGTAACCTATGTCTCAATGTAATTTCTTGCATTACTAATTATTAATTGCTAACTACTAATTACCTCTCTTATTCATCAATATCGTATTCTTTCAACTTCCTGTATAAAGTTCTTTCACTGATACCCAGATCAAGGGAAGCATCCCTTCTTTTACTTTTATGTTTTTTAAGTGCTTTAATGATGAGCTCTTTTTCTTTGTCCATGATGTTCAGGGACTCTTCTATTTCTTCATGATGATGAATGCCATCATCATGCAACAAAACCGGCTGCGATGAATTATTTCCTGATGCAGGCAAAAAAGACGGCTGTGTATTGATAGGTTGTGCACTACCGGTAGAAGCCATCAGGGATTGACCATCACCATTTGTATGAAAATCATTCATTAACGAATCCCTTGTATAATTAGCAGCGTTGTTAATCTGCGAAGGGTTCTGAAGAATGTCTAAGAACATTTTTTTTAATTCTGTTACATCTTTCTTCATGTCAAAAAAGAGTTTGTATAAGATCTCTCTTTCATTGGCAAATTCTCCTGCAGGGGTATGACCCGCGAGCACCGGTAAACGGTTATGTTCTCTTTTTTCGGGAAGGAAACGGCGCATTTCATTTCCGGTTACTACGGGGTTTGGACTAAGCACGGATATCTGTTCTGCAATATTCTTCAACTCTCTTACATTGCCCTGCCAGTAATGGTTAATTAACAGGCTTTTGGCTTCCTCCTCCAATTGTACCGGTAAGGTTTTATATTTTTCTGCAAAATCAACGACAAATTTTCTGAACAATAAAAGAATATCTTCTTTGCGATCTCTTAGAGCAGGCACCCTTATGGGAACAGTGCTTAAACGATAATACAAATCCTCCCTGAAACGCCCCTTCTGTGTAAACTCCAGCAACTCGCGGTTGGTGGCCGCTATTACCCTCACATCTGTTTTCTGTACTTTGGAAGAACCTACGCGGATAAACTCACCGGTTTCGAGTACACGCAATAACCTGGCCTGTGTGCCCAAAGGCATTTCACCAATCTCATCCATGAAAATGGTACCACCGCTAACAGTTTCAAAATATCCTTTGCGACTGTCTACGGCCCCTGTAAAAGCACCTTTCTCATGACCAAATAATTCAGAGTCGATGGTTCCTTCCGGTATCGCTCCGCAGTTAACGGCAATAAATGGATTATGCTTACGCGAGGATAAAGCATGAATAATCTGCGAAAAAACTTCTTTACCCACACCGCTTTCTCCCACAATCAGTACGGTAAGATCAGTGGCCGCTACCTGCACAGCGGTGTTCAATGCATGATTGAGGGCAGGAGAGTTGCCTATAATTCCAAAACGGTTTTTTATACTTTGTAAATCCATGTTGCTAATTAGAAATGATCAATCATCGGCCAGCATTTATTTCCCGGTCAACTATTTTGCCCAATAGGGTTGCTCTTGTGTAATCATGTATGGTAACCCATACATAAGCTCCTTTGGTATAATTTGCATTGCTTTTGGGAAATACAGTAATCTTATTCTGGCTGGTTCTGCCAACCCAATCCGCCTCACTGCGTTTGCTGTTGCCTTCAATCAACACTTTAAAAGTTCTGCCAATATCATTACGGTTGCTGGCTGTTGATAAAATGCCCTGCCTATCTACAATTTCCTGCAGGCGCCTTTTTTTAATGTCTTCCGGGATATCATCCTCATATCTTTTTGCGGCCAGTGTTCCGGGGCGCTCACTGTAAAAATACATATAGCTCATATCGTATTTACTAAACTCCATCAGGCTCAAAGAATCCTGGTGGTCTTCTTCTGTTTCTGTACAGAAGCCGGTGATAAGATCCGATGTAATACTGCAATCGGGCATGATTTCCCGTATCCTGTTTATTTTAGACATATACCATTCACGGGTATAGGTT
>JBBRHM010000020.1:0-33727 GCA_038222655.1 Chitinophagales bacterium | reverse complement strand
TCAAAGATCGGTAGAACTTAATTTGAAAGCAAATCACAACGAAGATCAGGCAGAGCAATTTGGAGAAGATGTTGTTATCAAAGATCGGTAGAACTTAATTTGAAAGCAAATCACAACACTTTATGGTTTGAGAACGCAGGTAAGGAGGTTGTTATCAAAGATCGGTAGAACTTAATTTGAAAGCAAATCACAACTGATGTCGTTTTGTTTTTCCCATATCCAAGGTTGTTATCAAAGATCGGTAGAACTTAATTTGAAAGCAAATCACAACTACCAACATGCAGAACGCTTGCATACTGAGGTTGTTATCAAAGATCGGTAGAACTTAATTTGAAAGCAAATCACAACCTATAATATTCAGGTCCTCTTTCAGCAATAGTTGTTATCAAAGATCGGTAGAACTTAATTTGAAAGCAAATCACAACCGTTGTGTCACATCTCTTGTACGGTTTGTTGTTGTTATCAAAGATCGGTAGAACTTAATTTGAAAGCAAATCACAACTTCTAATTGTACGTGCCATGTGATTGTTGCGTTGTTATCAAAGATCGGTAGAACTTAATTTGAAAGCAAATCACAACATTACTCAGCCAATATAAAAATAAAATTATGTTGTTATCAAAGATCGGTAGAACTTAATTTGAAAGCAAATCACAACCAAGCCACGCTTGCACAAAACCCAATGTTGGTTGTTATCAAAGATCGGTAGAACTTAATTTGAAAGCAAATCACAACTATCAAGACTGACGGCATCAACAGAATAAGGTTGTTATCAAAGATCGGTAGAACTTAATTTGAAAGCAAATCACAACTTAAAGAATACCCGTGCCGTATCGTTTAAAGTTGTTATCAAAGATCGGTAGAACTTAATTTGAAAGCAAATCACAACTGTGCGCTCTTTTATTCTTGCATCAATAAGTTGTTATCAAAGATCGGTAGAACTTAATTTGAAAGCAAATCACAACCAATACGCTTGGCGGGTATGATGGCTTCGGGTTGTTATCAAAGATCGGTAGAACTTAATTTGAAAGCAAATCACAACCAACGGCAGAAGATACATGTAAGGTAATTTGTTGTTATCAAAGATCGGTAGAACTTAATTTGAAAGCAAATCACAACTGTTGTCTGTGGAATTTGTCTTCTTTGAAGGTTGTTATCAAAGATCGGTAGAACTTAATTTGAAAGCAAATCACAACCCTTCTGCATCGGTCAATACTTCGCCATGAGTTGTTATCAAAGATCGGTAGAACTTAATTTGAAAGCAAATCACAACTACTTGATACATTTCAGGTTATAGTTCAGAATGTCCAGTATTATATATATCATCAATACTTGCTGTGCAATTTTTTCATATCCCTGCTGATTTTGGTATCTAAAATCCTTGCATAATGTAGAGTGGTTTTCAAATTCCGGTGACCTAGCATTTTAGAAACAGTTTCAATGGGTACTCCATTGCTTAGCGTAACCGTGGTTGCAAAAGTATGCCGTGCAATATGGTATGTAAGTTTGTTAAAGATGCCGCATAAGTCTCCTATTTCTTTTAGATACGCGTTCATTTTTTGGTTACTCAGAATAGGTAGTATTCGGCCTTCATTAATACAAACCGGGTGGCTTTGGTATTGGTCAAGAATAGCAAGTGCAGCGGGCAGTAATGGTATCCTGGCTGTAACATCAGTTTTCTGTCGTTTGCTGACAATCCATTTTTCCCCATCCACACCAATAATGATTTCAGAACGGCGCAACTTTTTTACATCTGAATAAGCTAACCCTGAATAACAACTAAACAAGAAGATATCCCTAACTAAGGTGAGCCGTTCTATTGAAAACGATTTGGAAGCCATTGCTTGTAACTCAATTTCTGTCAATGCAATTCTTTCTACTTCTCTTTTGGCCATTTTAAATCCCATAAAGGGATTCTTTTGTAACCAGCCATTTAGCAAACAACGATTGGTGATTTTACGAAAATTACTCAAGTATTTCATTGTGGTATTGTGTTCGCAATTACGAACACTTTTTAGCCAAAACTCATACTCAGAGATAAATTCAAAATCAAGCTTGTTGATGTCCATATCGGAAACTTTATATTTCCATTCCAGAAAGGCCAGCGTATGATTATAGGAGGTGGTATACCGTTCAAGTGTTCCAGGAGCGTATTCTTTACCAACTAACAGCGCCATCTGGTCGTTGTGGTGTTTAAAAATTTCCATCAACATATATTTATGCTGGCTGATTTCCTTTCCGAGAAGCATGGTTTTCATGTTTTCGGCAGTAACTGGATGATCATTTTCAAGTAAGCTTTTACGGGCGTCATAAACCTTTCTTTGCAAGACATCCAAATACGTATTGAGAGACTTAGCATACTCCGTTTTGCCATTTACACGGCCAGCAGAGACGTTCCATATAATGGAATCGCATTTCCTTTTTGTACAGATCTCAGAAGAAATACCATTTACTGTAATCCGTAAATAAACTGGTCTTTCACCTTCCTTGAAATTTTTAGGTTTTTTGAGATAAAATAGCAAACCGAAACTCTTTTCCATATTACTCACTTTAATAGGTTATAAAATTACGCTTAGCGCGCAGTGAACTAAATAGTTCAGTTCTTATAAAGTGTTAATAAAGAGCGACTTGCGTAAATTTCAGTGAGTCTTTGTAAAATAAAGACTACTCCACGAATTACGCGCTGAACTATAGCCATAAAGTGGGGTAAATACGGGTAAGGCTAAAAAGCAAAAAGCCCGCAAACACTTGATTTTGCAGGCTTTTCAGCTTTATGTTTATCTTACTTAATTGATTTCAGCAGAGAGGAAGGGATTCGAACCCTCGATACGTTGCCGTATACACACTTTCCAGGCGTGCTCCTTCAACCACTCGGACACCTCTCTGTATTTTTAAAGGACTGCAAAAATAGCTTTTCAACGTTAGCTACCGAATATTTTTTGTGCATTCGCGGTTGTAATGGCGGCCACTTCTTCTGCCGGGGTACCCGTAACCTCTGCCAATTTTTCAAGAATGTATGGTAAATAGCTGCTCTCATTGCGTTTGCCCCTGTAAGGAACAGGCGCCAAATAGGGAGCATCTGTTTCCAGAACCATGTGTTCGGGCCCGATAGATTGGAGCGCGTGGGCCAATCCTGAATTTTTATAGGTAAGTACACCGCCTATTCCCAGGTAAAAGCCCATCGCAATCACCTGCCTGGCCGCCTGCTCATCGCCGCTGAAACAGTGAAAAATACCTTTCAAACCCTTATCAGCAAAGGGTTTTACGGCATCAATCGTTTCCTGCATGGCATTGCGGGTATGAATAACAATGGGCATTTGCCTGTTGAGCGCCCACTGCATCTGCATGTTAAAAGCTTCATATTGTTCCTTTACAAAGGTTTTGTCCCAATAAAAATCCAGCCCGATTTCCCCGATAGCGGGGAATTTTCTTTTTTGCAACCAATCTTCCACAACGGCAAGTTCTTCCCTGTAATTTTCCTTTACATAACAGGGATGTAAACCCATCATCGCAAAACATATACCCGGGTAAGCTGCTTCAAGTGCCAGCATATCGGCAATCACTTCACTGTTGATAGCAGGCAAATAAAATTTAGTTACCCCATTGGCCTGGGCGCGTTCAATAATAAGGTTACTATCCGCTGTAAACTCTTCGAGGTATAAATGACAATGGGTGTCTATCATATTCATCATGCAAAAATCCTGCTTTTCTCTATCAATATGGCCTACAGGAGAAGAAAGTTACGGCTACCCTGATGGATGCTGATTCAATTTTCAATCTCTATTCTGGTCAATTGCACGGAACGTAAATCCTTGCCGGGTAAAATGTTCCAGCATTTTAGGTAACGCATATTGCATCCGGTTCCAGGCTTTGGCACTGTCGTGAAAAAGCACAATTGAGCCGGGTTTGGTATGATATAATACATAAGCGAGACAGCCTTCCGGAGTGATATTCGCATCAAAGTCGGCGCTTAATACATCCCACATGATGCAGTGCAGGCTTGGGTTGATGGATTGGAGTTTTTTTATTTGTGATCTTTTTATTCTTCCATAGGGAGGGCGGAACAGATTTGATTTTACCAGTGCTGCGGTAGCTTCTATTTCTTCCAGGTAAACTGCATCACTCACTTTCCAGCCATTTACATGGTTATAGGTATGATTGCCTGTGCTATGTCCTTCGTTCAAAATTGTTTGATAAATATCAGGGTGTGCAGCTACGTTTTTACCAATACAGAAAAAGCTGGCTTTGGCATTGAATTGACGTAGCTGATCCAGCACAAAAGGCGTAGCGGTCTCGTGCGGCCCATCATCAAATGTGAGGTAAATAATTTTTTCCCTGCCCGCCATGCGCCAGGTTAAGGAGGGATACAGTGCACGCAACCACCAGGGGGTTTTTACCAGATACATGAGATAAAGATACAGCGGTTGAGGGGATAGTCTTATTCCGGTTATATGTTACCTGTTTCTGGTTACCAGTAACCGCTATAACGTAACTGATTTTCCCTCTCCCTCATCTTTCATTTATCTTTGCTTCATGACCAAAAAAGTACGCGTACGTTTTGCCCCCTCACCTACCGGGGGATTACATCTGGGTGGGGTACGAACTGTGTTGTTCAATTATTTATTTGCCAAAAAATCGGGTGGTGATTTTATTGTGCGGATAGAAGATACCGACCAGAGTCGTTTTGTGGCAGGTGCAGAAGAATATATTTTCAATACCCTCAAGTGGTGTGGACTCGAAGCCGATGAAAGCCCTGTACATGGCGGTCCCTATGCGCCTTACCGCCAGAGTGAACGAAAAGAAAACTATCGCCGCTATGCAGAACAATTACTGAAAGATGGTTATGCCTATTATGCTTTTGATACGCCTGCCGAATTAGAAGCCAAACGAAAAGAGGTTCCCAACTTCCAGTATAGTTATTCAACAAGGGGTGAGATGAATAATTCTCTGACGCTTACAGAAGATGAAATAAAAGAAAAATTAGCCGGCACGCCCTATGTTATCCGTATAAAAATACCGGAAGATGAAACAGTAAGTTTTACTGACATGATAAGGGGCGACGTTTCGTTTCATACTTCGCAGGTAGATGATAAAGTTTTACTGAAAGCCGATGGCATGCCCACTTACCATCTTGCCGTAGTGGTTGATGATTATTTAATGAAGATCAGTCATGCATTCCGCGGCGAAGAATGGCTGCCCTCTGCTGCCGTACACCTTTTACTATGGAAGTACCTGGGCTGGGAAGCTGATATGCCGCAATGGGCACATCTACCACTGATCTTAAAACCCGATGGTAATGGCAAACTGAGTAAACGCGATGGCGATAGGCTCGGCTTTCCTGTGTTTGCCATGGATTGGACCGATCCAAAAACAAATGAAACGACTACTGGTTTTAAAGAACATGGTTTCTTACCGGAAGCATTCGTAAACTTATTAGCGATGCTTGGCTGGAATGACGGCACCGATCGCGAAATTTTTACACTGGCCGAACTGGTAGAAAAATTTTCTATGGATCGGGTACACAAAGGCGGGGCAAAATTTGATTATGAAAAAGCCAAATGGTATAACCATGAATGGATAAAGCAGTCTGGAGTGGGAAGTTTGGAGTTGGGAGTGAAACGTTTGTATGAAGAAAAGGGCATTACCATTACGGATAATGCGCTATTGGCAAAAGTGATTGAATTGGTTAAAGACCGCTGCGTTTTGTTACCTGACTTTATACACCAGGGTTTATTCTTTTTTCAGTCGCCCGTAACTATTGAAACAGATGCCATTAAACCCAAATGGGATGAGAAGAAAAATATGTTCTTCACAGAATTGGTAAGAGCCTGGCAACTCAGTTCGTTATGGGAAACCTCTGATCTTGAAAAAGAATTTAAAGAGTTGGCTGCCGCCAATCAATTGAAAACGGGAGAATTGATGTTACCCTTACGCATTATGCTGGTAGGCGGAAAATTTGGGCCGGGGGTGTTTGATATAGCAGCAGTAATCGGCAAAGAAGAAACCTTACAAAGGATACGGCATACTTTGCAGCTTTTACAGCATTAATCTTATTTTGAAGGGTGGATTTTAAATGATGCGTGATAAAAAATATATTTATAAGATGTTTGAGTTATGAATATAAAGTAAGTCATGAAGCATTTTTCGCCACAGATACACAGATTTTCACTGATTTTTTCTGTGCTAATCTGTGTATCTGTGGCAATGGGTTTAAAATATAATAAACTCAAACAGCTTCTTAACATTTAAAAATTCAACATTATACTAACCAACGCTACTGCATGAAAAATACGGCAAGGCTAATATATGTATTGGCCATTATCCAGTTTATTCTTCCGTTTGTACTGGTTCATCCTTACTACCAGCCGCACAGGGATGAATATCTCTATATTGCAGAAGGGCATCATGTCGCATGGGGTTTTATGGAAGTGCCACCCATGCTGTCTTTCCTCGCATGGATAAGTCAATCAATCGGTAACAGCATCTTCTGGATCAAGTCTTGGCCCGTTCTTGCCGGCTCTCTTACATTTCTATTAACAGCAAAAATGATTGTCTCCTTAGGGGGCAGAACCTTTGCTATTGTATTGGGATGGATGCCTTTTATCCTTACAGGTTATATTCGGTTATTCAGTTTTTTTCATCCTAATTTTCTGGATGTTTTTTTCTGGACATTGAATGCGTATGCCATCTTCTCTTACATTCAAACCGGAAAAAATAAATGGCTGTACCTTTTTGGTCTCAGTATAGGACTAGGGATGATGAGCAAATATTCTGTAGCGTTTTATACCCTAAGTTTATTGATAGGCCTGTTACTAAGTTCACAAAGAAAAATATTTCTGAATAAACACTTTTATTTTTCTGCAGCTCTTGCTTTATTGATTATGCTCCCCAATATTATCTGGCAGTATACACATCTTTTTCCGGTGGTGGGTCATATGAAAGAACTGCAGGATGAGCAGTTGCAATTTATCAGTCCCCTTAATTTTCTTATTAGCCAGTTACTCATGTTTTTGCCTATTGCATTTATTTGGATAACAGGACTAATCGTTACCTCCTTCAGCAGGGAAGGCAAGCCCTACCAGGTTTTTAGCTGGAGCTATATTACTGTCATTATTTTATTGATGGTTTTACATGGAAAAGATTATTATGCCATGGGGGCTTATCCGGTACTGTTCGCATTTGGCGCATACTCATTAGAAAAATTTACCGCGCTGCGATATAAAGTATGGAGATATTTATTCATTGCATTTCCCGTTGCGCTGGCAGCATTTTTCTACCCCCTTTTGATGCCTATTGCAAAACCTGCTACCCTCGCTGCCTATTATAAAAAAATGAACTTCGTTAAAACGGGTGCATTGAGATGGGAAGATCAAAAAGACCACCCGCTGCCGCAGGACTTTGCCGATATGGTTGGATGGAAAGAAACCGCCATGAAGGCAGGTAAAGTGTATCAAAGCCTTACGCCCGAAGAACAAAAGAAAACGATGGTATTTTGCCGGGGTTACTTTTTTGCAGGCGATTTAAACTATCACAGAAAAGAAGCCGGCCTGCCTGAAGTGTACAGCGACAATGCTTCTTTTCTTTTTTGGATGCCCGAAAAATATGCTATAAAAAATATAATCCTGATAGGACATCATGTTCCTAAAAAAGACGATACGGTGTTTCAGCAGTTTGCAAAAATGACCATTAAAGATTCCATTACCGATCCCTTATTCAGGGAGAACGGCGTAAAAATTATGCTATTTGAAAAAGGCAATGATTCGCTAAACGCACTTATTGAAAGAGGCGTTGCGCGCTTGAAAAGCAAGTACCAGAGGAAGCGTTAAAAGTTAAAAGTCAAAAGCAAGGCTCACTCGTTAAAAACTTCTCAATTATCTCACCCTTGCTTTTCCATCATTTCCATCACAGGTTGCCAATCTGTTTCATACAATTTTTGCAAATAATTTTTATCGGCTTCTTCCAATTCAACCAGGTGTTCTGTATTCAAAGCCACATGTTCCGGCGTTCTTATTCCGGGTATTACGGTAGAAATTTCAGGATAACTTAAAATATAGCTGAGGGCCAGTCCTGCTTCGGTTGTATGGTATTTTTCACACAATGGCCATACACGCTGTTGTAATAGGCCTACTGATGCATCAATAATATCCGGAACCAGGCGGTAACTGCGGTGATCATTAGCTGAGAAAACACTATGCTTATTTATTTTACCAGACAGTAACCCAAACTGCAAAGGCATTCGGGCTATCACACCATATCCTTTCCTGTTTGCTTCCTGTAAAATGGGTAATGATTTCTGATTAATGATATTGAACACTAACTGAAAGCCACTTCCCAAATTATGCTGAAAGAAAAATTCGGCTTCCGGAAATGGATTAAACGTGATGAGTGAAATACCCCAGTAGCGAATTTTACCTTGTTGCTGTAGTAGCTGCATGGCCTCGATACACTCACCATTTTCAAGATGGTGCATACGGGCCACATGCAGGTGATGAAAATCTATCGTATCTCTTTTTAATCTTTGAAGACTGGCTTCACAGGCTTCGATAATATAATTTTTAGAATAATCAATGGCGATCTTTCCATCAACACCCACTTTCTGACCCACTTTGGAAGCGATCAACACATCTTTCCGGTTGCCGATGGTAGTACCTAATAAAGTTTCTGCATGTCCGATTCCATAAAAATCAGCCGTATCAAAAAAATTAATACCTGCATCTATTGCGCTATGGATGGCCCGTGTAGAAACAGCATCATCGGATGGTCCCCAGCCGATCTCAATTCCGCCCACAGAAGCCGCACCACCAATGGCCCAGGTGCCAAAACCTATTTCACTTACTTCCATCCCCGTATGACCGAATTTCCTGTACTTCATTGTTGATTGCCTTGATTAGTTAAAGATGTAAACCTAAGTACATTTCAACTATTTTTACAGTATTGTTCAATTGATGATTCATGAAAAGACCTATTAGGGTATTGGTGGCAAAAGTTGGGCTGGATGGTCACGACCGTGGGGCCAAAGTAATTGCTACTGCTTTACGTGATGCAGGTATGGAAGTGATCTATACCGGTCTCCGGCAAACGCCCGACATGGTGGTGAATGCTGCCTTGCAGGAGGATGTGGATGCCATTGGTATCAGTATACTCAGCGGAGCGCATATGACCGTGTTTCCAAAAGTAGTGGCGTTGTTAAAAGAAAAAGGAATGAATGATGTATTACTAACCGGCGGGGGTATTATACCGGCGGATGATATGAAATCATTACATGAACTTGGCGTGGGTACATTATTTGCACCGGGTACAGCTACAGCAGATATTGCTTCTTATATTACAGAGTGGGTGAAACAAAACCGGAATTTCTGATTATCTATCTGTAATTACTCTACTGAAAAAGAAATTATTTTCTCTGACTAAAATCATCTCATACCATCTTACTTGTTAAGACTGTTAGCCTGCATCTTTCGCATGCAGAATCATTGTATCGGAGAGTAAAGTATAACAGTTTGACCAGGCAGTGGCCATTTCGTCGGTCCACTCTTTACCAAGTCCTTTTGCAAGTGTCCATAACAGTGCATCACCCACCACTTTATAATGAGCGGGCATTACGCCATAGCCCGCATGCCGGATGGCCAGTTGCCTGATATCTTCTGTAAGTTCTTCCAGGTTTTCTAGTTTAGATACAATCGCGCTAAGCATATCTACAATCTTTTCATATTGCTCTTTCATGGATGACTTAAACATGGGGCGAAGCGAGGGCATTAGCAGGAACAAGCGGCTATAGAAAACATCTCCAATCAATTGAGGATCTGTTTTACGAAATAATTTTCAACTGCTCTTTATTACACTAATCTCGCGTTCCGTCATATTCGGTGATTGAAGAATTTTTTATGAATTTAGGAAAAGTATTATGCCATGCCATAAAAAATATTTTTTTAACAAAGCCCTAATGTGGAGGAAAATATTTGACCCTACTTACACTTCAGGCAATCGCAACCTGTTACGTTTAGACAAAATCCGTACCGCTACAACAATACAAACACAAATAAACAACCCTGTATTCATTTCTACTCCCGCTTTTTTCATCAGCACATACATTACCCCGCCAATGGCGCAGGCAGTTGCGTATAACTCGCCACGCTTCAATAGATCCGGCATTTCTCCACAAATAATATCGGCCAACAGCCCTCCAAACGTAGCTGTTATTACTCCCATAATTACGGCATATCCATCATTAATATTATACGCAATACTTCTTTCAATACCAGCCGCTGTAAACATACCAAGGCCTATCGCATCAGTAAAAAAAATGGTTCTTCTGAACTTTGCTTTATTACTCTTGAAAAAAGATACGATGATAACTGCACTTACCACGAGGGCAAGAGCCAGGTAATCATTTACCCAGTTAACAGGCGTGGCCCCAATAAGCAGATCGCGGATGGTACCGCCCCCATACGCAGTTGCAAATGCAATAACCATACCGCCAAAAATATCCATCTGGTGTGTACGTGCCTTGAGTGCCCCTGTTGCAGCAAACACAAAAATGCCTGTATACATAATGAGATGGATAAAATTCATGTCCTCAATTTACAATATACTTCTCTCTCAGCAAAAGAGCCTGTTTATAAGTGCTCTTACCGCTTACCTTTGCTGCAAACAATTAACCATGTATACAACTTTATTAACGGCGCTTGAAAATGGCATCCTCACAATTACCATTAACCGTCCCGATAAATTAAATGCATTAAATAAACAGGTATTCGTAGATATCAATACAGCACTTGATGAGATTTACAGCAACAAAGAAATTAAATCAGTAATCATTACTGGTTCAGGTAGCAAAGCTTTTGTGGCCGGCGCCGATATCAGTGAATTTAGTAGTGTTACCAGGCAAGAAATGCAGTCCCTGGCCAAAGCGGGCCAGGACACTTTCTTCCGCATAGAAAACTCTCCCAAGCCCATCATTGCCTGTGTGAATGGTTTTGCATTAGGTGGCGGGTGTGAACTGGCCATGAGCTGTCATTTCAGGATAGCTTCGGATAATGCAAAGTTTGGACAGCCCGAAGTAAATCTTGGATTAATACCTGGCTATGGCGGCACACAAAGGCTGGTACAGTTAATAGGCAAAGGAAGAGCCATGGAACTGTTGATGAGTGCAGTAATGATAGATGCGCCTACGGCATTACAATATGGATTGGTAAATTATGTGGTGTCACCCGAAACGTTACTGGAAAAAGGCAAAGCAGTTTTAGAATTGATCAATACAAAAGCGCCTGTGGCAGTAGCAAAATGCATAGAAGCAGCCAATGCAGTATTTGATGAAACCAAAAATGGCTATGCCCTTGAAATTACAGGATTTGGTGACTGTTTTGATACCGCTGATATGAAAGAGGGAACAAGCGCATTCTTAGAAAAACGCAAAGCTAATTTTACAGGAAAATAAAATCGCTTTATTTTATGACCGATTTTATTTCATCTGCTACCGGATGTTCGGCTTTAAAAGTATGGCCCATCAATTTAGCTATCGTTTGCGCAAACTGTTTCTGGTATAACTGCACCACTGTTTTCATTTCTCCTGACGGAGTGGTATTCGGCCCCATTACTGCAAACCATATCTGGTCCGCATCTTCAACGGAAGAACCATGACTTGTCCATTTATCTTTTTGTTTATTACCGCGTCCGTGATCAGTTGTAATAAATAAAGTCGTTTTGTTTTTATACTGTGGATCGGTTTGAATATGGTCCCATATTTCTTTTATCCACGCATCCACCTGGTGGGCGGCATCCAGGTAAGAACGGTATTGGCGGAGATGCGCCCATTCGTCTGTTTCACCATACGCTACATAAAGTACTTTCGGCTTTTTAGTTCGTAATTGCTCCATCGCTTCGTAATGGGTAAAAACGTCGAAACACTCCTCTTTCCATTTTTTGTGAGCATCCCGTAACATGGCATTGATTAATTGTTCGTTGGGGGTGGGATTTTTTCCACCACAACTATCATAAGCTGCTACCACAGGGATGCCGCTGCGCTCCTTGTTTAGTATCCTGCCGAAAGCTTCCCATGCGCCAAATGCGGCTACTTTCCCTTTTATGAGGGGTTGGGCGTTTAAGAATTCAAGTACTGTAGTATTGGGATTCGGTTTATATTCATTGGTATTAATAGCCTCATCCACAAAGCCGCACATAATTTCGCTATAGCCGGGGTAAGAGAACCAGTAAGGGTTGCTAACATTTACCTTATTACCTAATAACCTGTTTCCATATAATTGCCCTTTTGCTGCAACCGTGTTCCAGAAAAAAGGTAAGAGCCTTTTTCTACTTTCATCCATATCATCCGACCAATACTTTTTAAAAATATAGGCACTATCATCCTCGTTATACCGTTTATCCTGCGCAATTAGTTTATCCATTCCGGTAAACACTTCATGCCAGCGAAATCCATCTGTAGTTATGATTATAACATTTTCTGTGTTCTGCGCAAAACAGAGGGGGCCTGATGCCAGGCATAAGAACAGGAAAATTGATTTCATAGCAGGTGTTTGAGAAGTACAAAGTACGAATAGTTACCCATCTTATAAACTGGAAACTGAGTGATTATCACTCTAGCTTATACGGGTTTACACGTACCTTTGCGTGGCCAAAATTATACACCATCCTAAATCTGAAATAAATGTCATACCGTATAGAAAAGGACACCATGGGTGAAGTACAGGTTCCCACTGATGTTTACTGGGGCGCCCAAACACAACGCAGCATTGAGAATTTCAAAATTGCGCAGGATATTAATAAAATGCCGAAAGAAATCATCAAAGCATTTGCCTACCTGAAAAAAGCAGCAGCCTTTACTAATCTTGATGCAGGTATTTTACCAAAAGAAAAAGCAGACCTGATAGCACTGGTTTGCGATGAAATACTGGAAGGGAAATTAGATGCCCAGTTTCCTTTAGTGGTTTGGCAAACCGGCTCCGGTACCCAAAGTAATATGAATGTGAATGAAGTGGTTGCCTATCGTGCACATGTAATAAAAGGCGGTTCACTGGAGGATAAAGAAAAATTTCTTCACCCCAATGATGATGTAAACAAATCACAGTCTTCCAATGATACTTTTCCAACCGCCATGCATATTGCGGCTTATAAAATAGTTGTGGAAACTACTTTGCCGGCCATTAAAAAACTCAGGGATACACTGGCACAGAAAAGTAAAGATTTTATGCACGTGGTAAAAATAGGCCGCACACATTTTATGGATGCAACGCCATTAACACTCGGGCAGGAAATCAGCGGGTATGTATCCCAGCTCGATCATGGTATGAAAGCCATTAATAACAGTTTGGCTCATCTGAGTGAATTGGCACTGGGTGGTACAGCTGTAGGCACCGGCATCAATACCCCAAAAGGATATGACGTTAATGTAGCCAAACATATTGCCACTCTAACAGGCTTACCTTTTATTACCGCGGAAAATAAATTTGAAGCATTGGCCGCGCATGATGCCATTGTAGAAGCCCATGGTGCATTAAAAACGGTAGCCGTGAGCCTGATGAAAATTGCGAATGATATCCGCATGTTGTCATCTGGCCCCAGAAGTGGTATAGGCGAATTATTCATACCCGATAATGAACCAGGCTCTTCCATCATGCCGGGCAAAGTAAATCCTACACAGTGCGAAGCATTGACCATGATTGCCGCGCAGGTTATGGGCAATGATGTAGCCATAAACATCGGTGGCGCCACCGGGCATTTTGAACTGAATGTTTTTAAACCCGTAATGATCTATAACTTCCTCCACAGTGCACGTCTTATCGGTGATGGCTGTGTAAGTTTCAATGATAAATGCGCCGTTGGATTAGCGCCTATTGATGCCAATATAAAAAAACATGTAGATAATAGTTTAATGCTAGTTACGGCACTCAACACCAAAATCGGTTATTACAAAGCTGCAGAAATAGCCCAGAAAGCACACAAGGAAGGAACTACCTTGAAAGAAATGGCATTAAAACTCGGATACCTTACAGCGGATGAATTTGACGCCTGGGTAATACCGGGAAATATGGTGGGAGAGATAAAATAGTTGGGAGTTTAGGGTTTAGCGTTTGGAGTTGGTTTTTTAATACCACTCTGCGAATGATATTTGTTTTTGACAATAATATGCATTTCAAAAATTCAGCTTAGTAGTTATTTATGAAGTCGTATTAATAGAAATAAATATGCAAAAATATTCCGAAAAAATATGAAAAATAATGATATACAAAACAAGTTTACTACAGTATTGTTTATGATTTATTTGATTGTATTATTTTGGATTTTACTATTCAAATTAGGAGTACACTTTTCTAATATGGGGAAAATTCACAGTATAAACTTAATTCCGTTTAGTAAACCCTCAATGTCAAATGGTAAAGCTGATTTTAATGAAATGATTTTAAATGTAATAATTTTTGTCCCGCTTGGCGTGTATGCAGGAATTTTATTTAAAAGATGGATTTTTGTAAAAAAAATTCTCTTGCTTCTTTTAATTAGTTTACTAATTGAAGTACTTCAATTTATTTTGAGACTTGGGGTTTCTGATATTACAGATGTAATTACTAATACATTAGGCGGAATAGCTGGATTAATGATATTTATAGCAATTGAAAAAATATTTAATAATAGTGTTAAGGCACATAAATTCATAAACACAATTGCAGCAATAGGAACAATCTTAATTATTTTATTTCTAGTACTACTAAAAACAAATAATCTGTGGATAAGATATAGGTAAAGTTGCCCTGTTGTTATTATTTTGGAAATTTGAAATATTTTTTTGATTCTTATTCATTGTAACTATCAATATCATCGCCTATTTTTTTACAGGTGGCGACTTTAGTAATTGTGTATCAAGGGCTAAATTTTCTACGTGATAATTTCCCGAATCAATGATTGTTTTGGGAAACCATTTTTGTATGGCAGCTATATCACCCGCTTTTAGAGGGGTTTGACCCAGATATAGATTATCAAGTAACTGCATATTTTTTAATTTCTGAATTCCATTTGCCGATAGATGGGTTCCCACAAGATTCAGGTATTGTAACTGAGAAAGGACGCTTACAGAAGAAATAGTTGCATCTGAAATATTGGAATGCTCAATACTTAGGCGGGTTAACTGGTTGCAATTGCCTAAAATTTTCCAGGTAGCAGGTGATAATACTGCGCCCGGCATTTTGAGCCAGACTAATTGCTTGCTGATTAACTGTAACAGGCCCACTTCTTTATCCCCCGGTTTTGGAATGGTGATAAAACTTGCCTGCAGGTAATTACTGTTCAATGCTACCGGTAAAACAGTAATGCCTGCTTTTAATAATGAATCCAGTAAGGTCTGCGAAATTTTTTCCACCTTACCATTGGGGACAGCTGATTTTTTTACGGCCTCCACAGATTGCAGGGCCAGCAAAGCAGGCATTACCTGTGGGGTTTGGTTGATCTCTCTTACTTTTTTCTCAAAACCGCCATCACTTTCAATCCACCAGTGCAATAAAATAATTTCCTTTTCAGTCAGTTGTGGTTTTCCTTTGGGTGGCATATGTTTTTCTTCCAGTGGATCCAAGACCACGCGTTTATATAATTCACTGCGGTTAGCATTGCCCGTAATAAATACCTTACCATCTTTCCCACCTTTCAATATCCAATCTTTTCCATCCAAACGAAGGCCGCCTTTTTGTTTAGTGGCACTATGACAACCACCGCATTTATCCGTTAACAACGGTTGCACAATATCTGCATACACAAATGCCTCCTGCACATTCGCAATTATTTTTTTAGACGATTTGCTGCTGTCAGCAGTTTTCGAAAGGCCTTTCATAAGATATCCTTCACCATGGGTAAGTGTACCGCCTAAATGCCCGGTTAGTATAATCAGCACTAAGGTTAGGGCCGAAAGGAACCGTTGCAGGGTTGAAGGAGGTTTTGCTGAGAGCCCATATCCTATCGCAGATATAAATGCCACACTGATACCTAACCATCTATGAAAATCTAAAGTAGTTTCATCATATTCTCCGCCGGATGCTAAAGACAACCCTGTTAAACAGGAAAAAACGGCGCTGATCATTCCAAATAAAAAAGCGATACGCACAGCCGGTAATATCTGCGCATATTTTTCTTTTCTCATAAGCCATTGCAGTACCACTGCCAATAACAGGAAACCGATAGGCAGGTGCACCCATACAGGATGAAAATGGCCAAAGAATTCTATCAGTCGGTTCATCAGGAAGGAAGATAGCGTTTACGGAGCAATTGCATCATATACACATTAATGGCCCACTGGTCTGCCATAGGCTGGCGGGTATAAGGCAAGGTGGGCATATAATCCGGGGGACCAAACTCTGTAAGTATGGTTACTGTATGTATGCCATTATTTATTTTTTGCTGCACAACAGCATCCCACCATTCAAGATGTCTTTTCACCGTGGCATCCCATTCAGGTGCTCGCGGATCGTTAACCTGCGGCCCTTCAGTATGACCCACTCTGGCATGAATATGATCAACCCTTGTTAAGGCAAGTCGCACAGTTTCTTCCTGGTCGTGAAGTAGTGATTCATGCACATTACACCAGTGGGAGATATCAAGCGTCATACGCAGATCGGGATATTTTTGGATATACGCTTTGGCAATATGTGCCGCAAATAATATGCGGCTTCGGTGAGATTCGTGACAGATGATAATGCCTGTATTTTTAGCAACCAGTGAAGTATATTCAATGAACTTTCCATTCTCCTCCATCGAAAAAAAATCCCTTCCCGAATGACAATTAATGTACAAAGGTTTTTGTATTTGCTGAGAGGCAGCACCATCAATCATTTGTTTAAACTGCTGAAAATGTTTTGCAGGATCTTTATCCGAACCACCTGTTAAAAAACCAATGTCCAACTGATGTTTATGCAATGCATCAAATAATTCTTTTTGTGCAGTTGCATTACCGGGCCACCACATTTCAATACCATCATACCCGGCTTTTTTTGCTTTGGCGCAGAAGGCATCTACCGATCCGTCAAACCCCCAACTTGTTCCCATAACCTTTAAAGAAAATTTTTCCGGCACAACAAATAACGGTTTCTGTGCAAACATTTCTTCTAAAGGCGCTAAAGCCAAGCCGGTTATTCCTGCAGACATACTTAAAAATTTTCTTCGGTTAAAGGCCATGGTTTTTCTTTTCATTTTTATTCTACGCAACAATCTCATTAATCACCCTGCCATGCACATCCGTTAACCGGAAAGGTCTTCCCTGAAACTGGTACGTCAATTTTTCATGATCAAATCCCAGCTGGTTTAATATAGTGGCCTGAACATCAAAGGCAGTTGTTTTTCCACTGATGGCACTGTATCCTATCTCATCTGTTTCACCAAAACTGGTTCCGCGTTTAATGCCGCCACCTGCCATCCAGATAGTGAAAGCTTCTGTATGGTGATCCCTTCCTTTGAAAGGCATTTTTTTACCGTCCCTGTTTTCCTGCATGGGTGTTCTGCCAAATTCACCACCCCATACAACCAATGTTTCATCTAAGAGGCCGCGTTGTTTCAGATCGAGTAACAAAGCAGTAACGGGTTTATCAATGCTCCTGCACTTATTGACAAAACCAAAATCGATGGCAAGATTTTCATCAGTTCCATGACTATCCCAACCCCAATCGAATAACTGTACAAAACGAACGCCTTTCTCTACTAATTTTCTGGCGAGTAAAACATTGTTTGCGAAACAGGCTTTGTTGGGTTTGGTACCATACATTTCGTGAATATAATCTGGCTCATCATTAATATTCATTACATCCGGCACCGATATCTGCATGCGGTAGGCCATTTCATATTGGGAGATGCGTGATAATATTTCAGGGTCCCTGAATTCATCATAACTTAAACGGTTGGCCTCATTGATGGCATCAACAGAGGCTTTGCGAAGATCCCTATCCATCCCTTCCGGATCTTTAATAAACAAAACAGGATCACCTTCACTCCTGCATTGCACACCCTGATAAACAGATGGCAGAAAACCGTTCCCCCACACACTCTTACCTGCATCAGGGAATTTTCCACCTGAGGTGAGTACCACAAATCCGGGCAAATTATTATTTTCTGTTCCCAAACCATAGGTTGCCCATGAACCTATACTCGGCCTTCCCAGGCGTGGTGACCCCGTATGCATTAATAATTGGGCAGGACCATGATTAAACTGGTCTGTTTGCACAGCTTTTAAAAAACTTACTTCATCGGCAACCGTTGCAAAATGTGGTAAATGATCCGATACCCAGGCACCACTTTGTCCGCGCTGTTTAAAATTTGCCTGCGGTCCCATCATTTTGGGAACACCGCGAATAAATGCAAATTTTTTTCCTTCGAGTAATGACTGCGGACAATCCTGCCCGTCCAGTTTCATCAGGTCAGGTTTGTAATCAAATAGTTCTAATTGTGAGGGAGCTCCTGCCATATGCAGGTAGATAACTGATTTGGCTTTGCCTGCAAAATGAGGCGCATGTGCCAGCAAAGGGTTCGAACTGTTTATACTGCCCGGCTCTTTAGATCCCAGCCAGTTACAGCCACCCAGAAAAGAACCCAGCGCCATTCCGCCCATACCCAGAAAACAGTCTTTGAAGAAAAGCCGGCGTGTAGCAAATTCCAGGCTTTTTGCGCGGGCCTCATTATATATGTTTTCATGGTTCTTACTCATGCAATCATTAATTTTTGGTAATGAATTCATCCGTGTTCATCATGGCACCTGCAACCACTACCAGTGCAGCAGTAGCAGCATCCTGTTTACCATTATTGCAGCCCGACATCAATTTCATTTTGTCTTCCGATACATTGAAACGATGCAAAGCATTCGTATATAATTTTTCAAACACCTGTAATTTTTCGCGACTGATCTTTTTATACATAGCCAGTTGATACCCTTGTGTAATTTGATTTTTAATATCCCCTCCCAACGACTGCATACGGTAAGCAAAAGACTGCGTAGTTTCTATATATGCAGAATCATTAAGGGTGGTTAAAGATTGCAAAGGCGTATTGGTGCGTATTCTTCGGGCAGAACATACTTCACGCGCAGTGCCATCAAATGTAATCATGGAAGGATACGGTGCAGAACGTTTCCAGTAGGTATACAATGCCCTGCGGTATTGATCGCCATGATCACTTTTCTTCCAGGAGGACCCGTTCCATGGCGACATCCAGATGCCATCGGGCTGATAGGGAAATACGCCGGGGCCATACATTTTTTCAGATAATAATCCGCTTACGGCCAATGCCTGGTCACGTATCTGTTCTGCAGATAATCGAACACGCGGCCCTCTCGCATACAATTTATTGAAAGGATCTTTTTCCAGTGCATCTTTATTCAGTTTCGCATCCTGCCGGTAAGTGGCCGACATCACCATCTCTTTCATCAATTGCTTAAGGTTCCAATGATACTCATTCATCAGGTTCCACGAAAGATGATCAAGCAGTGCCTTGTGCGTAGGCTGAATACCTTGTGTTCCCAAATCCTCTAAGGTTTCTGCAATTCCCTGACCAAAGAACTGTTCCCATATTCTGTTTACGATGGTTCTTGCAGTTAAGGGATTTTTTTTATCTGTTACCCACATAGCCAGTCCCAAACGGTTTCTCGGCGCATTAGCAGGTAGTGAGCCCAATGATCTTGGCACATCAGCTGTTACTTCTTTTCCCTTTACCAGCCAGTTACCTCTTTCAAAAATATGTGTGGAACGAAACATGTCTTTCGGGTTATCCATCATGATGGGCGTGATGGTTACATTTTTTGAATAGAGCAAATCGTAAAAGTATTTATGGGCACTGTCATATCCCGGTTTGTTTTTTCCGGGAAAAGGATTCGTCAAAAAAAACCAGTCAAATTTCAATCCGGTTTCTTCAGCATTTTGCAGATTGGGATTTGTGTACGTAAAATATAAATGGTGCGTACCCACCAATGGAGGGATCGCAAAAGAAGCAATTTTCCAACTCCCTTTTGAATTATCAACCTGAATGCTTTGTACAATTTGTCCATCCGGTTTATCAAGGTGAATGATCCACTTTCCACCCGGTTTCCAACTGGTATAGCGGTATAATATTTGTGAGTAATTCGTAAGACTAACGTTCGGTATTCTGGCTACTGCCTGGTTTCTTAATACCAGCCATTTGGTATCAGTGAGGGCACTGTTTGTCAATTCATCTGCTGCTATGGAATTGATGGCGGGTTCTTCTGTCTTCACAAAACTGATCAACTCTTTTTTCCTGTTCCCTGCGTTTACTTCCAGCCATTTTTTTAATTGAATAAATTTTACACTGTCTTCTTTGTGATACTCGCGCAGCAAAGGATAATCATCATAGGTATCTTCATCTCTTGTGTTGTTAAAGAAGGCCATAAATTTATAGTACTCTTCGTGCCGGAAGGGATCATAGGGATGACTATGGCATTGCACGCACCCAAATGTAGTGCCCATCATTGCTTCCCAGGTTGTGTTCACCCGATCAATAATGGCGGCCGTTCTGAATTCTTCGTTGTCTGTGCCACCTTCATCATTGGTCATGGTATTGCGGTGAAAAGCAGTCGCCAGAAATTGTGCATCACCCGGATCGGGTAAAAGATCTCCCGCCAATTGCTCCACTAAAAAATCATTGTAAGGTTTATTTTCATTGAAAGCATGAATGAGCCAGTCGCGGTAACGCCAGATAGAGCGCCAGTCATCTCTTTCATAACCTTTCGTATCTGCATACCGTGCGAGGTCCATCCACATAGATGCCCAGCGTTCTCCAAAATGCTGGGAGGCAAGTAAGGTATCTACCAGTTTTTCATACGCATCCGTTCTGGTATCTTTTAAAAAATGATCGGCAAGCATCGGCGAGGCAGGCATGCCGGTAATATCCAGGCTAACTCTTCTTAACAAGGTAGCCTTATCTGCTTCGGACGAAGGCTGGAGGCCTTCCTGTTTCATGCGTTCGTAAATAAACGGATCAATTGAATTCTTTACCCAGTTTTTTCCGCCACTAACACCAAAGAACCAGTTATCAACTTTGGGTATCTCTGTTTTTTCAACTGGTGTATATGCCCAGTGATCGCCCCATTTAGCGCCTTCTTTGATCCATCTTTTTAACGTACTAATTTCTTTTGCCGTGAGTGGTTCATGGCGGTAAGGCATTCTTTCTTCGGGGTCAGTAAGGTTAAGACGGCGGATCATTTCACTATGCGAAGGATCGCCGGGAATGATGGCAGCTTTGCCCGATTTATTAATGGCCAGTGCATCGGAACGGAACAATAAACTAAAGCCGCTCTGCCTTTTTACACCGCCGTGACAGGTAATACATTTTTTATTAAAGATGGGTTTTACTTCGGTGCTGTAATCTACCGGTGAGCCGCTTACCAGCCATACAGAAAAAATGATTCCGGCAATTAATACCGAAATGATCAGTAATTTTTTCTGTGTCAACAATGATTTCATGGCAGGCAGGGACTGGTCTTTTAAAATTAGCACTAATTCGATTAGCTTCCGTAACCAAATATATCAGCCCTAAAAAAGAATCACTTATTTGGTTTGAAGTTTGGAGTTGTAAACTTTTAATTCCAAACTCCTAACCCCAAACTCCTAACTCTAAACTCACTTAACCTTCTTCCCACCCAAATACGTAGCATTCACTTTTACATTTAGAATATCATTCTCTGCTACCTTCATCAGGTCTTTATCGAGCAAAATAAAATCTGCTTTTTTACCGGGTTCCAGGCTGCCAATTTCTGTTTCCAGGAAACTGGCTTTTGCGGCCCAGATGGTCATGCCGCGAATCGTTTCTTCCCGGCTCAATGCGTTTTCCATTTGAAAACCACCTGCAGGAAAACCTTTGGCATCTATACGTGCAACGGCTGCCAGGAATGTTTTGAATGGTGAAATATCCTCCACCGGAAAATCGGTACCCAATGGCAGCCATCCATTTTGTAGTAATAATTGTTTGTACGCATAGCCACCTTTCAATCTTTCTTTTCCCAATCGCTCTTCTGCCCAATACATATCACTGGTAGCATGCGTAGGCTGTACAGATGGAACAATACTGGCAGAACCAAATAAATTAAAATCATTTTGATTAATGATCTGTGCATGTTCAATGCGCCAGCGTTTATCATTTTTGCCAGTAAGGTATTTATTGTAGATATGCAGCATCTCGCGGTTGGCGCTGTCACCGATAGCATGTGTACACATTTGAAAACCGCTTGTTGCCAGTACTTTCGCCAATGAGTCGTAATGGGTTTTATTATGCAATAAAAATCCCTGCCATCCTGCTTTATCATTATAGGGTTGTAGGAGACAGGCCCCGCGGCTCCCTAATGCGCCATCGGCATATACTTTAAATCCTTTTACAAAAAGTTTATCTGTTTTATAGGGCCCTCTTTTCAGGTATTTATCAAGGTTCTCTTTGTTATCGCTCAGCATTACATACAAACGCATATCGAGTTTGCCTGCTTTCTGCAGCGCATCAATTCCTTCCACATCGCGGTAGCCCAATCCACAATCAGTAACGGTTGTGAGCCCCTGTTCAAAACAATTTGCCTGTGCAGCCTGCAGCCATTCTATGTATAATTCTTTAGTAGGATCAGGTATCTGTTGATACACTTTGTCATCTGCATTATCAATCAGCACACCTGTAAGTTTTCCATTTTTCATTTCGATGGAGCCCCCCACAATAGTTTGTCCGGCTGCAATGCCTGCAAGATCCAGCGCTTTCTGGTTTGCGATAGACGCATGACCATCTACCCTGGTTATTACAACAGGCTTATCAGGAAATAAAATAGTCAATTCCTCATTGGTAGGAAAGGTTTTACCGGGCCAGCGGTTCTGGTCCCAGCCACGGCCCTGTATCCACGGCAGGTCAGGATGTTTATTGGCAAAATCTTTTACACGTGCAACCGTTTCTTCCCATGTATTGGTTCCAAAAAGATCTGCCTGAAAGAGCGACCGTCCATATCCCACAAAATGTGCATGCGCATCAATAAAACCGGGATAGACTGCAGCGCCTTTGGCGTCTATATTTTCAGCAGCGGAATATTTTTTGAGGATAACATCATTCATTCCCACGGCTACAATCTTTCCGTCTTTCACTGCCATGGCTTCAGCAACGGAAAACGCAGAATCAACGGTATAGATTACCGCATGGTGAACGATTATATCCACTTTATTCTTTGCACAGGAGCTTAGTGCCATAAACATCGAGACCCACAAAAATTTTCTCATAGAGATAGTTTAGCCAATAAAGTTAAGGGCTGGTTGATTGCAAAAAGCAATCAGGCTAAAGTCAAATATTATTCCGTTAAGGCCCCGGGGGTATCACTTCAGGAGCTCACAAGGCTTTAAACCCGTATGCTTTTTGAAGGCTGCAGAAAAATGGGAGATAGAAGAATAACCGAGCAGGGCAGATACATCTGTAACGCTAAGACCTTTTTCATACAAAAGGTATTTAGCGTGTTCCATACGCTGTTGCTGGTAAAAATCAAATATGGTAGTTCCGAAAACTTCTTTGAATCCTTTTTTCAGGTAACATTCATTCATGGCCACTTTACGGCTCAGTTCTTTAATGGTAATAGGATCGCCAATATGCTGCAATAAAATATCGCGTGATTTATAAATTCTTTCCCTACCGCTTTCATCAGCCAGAAATTTGCAACTGAATCCTTCTTCTTTTTCATCTACCAAACATTCCAGACTGTACAATAACAGCTCATGCATTTTGGCATTCACAAAAATATTTTCCAATGAACCTGAATAACTGTGGTTCAGTAAAGAATCCAGTACATTTCTTTTACGGCTGCATAAAGGGAACAACTTGGTAAAAGCATTGGGATGTTTGAATGCCAGAACTTCATCTTTACGGCTGTTCAGTTTTACATTATGAACAAACTGGTGAAGAAAAGAAGAAGTAAAATGAAAGGTAAATACATCTACCGTCTGGTTTTTACCGCTACATTGATTGGTGGGCAGTTCCGAACAGCGGGCACAGCTTTTCTCTTCGCAATATCGGTTGCCGGTAATGCAGTATCGGAGCTCTAAATAATTTTCCGCCGGCTTTTTTGAATTATAGTGATATACCAGCATACCGGTATCTTCAGCCACCCAGGGATGTTGTGCATAATAGCGACGGATATTGTACTGAATGGAACCGGGTATCTGCTGCCCTTTCTCATACAAAAGATCCATGCTGGGTTCTATACCCCCGCGATGCGCCACTTTTAATATGTCCATTACCTGTATCATGAAGCTGCAAATTTAATGTATAAACATCTATTTTACAAGTTAAGGTTGCTTTCCGTGTCAGAATCCTGTCATTTTACTGACCTAAAAAATCGTCAATATTTGGGGAAAAAATGGCGGGTTGCATACCTCTAAAACCCTTTATTTTCATTAGATTTGCCCACTTCTGAAAATTAGTTAAAATACAGGACTGACAAGCATTTATGACCCAGGAACAATTGAACAGTAATGATGCCCAGAACAAGAACTACGGGGCCGACAGCATACAGGTATTAGAAGGGTTGGAAGCGGTTCGTAAAAGACCCGCAATGTACATAGGCGATATTGGTGTAAAAGGATTACACCACCTGGTATATGAAGTAGTTGATAACTCTATAGATGAGGCCCTTGCCGGCTATTGCAAAAACATCACGGTTTCCATACATGAAGATAATTCTATCAGTGTGCAGGATGATGGTCGCGGTATCCCTACTGCCATGCATACAAAAGAAAAACGCAGTGCACTGGAAGTGGTAATGACGGTGCTGCATGCAGGTGGTAAATTCGACAAAAATACGTACAAGGTTTCAGGTGGATTGCATGGTGTGGGCGTAAGTTGCGTAAACGCTTTGAGCGCTCGCTTACTGGTGAACGTTCACCGCGAAGGAAAAATATTTGAGCAGGAATACCATATCGGTGTGCCGCAATATGCCGTGCGCGAGGCGGGCACCAGTACCAAGACCGGCACCTACGTTCATTTCTGGCCCGATCTTACCATTTTCCAGGAATCCGTTTACAAAAGGGAAATTCTGGAAGGACGTTTACGAGAGCTCTCTTACCTGAACAGGCGCATCAATATCATATTAACCGACCTGCGCGAGAAAGATGAAGCGGGTATTGTTTATTCCAAAAATTTCTACAGTGAGGGTGGTATTGTTGAATTTGTTGAAATGCTTGACAGGAACGGCAACCGCAACCCGCTTATTCCAACTCCTTTATATGTGGAAGGACATGATGAAGCCTCGAACGTAGCCGTAGAAGTGGCCCTTACCTATAATGACGATTTTAAAGAACATATTTTTTCCTACGTAAACAATATCAATACTATTGAAGGTGGTACCCACGTTACGGGTTTCAGGCAGGCGCTCACCAGGGTATTCAAAACCTATGGTGATAAACAGGGTTTGTTTGAAAGAGCCAAAGTAACTATCGAAGGCGATGATTTCAGGGAAGGATTAAGCGCCATCATTTCCGTAAAAGTTCCTGAGCCGCAATTTGAGGGACAGACAAAAACCAAACTCGGTAACAGTGAGGTAAGCGGTATTGTACAAACCACAGTTGCCCGTGCATTAGAAGCTTATCTGGAAGAAAATCCACGCGAAGCGAAAAATGTGATCTCAAAAATCATTCTGGCGGCACAGGCAAGGGTAGCAGCCAAGAAAGCGCGGGATATGGTTCAACGCAAAACCGTTTTAAGCGGTGGTGGCCTGCCCGGAAAACTATCTGATTGCAGTGAAAAAGATCCTGAAAAATGTGAACTATACCTGGTGGAAGGAGATTCAGCCGGCGGTACTGCTAAACAGGGCCGCGACAGGAGTTACCAGGCCATCCTGCCCTTACGTGGTAAGATACTGAACGTGGAGAAGGCCATGGAACACAAGATTTACGAGAATGAAGAGATCCGTAATATGTACACTGCCTTAGGTGTTACCGTTGGTACCGCTGATGATATGAAGGCGCTGAATATTGTAAAACTGCGTTACCACAAACTCATCATCATGACCGATGCTGATGTGGATGGTTCGCATATAGCCACACTGATACTTACGTTCATTTTCCGTTATATGAAAGAACTGGTTGAGCAGGGATATGTGTATATAGCCCAACCACCGCTTTACCTGGTTAAAAAGGGTAAAGAACAGCAATATGCCTACTCAGAAGAACAAAGGAAATTCTGGATCGAAAAACTGGGGGGAGGCAAGGATGACAGCGTAACCACCCAGCGATACAAAGGTTTGGGTGAAATGAATGCCGACCAATTATGGGAAACCACCATGGACCCTGCCCGCAGAACCCTGAAACAGGTTACCATTGAAAGTGCCGCAGAAGCCGACCGTATCTTCAGTATGCTGATGGGTGATGATGTGGCCCCGCGCCGCGAATTCATTGAGAGTCATGCTAAATATGCAAAAATTGACGTGTAGTTTGGGGGATGAATCAGGGTATATAGGTCATGGCTGAAGGCATATTCCGGACTATATAACCTGTTCCGGTAACCCTAATCTACAATCCCTCAACCTGCCTTCCGGTGCAAAATTTCACTTTCCTGAAAAAATTTGGTAGATTGTGGCTTACAACCCATTGTTAATCTACTAACTTTTAAATTCTACCAACATGGACACTTCAAAAATGATTAAAGCATACTGCCTCAAAACAAAGGAAAAAAATGTTCCTATGCAGGATGCGGTTGTCACCAAAACGGCCAAGGGCGGTTATATGGCCGGTGGTCACGATGGCAAAGGAAACAAAATGGCGGCTATCATGAGTGAAGCCAAAGCATTACAGGCCATTGCTGATGGCGTTGCAAAAAAAGGATTCTAATCCTGCCTCAAAAGAAAAAACAGATTCAGTCCGGCTCATATGAGCCGGATTTTTTTTGACTTGACTGCACGGCACGTTATGAATGCTTGAGGGAAATAGCTTGAGGCCAGATGGTTATTTTAGTAATTTTGAGAAAAGAAATACCATGGTTATTCGCATACCACTTAGGTTTGAAGGGAGTAAAGGTGAAAAGAATCTATATGCCTTGTTTGATAGTGGAGCAACGTATTCCTGCATTGATGATAAATTGTTAGCAGATTTAGAAATACAAATTCCATTGCATACACCCATGCGACTTGCAACCGCCAGCAGCGATACTTACATGGAAATCCATAACACCTGCCGTTTAGATTTCTATCATGAAGATATCAGGCTTAGTGATGAATTTTTAGTGGTAGCCAGTTTAAGTGAAGACGTTATCATTGGAGCCGCGACAATGCAGAAATGGCGAATCAAATTAGATTTTGAACATGATACCGTAATCGTAGATCCGGCAGTTGCCAAACTGATTTTGATCAATCTTATCAAAAGAAATTAGTCATACAAAACCTAATCAACGCAGGGATATTTTAGGAATTATTTGAAGTAACCGTTGCGGCATTGGCGGCAGCATGTTTATTAACAACTTCCTTATGCATCAGTGTAAGGAACCTTTCCATGGCCTTCATATCTTTTACATCATCCACAATGAGCAGAAACATGCGGCCCGTTTGCTTTAACCTGGCTTTATTGGTTCCGGTCTGTAAAAAAGCCAGCACCCGCCTGAACAGGTCCGATTCAAAATACGGAGAATCAGGACGATTAATAAAATAAGAACGCAGCGTATCATCTTTCAATGTCATTTTCTCAAACCCAAGCGCCACGCCCAGCCAACGGCATCGAACAGTGGTGAAAAGATCTTCCACTTCCGGTGGTATGGAACCAAAACGATCAAGCATTTCTGTATGAAAATCCTGCAGTTCTTCCTCTTTCTCACAATTATCAAGTCTGGTGTACAATGACAATCTCTCCGTAATACTTTCTACATAGCTATCTGGTATCAATATTTCAAGGTCTGTATCAATGGTACAATCACTTACAAAATCATCCTGCTTACTAATCTCTTCTTTGAACAGGTCCTTGAACGAAGTGCGTTTCAATTCACGTATGGCTTCCTCTAATATTTTCTGGTACATTTCGAAACCTATTTCGGCCATAAAGCCTGTCTGTTCTCCGCCTAATAAATTTCCCGCGCCGCGAATATCCAGGTCACGCATGGCTATCTGGAAACCGCTACCCAGGTCGCTGAACTGTTCCAGTGTTTGTAAACGTTTACGCGAATCTGTAGGCAATGAACTCATGGGCGGCCCCAGTAAATAACAGAATGCTTTTTTATTGCTTCTTCCTACCCTGCCGCGTAACTGGTGCAGGTCGCTTAAGCCAAAATGATGCGCGTTGTTTACAATAATGGTATTCACATTCGGAATATCCACACCACTTTCAACAATATTGGTACATACCAGCACATCATACTTCTTATCAATAAAATCAAGTATTCGTTCTTCCAGTTCATGACCTTCCAACTGTCCATGCGCAAAGCCGATACTAAGATCCGGACAAAGCCCCTGTATCATGGCACTCATTTCTGCCAAGCCCTGTACACGGTTATGAATAAAAAAAACCTGCCCGCCTCTTTCTGTTTCATAATAAATGGCTTCACGGATAAAGTCATCATTGAACACACGCACTTCGGTTTGAATAGGTTGCCGGTTGGGTGGTGGCGTGTTAATAATACTGAGATCTCTTGCCCCCATAAGACTAAACTGTAACGTACGCGGAATAGGCGTTGCCGTTAAGGTTAAACAATCCACGTTTGTTTTCAGTGTTTTCAATTTCTCTTTATGTCCCACACCAAACTTTTGTTCCTCATCAATAATCATCACACCGAGGTCTTTGAATTTAACTTCTTTGCCTAACAATCCATGTGTGCCGATAATGATATCTACTTTGCCTTCTTCCAGCCTTTTTAGTATTTCCTTTTTTTCTTTGGACGAACGAAAGCGGTTTACATACTCTACAGTAACAGGAAAATCTTTTAACCGTTCAGTAAATGTTTTGTAATGCTGAAAGGCAAGAATGGTGGTAGGTACCAGTATGGCAGCCTGTTTGCCATCCAATACCGTTTTAAAAGCTGCGCGCACAGCGATCTCTGTTTTTCCAAAACCTACATCACCACAAACCAGGCGGTCCATGGGTGATTCATTCTCCATATCTTTTTTTACATCAGCAGTTGCCTTACTTTGATCGGGTGTGTCTTCATAAATAAAAGAAGCTTCCAGCTCTGTTTGCATATAATTATCAGGAGCGTGCGCAAAGCCATGCTGCGCCTTGCGTTGGGCGTATAGCTTTATCAGGTCGAACGCAATTTCTTTTACTTTGGTCTTGGTTTTTTCCTTCAGCTTGTTCCATACATCTGATCCAAGTTTATTGATCTTCGGCACTGTTCCTTCCTTTCCAGTGTACCGGGATATTTTATGCAGGGAATTTATATTCACATATAAAATATCACTGTCTTTATAAATGATGCGAACAGCTTCCTGCACCCTGCCGTTTGCTTCAATCTTTTGTAAGCCGCTATACGTACCCACACCATGATCAATATGGGTAACGTAATCTCCTGGATGCAGGTCACGCAGTGTTTTCAGCGTAAGGGCCTTGTTTTTGTTATATGCCTGTTTAACCTTGTATTTATGGTAACGCTGGAATATTTCGTGATCGGTATAACAAACCAGTTTCAGTGCTTCATCAATAAATCCTTCATGAATACCTGTGGCAATGGGAACAAATTGTATATCAGTTTGCAGATCAGCAAAAATGCTGTTAAGTCTTTCGAGTTGTCTTGCCTGCTCTGCAAAAATATAAATGCTGTAGCCCCCAGTTTCATGAGCTTTCAGATCCTTAATCAACAGGTCGAACTGGCGGTTAAAAGAAGGCTGCGGTCTGGTATTGAATTCGATTTCTGTATCAGCAAGATGGGGCTTAAATCCAAACTCAACAATATGGCGATTTTGGAGTTGCTCCGTAAGAGCCCCGGCTTTGGCAAAGTCATCCCATTTAACTTCTTTGAGTGTTTTAGTGTCGTCTTCTTCCTCACTTTTCTGCATGCGGTAACCGCTGTCGAGTATAGCCATAAAAGACGTCAGGTCCTCTTCCTGTGCTATGATTTTTTCCCTGATTACGTCCCAATCTTTGAGCCAAACAATCGTATTGTCCGAAACAAATTCGAGCAGCGATACTTTTTCACCGCTTTCAAACTGCGTAGTAACATTCGGAATGATGTTTACCTGTAATAACTTCCTTTCACTTAACTGGTTTTCGGGATCGAATATGCGGATGCTGTCCACTTCATTACCGAATAATTCCACACGATACGGTTTCTCATTACCGAATGAATAAATATCCAGGATACCGCCGCGCAAGGCAAACTGGCCGGGTTCATACACAAAATCTGTTCGCTCAAATCCGTACATCACAAACAAATCCATCAGGCTTTCCACATTGATGGTATCATTGGTTTTAATGCTGATAATATTGCTACTGAGAGTTTTGGACAACACTACTTTTTCAAACAAAGCTTCCGGGTAGGTAACCACAATCTTTCGGTTGCCACCTGCCGATAATTTTGTCAACGCCTCGGTACGCAACATCACATGCGAACTATTGAGCAGTCTGAAATTTTTTCGGTTCTTGAACGAGGAGGGAAAATAGAAAAGATCGAGTGCGTTGGTTAGATTTTCGAGGGTGTTATGAAAATAGGCTGCCTCTTCTGCATCATTTAACACCAGAAGGTGATTCAGTTGTTGGCAATTGGGATGCGTGAAAATGGAACTAACCACAAACTCAGAACTGCTACCCTGCAGATTTTTCAGAAAAAGATGCTGGGGCTGGGCAAATGACAGCCTGTCCGCCAACTGAAAAAGATGGGGTGAATGCTGATACTGCGCCAACAACACATTCAGGTTCATAACTGCCAAATCAACTCCTTACTTACAAAGGGTGCAAAGATAGCATGGAAGCAGTTAATAAAATTTACAATCACTATCCTTTAATAGCTGGCAGCAGCACTCACGGTTAAATGCACCGTTGTTAATTTATTTTCTTCTACTGTAAACAAAGCGATATTATTTTTTTCATCAAACAGGTTTGCATAAAACTGTTTCCCCCGCTGAATAAACACAGAATAAGAACCTACAGGCAGAGGCACGCTGAAAGCACCCGTACTATCTGTCGCTACCGAAGCAACCAAATGCGTAGTAATTGCCGAATATACCGGTGAAGTACCGATGCGGTTTACCTGTGTAAGATTTGTAGGCTCATAAATAAAAACATTTGTTAAAACCCCTCTTGGCACTTGCGGAGGGGCTCCTTTCATCGGCATCTGGTTACCGGTTGCTTCTGTGATAAGTCCGGTTAGGCCCTGTTTAATAAGGGAGGATTTGTTTTTTTTGGTGGAAGAACAGCCTAATCCAGTCAAAACCACTGTTAAAAGAAAAAAAAGAATATATTTCATACCTCACTTTGAATGATGAAAGTATCTAATTTAGTGAATATTCTGGCTGAATAGTTCAGATGCATAGTTTGTAGGTAAACTCCGATGGTTATGATGAAAAAAAATGGGCTGATTATTATTCTATGTATCTGTGGATTTGCAGGCATACTTCCGGCACAAGTATTCACCAATACGCGGTTATTAAAACAGGCGGCAGTAGCGTATAAAATTACCAGTGATGCCAATTATATTAAGGCACTAAGTTTAGCCAAACAAAGAGGCTGGGCACTGAGTTTTGCAGGAAAAGACGGACAAAAAGCTGTATTGGTGGGTGTTGATAATTTTGGTTTTCCTAAATATTATATTACCAACAATAATACCATTGCTGCCGCTACCACAAGGGCTAACCAGTTGTGGCCGGGAGGCGCTTCGGGGTTAAACCTGTCGGGTAGTTCTGCTAATTTAAAAAACAAGATAGCCATTTGGGACGGAGGTATTATTCTTGGCACCCATGTAGAACTTGCGGGTCGTATAACACAAAAAGATAACCCTTCCTCCCTCAGCGATCATGGCACACATGTTACGGGAACCATGATTGCCAGTGGTGTGAACCCGAGTGCGAAAGGAATGGCGTATGGAGCGCAGGGACTGATAGCGTATGATTTTACCAGTGATATTGCGGAGATATTCAGCGAGGCTCCCAATCTTTTACTTTCCAATCACTCTTATTCTATTATTTCCGGGTGGAACTTCAACAGCTCGCAGAACCGCTGGGAGTTTAATGGGCGCCCGAATGATACAGAAGATTATAAATTCGGTTATTACAGTGATGATTCACAGGCACTGGATTCTATCGCCTATAATGCCCCGTTTTACCTGATAGTAAAATCTGCCGGTAACAACCGGAACGAAAACGGACCGGCGGTAGGAGAACCCTATTTTCGTCTCAATGCAAGCGGACAAATGATTTCCGCAGGTAACAGACCGGCAGATATCAGCAGCAATAACGGTTACGATATCATTTCATGGGATTGTGGCGCTAAAAATATTTTAACCGTAGGGGCTGTTGACGGTATTGCCGGTGGGTATAGCCGTAAAGAAGATATTGGAGCAACCTCTTTCAGTAGTTGGGGGCCTACCGATGATGGACGTATAAAGCCCGATGTGGTTGCTGATGGCGTAAATGTTTTATCATCCGTTTCTACTTCCAATACAAGTTATGCAAGTTTTAGCGGCACTTCCATGTCGGCTCCCAATACAACCGGTTCTTTATTTCTTTTGCAGGAATATTATTCCAAATTAAAAGGCGCCACTTCTTTTTTACGTTCTGCCACGCTAAAAGGACTGGCCATTCACACAGCAGACGAAGCCGGACCCTCTATGGGTCCGGATTATCAATATGGATGGGGATTATTAAATGTTGAAAAAGCGGCAGCGGTTATAACAGCGGCGGTTCCCTCGGGTAATGCCTCTTCCAGTGCACACCTGTTGTTTGAAAATACTCTTACACAGGGACAAACTTTTACCACCAATGTAATTGCCTCAGGAAAAGGGCAACTATCGGCAACTATTTGCTGGACTGATGTAAAAGGCTCAGTAGATAAAGTTATCCTGCTAAACAACCGTAGCAAGAATCTGGTAAATGATCTTGACATCCGCATTACCGCCACCGGAACCGCACCCAGGGTATTTTTACCCTGGACTCTTAATGTAAGTAACCCGGCGTCTCCCGCTGTACCCGGTGATAACATAACAGATAACGTTGAAAAAATTGATGTCGACAGCACTATTCCCGGCCAATCCTATACCATAACCGTTACACATAAAGGTACCTTGGCAAGAGGCTCACAGGCATATTCATTACTGGTAAGTGGTGTTGGGGGTACTGCTTACTGCGCTTCTGCATCAGGTGGTGGTGGTGCAAGAATAGACAGTGTAAGTTTTAAAAATATTCACCAGTTAAACCCTGCGGGATCAAGGACCTATACAAACTATACCAATCTAGTGGCAGATATAGAGCCTTCACAAACGATACCTATCGCGATAAAACTAAGTACTGCCGATGCTACAACAAACAGTAGGATTGTAAAAATATTTATCGATTTTAATAACAACGGTGTATTTGATGCATCAGAACTGGTTGCTACCAGTAATGTGCTTAGTGCTGCGGCACAGATATATAATGCCACCATCACCACACCCAACTCTTTGCTCATTGGAAACATTAGCCTCATGCGAATTATTGTGCAGGAAACTGCCACTGCAACAGATGTGGCTGCCTGCGGTACCTATGGCAAAGGAGAAACACAGGATTACAGAATTCGGGTTATCAGTCCTACCAATGATATGTCCATCAACCAGATTGTTTCTCCCGTA